>NZ_JBSWYM010000017.1:0-126806 GCF_056161105.1 Pseudoalteromonas sp. AWH4_217 | reverse complement strand
AGAAAACATCCTGGACTTTGGTAGACGTTCTGGTTCGTCCTAAGAAAGCTTAATTTTAGTTTTTAACTAAATTAAACTTTTGAAAAGCCCCGGCCTTTTGGTCGGGGCTTTTGCGTTTGGGGCGGTCAGGCTATTTTTGGGGTCGTCTGAATAGAATGACTATCCATGAATGTGCGTCACCACCAAAACCCCCTAAGAAAACATCCTGGACTTTGGTAGACGTTCTGGTTCGTCCTAAGAAAGCTTAATTTTAATTTCTAACTAAATTAAACTTTTGAAAAGCCCCGGCCTTTTGGCTGGGGCTTTTGCGTTTAAGGCGCTTAGAATATGGAAAGCGTCGTCTGAATAAAGCGATGCCCCATGATGTGCGTCACCGCCAAAATCCCCAAGAAAACATCTTGGACTTTGGTAGGAAGCTAGTTTCACCTATTGACACTTGGTTGGCTTTTGTTTTTATTGCTATACTCTGGAGTACCCACTTTAGTTACTGATTCATAACTTAAGCACTAAAGGAGTAAGTATCATTCTCACCATTCACCGCCTGCTGAGCTTCAGAACAATCTAAGTAAACATTGAACTGAATTGTTGATAAGGAATTTGGGGCTTCTATGCTAACAAAATACAGTACTGAACTGGTAAGTTTCATGTTGATTGGACTGTACCTGATTCTGATTGGTTCATCTTCCGTGCTAATGTCGCTGTGGATAATATCAGTGCCATTATTTCTTCTTGTTATTAACCTGATCAATCATTATCAGGAGTCTCGTATCAGTTTTCGCCAGCAAATGGTGAATGGGATTGTTCATTTTTTGATGTTATTGACAACATTAGGGTTTTATTTCGATATAGGCCAGATTGCTACCGGGAGTTCAACGTCTGCTTTATTGCTCGTCGTTTTGCCTCTGTATTGTGTGGCTGCTGCAACTTTTGCGGTAGGGATTCATTGGCTATATAGCCGTTTTGTGAGCAGCCACTAGAAAATAAGAGGATTGTCTGTGGAGCAAGGTGACTGCACAAAATCCAGTGCTCACTTAATGTTCATCTTTAACTGAATGAGACTTTTAAAAAGCCCCAGCCTTTGGTCGGGGCTTTTGCGTTTGGGGCGCTCAGAACATGTAAAGGGTCGCCTGAATAAAGCGATGCTTCATGAATGTGCCTCACCACCAACCCCCCTAAGAAAACACCTTGGACTTTGGTAGACGTTTTGGTCTGTTATCAGTGGCCAATCAAGACCGAGTAATGTTATTAAAACCAGTAGGTTAAAACCTCTAATCTGAGCTTTTGAGCGTACTTGTTGCAATATGTTCCGCAAACTTTGTCAATCAGAGCAATACTCTACTATATTGTTTTTATAGAAAATCTTTTGATTTCAGCAAGGTAATTTATGAAGCTCAAGCAACTCTTGGTACTTTCCCTGATTACAGCAACGATATTGCCTCTGCTTATCGTTACCCTTGTTTTCGCGACCACGATCAGCACCTTTTTAACTGAGAAGGTTGAGCAGTCCGAAATACCCACCGTACTCAAACAAATAAAATATGCGGTTGAGCTTGATATCTATTCGTCCATTGCGCCATCAAGAGCGCTGGCAAAGAGCGAGTTTATCAAAGCCTGGATGGCGAATGGGGAAGCCCCAGCCGATCTTGGCATGATCGTTCGGGAGCTGGGCTCAGTAAAGCGTGTGAACAATAGCAATACTGCGTTTATTGTTTCTGCTGTTAGCAGGAATTACTACACACCCGCGGGTATTGTAAGGAAAGTGGAGGCTGATAAAGAGCCGTGGCTGGATATTTTTATCAATTCCGGTGCTGAATATGAAATTTCGATTGATGTAGACAAGTCGTCCACCGAAGCGACCGCTTTTATCAATTATGTCATTGAAGACAAAGGCCGCAGAGTTGGTTTGGCGGGAGTAGGTCAGTCTCTGGGCGCCATGACGGAGTTGATAAGCTCATATAAAATTGGTGAATCTGGTATCGTCTTTTTAGTGGACGCCGACAACACGATCCAAATCCACCCTAACAGATCCGCCGTGGGTAGCAAGGTTAACATTGCGGCTCTGGCAGGCAATGTGGTGACGGATGAAGTCAATGATAGGGCCGTCGTGCGCTCGGCAATAAAGCTGGACTCATTAGACTGGTATGTGGTTGTGGAAATCCCTGAGGAGGAAATGTTCTCAGCAATCCATACTGCAATTATGACAAACATTGTAATTGGCTTTGTGATTGCTGTGATAGGTCTGTTTGGTGCAAACCTACTCGCGAATCGGATATTTAAGCCAATAGAAGTGATCTCAGATGCGGTAACAGAACTGTCTGGTAAAGGCGGGGATCTCACTGCGCGCCTGAGAGTTGAGCAAAACAATGAAGTGGGCTCTCTTGGAAAACAGATTGATATCTTTTTGGATCAATTGCACGAGATGTTTAAAAGCGTATCTGAGACGGCAAAGCATGTCGAAGGCACGGCCGCTGAGGTATATCAGAATGTAAAGCATGTCCATGGCCTCTCTGAACAACAATCATCCAGTACAGACTCGGTTGCGGCAGCGGTTGAGCAGATGAATATGACGGTCTCTGATATATCAAATAACGCGCAGGACGCTTCGCAAGTGGCGTCGGATACCGAAGGCAATGCCCAGGTAAGCCTCAAGATTGTTTCAGATACCATAGGGCATATGGCCGAGCTGGAGTCGATAATGCGTAATTCTGTGCTCTCTGTTAATCAACTCTCAAAAGAAATTGAATCAATCTCAGGAGTTCTGGAGGTGATCAGAGGGGTTTCTGAGCAAACCAACCTGTTAGCCCTCAATGCGGCTATAGAGGCGGCACGGGCGGGTGAACAGGGGCGTGGTTTTGCGGTAGTAGCAGATGAAGTACGTAATCTGGCGAAGCGGACCGCAGAGTCGACGGAAGAAATCAATGGCATGATCAACTCCCTGAATGCCACTGCAACCGAAACAGTGAACACCATCACGCATGGCAGTGACGGGACCCACAAAACATCTCAGCTCTTATCCGAATGTGGTAAATCGTTGAGAGAGATCTCTGAGCACATAGTCAGGCTATCAGAAATGAATATTCAAATAGCCACAGCAACTAAAGAGCAATCAGCAGCAACCAGAGATATCAGCCAGAATGTCACGGTTATCTCAGATACGGCCAGGCAGACAAAAACGGCTATGGAACAGACCTATCAGTTTTGCAATGACTTAGATAGTGAGGCTAAGTCCCTCTCAGGCACTATAGGTAAGTTCAGACTGTAGAGAAAAAGTGGCTGCGCAGCATTGTGCTACTCCAGCCATTATTACGCTCAAATCACTCGTGAAAACCGGGTGTTTTTGAGCTGTTGCTGCAGGTAGGCATCAAAGCACATGCAAATGATACGAATAAACAGGTTGCCTCTGGCCGTGACTTCTATGCGTTGCTCGCTAAGCTCAACCAACCCATCGTCTGCCAGTGGCTGGAGCGCAATCAGGGCATCTGCGAAATAGTCATCAAAGTCGATGTCGTATTCCGCGGCAAAGGTCACTTTATCCAGTTCAAAGTGACAGATCAGCTGTTTGATGGCCGCAGCGCGAATTTCATCGTCCCGAGTGAGTTGCACGCCCTTATGAATGGCACTCTGACGCTCAGTCACAGCCTGATAGTAAGGTTTCAGGTCTTTTTCATTTTGTAAAATGGCATTGCCAATCTGTGATATAGACGACACGCCCAGACCGAGTAAGTCGCAGTTACCATGGGTGGTATAGCCCTGGAAATTGCGGTGCAGGTGATTGTGCCGCTGTGCCACAGCCAGTTCGTCATCGGTTTTTGCAAAATGGTCCATGCCAATAAACTGATACCCTGCGGCGGTCATCTGTTCCAGCGTTTGCTTAAAGATAGCCAGCTTTTCTTTTGGGCCCGGCATATCGGCATCTTTGAGTTTGCGCTGGGCGGCGAACCTGTCTGGCAGGTGGGCATAGTTAAATACCGACACCCGATCAGGACCTAACTCAATCAGCTGCGCTATGGTGTCACGATAGGACTCGACGTTCTGATGAGGCAGGCCGTAGATCATGTCCATATTAATGGACTTAAATCCCAGTTCGCGGGCCTGTTTCAGTAGTGCCAGCACTTCTTCAATCTGTTGCGGGCGATTGACCGCAGCCTGTACCTGATCGTTAAAATCCTGCACCCCGAATGAGACCCGATTAAAGCCGAGCGTTTTCAACGCTGGCAGCATGTCGTCGGCCAGTGATCTGGGGTCAATTTCAATGCCGCGCTGGGCATCCGCCGTAAAAGTGAAATGCTGTTCTAACATAGTGACAAGGCGCGTCATTTGCGCCGTGGTCAGAAAGGTCGGTGTGCCACCTCCCAAATGCAATTGCTCAACCTGATATGCTTTGAACAAAGGGGCCTGAGCGGCGATTTCCAGCTCCAGATGGTCGAGATAGACATCCGCTTTAGACTGGTGACGGGTGATGATCTTATTACACCCACAGTAATAGCAAAGCTGATGGCAAAACGGAATATGAATGTATAACGACAGCGCACGGGTGTCTGAGTGGGTGATGGCATCAACCAGATCGGCCTGTGAGTAACCCGACTCCAGCGACAGGGCCGTTGGATAAGACGTATATCTGGGGCCCGAGATATTGTACTTGTTGATAAGGGAATCATCCCACTGAGGTAATTTAATCACGATCGCACTCTCTTTGCTATTGAGGGGCTCAGTGTAAGCAAAGTTGCGCTTTGGGGCGTTGATCTAAAGCAAAAGGAGGTGCGGGTGGGGCTGAAATACCCGCACACTGCTCAGGTATTAAGTGAAATAGGCATTACAGCCTAAACTGATCGACCAGGGTATTGAGCTCTCTGGCAACCTGACTCAGTGCTTTGGCGTCCTGAGAAACCTGTAGCGCGCCTTGCGCAGTTTCAGCGGCACTCTCACTGATGTTGGTGACACTTTCTGAGATTTGCAGAGACACCGTATTTTGCTCTTCAGATGCACTGGCAATTTGCAGGTTCATGTCGCGAATGGTACTGATTGAGCTGCAAATGGCCTGTAAGGTCGCACCGGCATGCTCGGTTTGCTCTGCTGAATGCTCCGCGTGGTCGACATTACGATGCATATGCTCCACCGAACGCTTGGCTTCACTTTGCAAGCGCGAAATCATTGCCTGGATCTCTTCGGTACTTTGCTGGGTGCGGCTGGCCAGGCTGCGCACTTCATCGGCCACCACGGCAAATCCACGGCCTTGCTCGCCTGCCCGGGCAGCTTCAATGGCGGCGTTTAACGCCAGCAAATTGGTTTGATCGGCAATGCTGCGGATCACGTCCAAAATGGACCCGACTGATTCCGTCTCGTTTTCTAGCTGGGTAATGGCTTCACTGACCTGTTGAATACTGCCAACCAGCTCACTCATGGCTTCGCGGGAGGCCTGTACCACCTGGATCCCAGTCTGGGATTGTTGATCTGCTTCAGTGGCTGCATCGGCGGCAAGCTGGGCGCTTTGGGTGATCTCCTGTACGGTCGCGCTCATTTGCTGCATGGCGGTGGCGCTTTGGGTTAACTGGTCCTGCTGCTGGTCAGTCTCACTTTTGGTTTGCTCGGTGACGGTGATCATGGTGCCTGAGGTATCATTGAGTGTGGCTGTTGCTGATTTTATCTTGCCCACAATATCGCGCAGGGTTGTGGTCATTTCAGACATAGCCCGATAGATGCCAGTGGTATTGCCGGTAGAAAATTGATAACTGAGGTCACCCTTGGCAATGGCTTTGGCCAGGGCTTCTATGTCTCTGGGCTCACCCCCGATGGGGTCGCGTAGTAACTTACTGACATACCAGCTTAAGAATATGCCTGCAAAGACAACAAATACCGAGACAATTGACACCCACATCACGGCTTGCTCACTGGCTTGCTGTGCCCTGGGTCCCAGTTCGTCCTGGCGCGCTTTGATGTCCAGTTTAATGTCCTCGAGGGTGTTGGCCACCTTGGGACCCAGTACGTTGAGGCGCTGTTCAATCAGTTGGTTGCGCTGTGAAATCGTTTGGTTCACCGCTTTGACACCCGCCAGATAGTCCAGTTTATGTTGTAAAAATCGGGCCAGCATTTCCTGTGCTGGCTGCCAGGCAAAGGCATCGGCCTGTTCATCGAGTAAAGTTGCCAACTTGCTGAATTCAGTCACAGCACGCTGATAATCGTCACTGGCGTTGGTGACTAAAAACTTAGTCACGAATAATCGTCCCAGCATCAGAGTTTCTTCCAGCTTGGCGGCAGCATACAAGGCCGTGCTGTCATCGCGTTGATAGGCATTGTCTACGATATCGCTCAGTAAGGTCCGCATCTTGGCCCCATTTACATCCAGCTGATTCGTCACAATATCATCGCGCCGGGCGTAAAGTTGCACGATTTGCTCGAAGGCGACCCGGTATTGCTGCACTTCATCGGCACTGGTGCTGAGCTGAGCACGATACTGTGGGTCATCTATGCTGTTTTGCGCCTGGTCCATTAAGTCACTCAGTAAAGCAAACCTTTCGTTGAACCCTGCTATATTGGCTGCATTTTGCTCCTTGAGGTACTTTAGGGCATTGAGGCGTACCATCAACAGATTGGCCTGAACACGGCCTTCCAGGTTGGCATTACGTGCCAGGGTACGATAATCGACGAAGTTGCTGTAGCCCGAGCTCAGACCCAAATAGGCAACCAGCGAAATCACTGCCATCAGCGTAATGAGCGCACCAAATGAATACGCAAGCATTTGCGTTAGTTTGAGGTTTTTAAACATAATTAAGCACGATATTGCAAAGAGTCACCCTATAAGTGATCGTCTGCAACTGTGCATTAGTCAAGTTTTGGCAATGGGTAAGTCGTGATAGAAGCGGGCAAAAAAGTGCTAGCCCGGCATTCGGGCTAGCGACGTATTACTACAGTTTGAACTGATTTACGGTATTGTTCAGGGCTTTAGCCAGACTGTTCAAATCTCGGGCCTCATCTGCCAGTAAATGGGCATGGTTGGCAGTACTGTTCACCAGATCGTTAATGGCATTAAGGCTGTTATTAATGTCTTCAGCCACGACGGTCTGCTCTTCCGTTGAGGTTGCAATCTGATGACTCTGATCTTGTACTGTGCTGACGGATTCAGTGATGTTACGCAGTGCGTCCAGCACTTCCTGAGTTTGTCCAACGGAGCCTTCGGCTCGCTCCTGGCCTTGTTGCATCATGACCGAAGCCTGCTGAGCAATCTGTTGCAGGCGAGAGATCATATTGCGGATATCGTCGGTCGACTCTTGTGTACGACTTGCCAGACTGCGAACTTCGTCAGCAACCACCGCGAAACCACGGCCCTGTTCACCGGCACGAGCAGCCTCAATGGCGGCGTTTAAGGCAAGCAGGTTGGTCTGCTCTGCAATGCCATTGATAACGTCAATCACGGCGCCAATGTTACTGGTTTCCTGTTCCAGGCCGGCTACAACTTTGGCTGCTTCTCCGATGTGGCTGGCAAGCTCGGTCATAACTTCCTGTGCCTGGCCAGAGCGGGAAGCACCATCATTGGTCATGCTCTGTACCAGATCCGCTGCACGATTGGTTTCATGGGCATTGCGGGAAATCTCCGTCACCGTGGCAGCCATTTCTGTCACTGCGGCGCTGACACTGTCAACTTGCTCTTTCTCTTGCTGGATCTCGTTGTTGGTGTTGGTAGAGACGTCTTGCAATTGCGCAGCGGCACCGCTGAGTTGTTGTGCCTGTGCAGCCGTGTCCAGCATCATGCTGCGCAGCTTGTCGATAAAGGTGTTCATATGATGTGCCAGCTGGCCGACTTCATCCTGGCTGTTGATGTCGATACGGCGGGTCAGGTCACCTTCACCAGAGGCGATATCACGCATGGTATTGGTCAGCGTTGTGATCGGCGCTGCAATCATTTGCGTCGCCCATAATATCATCGCAACGATGATGGCGAGAATGATGATCACGGCCGTGACGGTACTCATTACGGCATCGTTAACAGGCTCTTCAATCAGACTTACAGGAATAAGGATGCCCAGATGCCAGTCGAGGATAGGTTTATCCAGCTTCACATTGTTGAAGACCACATAGTAGTCCACACCTTTTAGGGTGACCTTAGCAGCTCCAGCACCTTCTGAGCGCATCGCTCGATTCAGCTCAGCAAAACCTTGTGTATCGGCAAACTGACGCTCCAGTGCTTCCAGACCTTCTTTGCCATTTGGGCCCTCATCGGTGATAGACAGCTGATGACCTGTCCGTTTGGACAGGTGGACCACTTTATAGTTATGGTCCAGTAAAAAGCCATAGCCCTGGCCATCGAACTGGATCTGCTCGACCAGCTCACTGATTTTATTAATCTGCAGATCTACGCCACCCACGGCAACGAGCTCGCGTTGTGCATTATAGACCGGCTGCTGCACCACCGCTGAGACTGCACCGGTATTAATATCAACTGATACCGCACCAACGTATAACCCTCCGTGGCTTAACGCGTCCTGCCACCAGGGACGTTTATATGAGTAATAAGGACGGCCGTCAGCATAATTTGACGTACGTTCGTTTTCTTTGAAATATTCGCCTGTTTTTGCTGATGCCATAAAGGCCGAGAGGATATTCTCATCACTGGCAGAGATACGAATAAAATCTTGATTTACTTCCTGATAGCCCAGATCTGCGCTGAGTGGTTTTTCTCGTTCAGTATATTCATTAAACCAGTTCACATTGTGCGGATTGGTCACGAAAGTTTCTACAATTGCACCATATCGGGTAAAGAAAGACTCCATGGATAGTTTTTCAGCATACAAATGGCTTTGGGCTTCACGCTCAATGCCTTCTCTGGAGAGGTGTGCAATGTGGTTAACAAAATACCCAGACGCAACAACCAGCAAAATGGAGATGGTACCGCCAATTAACAGCAGGATTTTTTTTCGAAGAGATAAATTTACTAACATGCGTTTTTTCTTTTTCTAGGGATCAGGCAAGCTTTAATCAAACCATATCTCACCCCAGAAGGCTACAATTTACGGCGATTGATTGATAACACTTGGCGAATAATCTTTACATCAATAATCGGCAATGGGGACAGATACTTTAACTTTTAGCAATAAATCAGCCATTTTTCTTACTTGCTATACCAAACCATGATGTTGCCACAGTGCTATTGGCTGGTGCATCATGCGGGCAATGCTTAAAACCACAGGAAAAAAACATGTTCAATAGACTCGTTGTCGCTGGCGCTGGCTGGCTGGGTATGCCGACGGCAGAGGCTGCTGCTCGTGCTGGCTGGCAAGTGCAGGCAACCCGCCGACAGCCACATGATGATGCGTTATCGAGGCAGCTGGTACATGATGGTGACGCCCTGATACACGATGTATCTTTGCAACAGGCGTTCTGGTTGTGCGCCATGCCGCCGGGGACTCGTCGCGAGGACAGTAATTACTTGCTTACGCTGGAGGCGACACTGGCTTTGGCGAGTGAACTCGACATGCAGGGGTTTTTGCTGTGCTCCAGTACCGGCGTGTATGCTGAAGCAGATGGTGTGTATACCGAGCGTGGGGCACTGGCAGCGATGGACTCTCAGCGCCAGCGTGTTTTACAACAGGCTGAACAGCTGGTGTTGGAGCGTGGTGGAAAAGTTCTGAGATTAGCGGGGTTAGTCGGACCTGGGCGAGAGCCCGGACAGTTTATTGCCGGGAAAGCGCTGCGCAGTGCCAGTCAGGAGCGTGTCAATATGGTCCACCGGGATGATGTGGTTTCAGCCATCATGACGGTACTCACAAACTGGCCCAAGGCTCAGTCAGTGTACAATGTGTGCGCGCCCGAGCACCCTGTTAAGCAAACCTACTATCAGGCGCACTGCGAGCGTTCAGGCACAACCCCACCGAGTTTTGCCAATGATGGCAGTAAAGAGCGGATCATTGACGGCGCCATGATTGGCGAACTGGGGTTCACCTATCAGCATGCCATCTGACCCTGTTTACTTTTTAAATGTCAGATGACCACCCAGACGGTACTTACTGCCCGGTGAGATGAGCCGGGCAAAGCTGACAATACCTCCTTGCGACCAGGTTCTGCGGATCAGCTGCAGGCAGGGCTCTTCATGAAACATATTTAACCACTGACAAATGTCGGGCCCGGGCATGATCGCTTCAACGGTGTGGCGAGCTTCCGTAAGCGGTGCAATCTGTATCAGATATTCGTGTGGCGTGATCTGAGTGAAATCTTGTTGCAGATAATCCGGCGCCAGCTGAGGGTTGACGAAGCGCTCCTCAACCTGCAAGGGCTGTTCATTATCATGGTGTACCAGCACGCTACGGTAGACCTGACTGTCCATGTCGACACCCAGTGCAATGGCGATGGGGGCAATGGCTGCGATGGACTCCAATGACAGCACAACACAGGTGTAATTGCCTCCACGCTCTTTTACCTCATCGGCGATGTTACGGATCTCCAGTAGGGAAGATTGTGACTTAAACTTAGCAACAAAGGTGCCCAAACCCTGGCTGCGGGTGAGTATGCCTGCATCGGTCAGTTCACTGAGCGCGCGCCTGGCGGTCATACGGCTGACTCTGAATTGTGCCGACAGCGCATTTTCTGAGGGAACTTGCTGATCCTCTTGCCAGCTACCACTGCGGATCTGGGCAATAATATGTTGTTTTATCTGAGCGAATTTAGGTTGCGTTGTCACAGTCTCGTGCCATGGTTAGTAAAGGAAAGTCTACTCTGCGTTAGAGAGAGTAAACATAGTCAGCTAATAAACATGGCACACCTCTATTGTATATACAAGTATTCTTGCTACACTCAAATCAGCAATTTAGTGATGAGGATTTGAGTGGTGATGGAAGTAGATTTAGTGGTCCTGGATGTCAATCTGGCAACGATGGACCCGGATATTGAGCGCCCTTATGGGGCGATTGAAAATGGCGCCATCATGGTCAAAGATGGTGTGATCTGCTGGCTTGGCGAGCAGGCTCAGTTACCAGAATTTGATACGGTATCAACACCCACCATTTCGGCAAAGGGCGCGTGGATGACACCGGGCCTGATAGACTGCCACACCCATATTTTATTTGCCGGCTCACGGGCTCAAGAATTTGAACAACGCCTCAATGGAGTGTCATATCAAGAAATCGCGCAGCAGGGGGGCGGCATTGCGACCACCATGAAAGCCACCCGTGCGGCGGATCATGAACAGTTGTTTGTGGTTGGTAAAGAGCGACTTAATGCACTGCTCAGAGAAGGGGTGACCACAGTTGAGAGTAAATCCGGGTATGGCTTGGATTGCGAAAGCGAAATCAAGCTGCTTGAAGTCAACCGCATGCTGGATGAACACCATCCTGTCAGTGTACAAAGCACTTTTCTGGGGGCGCATGCATTACCACCGGAATATCGGGATGACGCCGATGGCTACATTGAACTGGTTTGCGAGCAAATGCTGCCGCAGGTCGCTGAGCGTTCGCTGGCTGATGCGGTCGACGCATTTTGTGAAAATGTCGGTTTCAGTAATGAACAAACACGTCGCGTGTTTGCCAAAGCCACTGAGCTGGGCATCAAAGTGAAATGTCATGCCGAGCAGCTGTCCAATCAGCATGGCACTGAGCTGGTAGCGGAATTTAACGGCCTGTCTGCGGATCATATTGAGTACCTTGATGAAGCGGGCGTTAAGGCGATGGCCAAAGCGGGGACTGTGGGTGTGGTATTGCCGGGGGCTTTTTATTTCCTGCGTGAAACACAGTTACCACCGATTGAGCTGATGCGTCAGCATAATGTCCCGATTGCGCTTGCCAGTGATTTTAACCCGGGCACCGCGCCATTATGTTCTTTGCGTCTTATGTTGAACATGGCATGTACCTTGTTCCGTATGACGCCTGAAGAAGCTCTGCTCGGTGTCACTCGCCATGGAGCGAAGGCGTTGGGGCTGTCAGATCGTGGGAGTCTGAAAGTGGGTATGCGCGCTGATATGGTGCTGTGGCAGGTCGGCCACCCGGCTGAACTGAGCTATCAGTTTGGCGTAAATGATCTGTTAAATACCTGGATTTCGGGTAAACTTGTGCAATAGTATGAATTTCGCAATGGTCTGTCGATGACAAAAAGTGCGCTGCTAAAACATGGTAATATAAGTATGACCTTGCTTCTGGTCCTGTTCGCTCCGGTGGTGTCGGCAGCTACCTTCTGGCAAGTCTCAGGCCCACAGTCACCTTTGCTGGTGGCGTTTGTAGCCGGGACCTTACTCAGTGCCAGTGTTGCAGCCATTATCGTCAGTCAGCAGCCATTGCACCGGTTATTGTATGCCACCACAACCGCAGTGGTGTTGGCATACCTCGCCAATACGACACACTATTTTTCTTACCTGCTGGCACCGCTGCTGGTGTTACATGTCTGGCTGGCGCTGCGATCAGAACAGCTGAGATTTCAGGTGGTCACCTGTCTCAGTGCCTGTGGCGCCGCATTGGCATTGGCTGGCGTACTTTATTGGCAGCTAACACCGGGTTTACTGGTCGCCGCTTTATTACCGATGTTTCTGGCCGAACTGATGTTAGCAAGAATGCCTCAGGTGCAGGTGCAACAGGCAGGTAACGAGGAAAGTAAAACGGCTGACATTCTGGAGCTGCCCGACAGGGCTGGCTTTCGCAGTGCATTTTATGACTTCCGGCAGCGAGACCCCAGTGCAGCTATGTTAGTCATGATCCGCCTTGAAGGATTTCAGCAGGTGAATTTTCACCTTGGCCGGGAGTTTGGCGATCTGTTACTGGCTCAGTCGGCCAACCGCATAAAACAACATTTACAGCATCCGGACGTGATGCCCGTCCCCCTGGGGAATGATGTATCCCGGCTGGCGCATTTGGGCGGGTTGCACTTTGTATTTGTCTGTAGTCTGGTTAATCAGCACCACCTGCATGAGCAGATGATCAACGAAATTATTGAAAGTACGTTGAAACCCTTCAATGTAGGTAATTGCACGATAGAGGTGAAGGCACGTGCCAGCTATGTGAATTGTGACGAAGAACAAGGACAATTCGAAAACCTGTTAACCTGCGCATTTTTGGCACTGGATAGTCAGCCAGACAGCCCCATTGCACCTTACCAGCAACAAATGCAAATTAATCGACTGGAGCAGCAGGCTCGCCTGGCCGAACTGGCACATATTGACTTCAGAAAAGAACTGGAACTGTATTTTCAACCTGTTGTGCGCAATGAAGACGGTGATATTGAATTTCTTGAGTTGCTGTTGCGTTGGCAACATCCCAAACAGGGAATTCTGGCAGCGGGCAAGTTCATCGAGGACATCCGTATAGCGGGTCTGGCATTACCCGTTGCGCAGTATGTGATTGAGCGTGCAGCTGAGATTGCGTTAGCGCTGCGTGTTGAAGGAATTTCAATGCCTCTGAGTCTGAACCTGTTTGGTCCGGAAATGCTGCATGAAGAATTCATAGAGTTTATTGATCACGTTCTGCTCGAGCATCAGTTAAAGCCAGGGGATCTCATCATTGAATGTCCGTCCAGTTTATTTACCAGCCTTGACCCCCAGGGGATCGCGATGGTGTCGCGGTTACGTTCAATAGGAATACGTCTGTGTATCGATAGTTTCGGGGAAACGCCGGTTACTTTGTCGAAGCTACCTCAGCTGACCGTTGACTACGTTAAGCTGGGCCGTTCACTCACTCTGGACCATGGTAATCAGGGATCGTTCAAAAGTGTGGTGCGTGGCATAGTTGAAATGCAGCAGATCCAGGCATGTAAAGTGATCTGTGAAGGCGTTGAGTCACCAGAGCAACTCCAGTTTGTGAAAAGCCTGAATACCTTTGCAGCGCAGGGCTACTATTTTGCCAGACCTTTGAGTAGTGTTGGCATGATCAGCTGGCTGAAGCAGTGGCGTTGGGAGCATCCGGAAGATGCCTCTGTTTCGCCTCAGCCAGACTCACATTAAACGCCTGCCTTGCGCGCCTGTAAGTAGCTACATACCAAAGAGGCCAATACCTGGCCGGCATCACTGATCCCTTGTTGCAGCCCTTGAGGATGATGTTCAGGTGCAGCTTCGCATAAATGCAGATAACGGGCGTTGTCCTGACTGGCGGCCAGGTGAACAAAGTGCTCGGCGTCATTAGCTGTAAATCCACAGTTTGTGTAGGCGCTAACTGGCATGCCAGAAATGGCATCGACATCGACCTCGACGCCCAGTGGTGCACGTTCGGCAAAGCGACGCAATCCGGTATTACAGGCTTCAGTCAGGGTTAGCTTGCGGCGCACCAGGATATCCTGATAACTGCTGTAACTGAATCCAGCCTGATCTAATGCACTGATAATGGTATGGTTGTTCTTCTGTTCATGCATACCGACGACATGATAGTCCGCCAGATAACCCTGCTCATACGCATAGCTAAAGCCATTACCAGAGTGACGTCCCTCAAGCGCACGAAAATCAGCATGCGGGTCGAAGTTAATAGCGTGACACGCTTGCTGTGTACTTTGCGCCAGTGCCTGCAACAGGCCAAAACAGTTGTTGTGGCCACCACCAATCACTATGGGCGTGAGTCCGGCATCAAAGATGGCTTTCATCACAATGCTGACACGCTCATCTAGTTGAGCATTTAAGGTACGTAATTGCGCGAGCTGCTGCGCATCTCGGTTGTCCAGATCGGCCCCTTGCTGCTGCAAGTCGTCACATCTGACTTCCCCTAGCAGTAAGACATCATCCGGAGTCAGAAAACGATTGCTGGGTAAGTTCAGGAATCGTTGCAAAAATGCCTGCCATCCCAGGTGTGCGCCACCCCGGCCACAGTTTGCCCGGGGACCTAAATCTTCGTTGATGGCAACCAGCACATACTTAATGCCAAATTGCGCCGCATCGCGCAGAGCCTGAGTTAAGTCCTCTTTGGGTTGCAGGAATGACAGGGTTTGCCAAAAGCGTTGCTCATTTTCTCGGGTGTGACTAAACGCGGTGATGTCCGCTTCGCTGTAGATATGAAGCCAGTGGTTACTCATAATATTGGTCGATCAATGGGGTTAAACAGGGCAAAGGCAGGCTTTGCCCGAATGAATTAATAAAAGGCTATGCTATTCGCTCTGCTCGTCGTCGACTTCCAGCAGTAGCTCTTCCGCAGAAATAATAATGCCCGTTGCATCGGCATACAGGAAATCATCGTCGTAAAAAGATACGCCAGCGAAGTTCACGGGGATGCCTTGTTCACCACTGCCATGGCTGTCGGCTGCGACAGGGATGGATGCAATGGCCTGAATTCCGATGTCGCACTCTTCCAGTTCTTCAACGTGCCGAACTGCGCCATAGACGATAATACCCTGCCAGTTATTCTCGATTGCCAGTTCAGCAAGCTCGATATCAATGAGTGCGCGACGTGTGGAGCCCCCGCCATCAATTAAAAGTATCTGGCCAGTGCCATCTTGCTGTAGTGTCTGGTTAATCAGCTCATTATTCTCAAAGCACTTAAGCGTTTTAATACGGCCACTAAAGGCGCTTTGACCCCCAAAATTGATAAACATTGGCTCCAATACATCAACGGCATCGGCAAAATGGTCACATAAGTCGGAAGTGCTGTAATCCATACGGGCGTCCTCGAAAATAACTGAATTCAGAGCCCAGTATACTCCCATTACGTAGGTGCGCAATGCTTTGAATCAACATACATAATTGTGTCACAAAAATGTCGTGGCAGTGTTATTTAGCTCTTCTATGCTGAAATTGTGAACAAATGTAAGCATGAACTATGAAAACACAGATCATTAAACTCGATACGGCGCTGTATTTCGCCCTTTATAAACCCGAGTGTAAGCCCTGGTTCAAAATGGTGATGTTGGCACTGTCAAAAAGCGGAAACGGTGGACTATATGTGATCCTTGGCATCCTGAGTGCATTGTTTATGGGGGAGGTGGGCCAGCAGTTTGCGCTCTGTGCGGTGGTCGCATTTGCCATTGAACGGCCACTTTACCTTTACCTGAAAAACCGTATCGCACGGATCCGGCCCTGTGATTGCCTTGCTGTTAAGGCCATGCTTACACCAAGTGATAAATTTAGCATGCCCTCCGGACATAGCGCCGGTGCCTGGTTATACGCCACGTGTCTGATGGAGCCTTTTCCTGCACTGGCTTTGCCATTGATGATTTGGGCGTCCGGAGTGTCTTTGTCGAGAATTGTGGTTGGTGTGCACTATCCAATTGATGTCATTCTGGGCGCGATAATAGGTAGCGGTTGTGCTTTGCTGGCAATAGGAGTTGTAGGGGAATTATGAAGATTTTATATGGCGTACAAGGGACTGGCAACGGCCATATCACTCGTGCACGGGTGATGGCAGAGTGTTTTACCCGATTGGGGATCGACGTTGACTATGTATTCTCTGGTCGACCAGATGAGCGCTATTTTGATATGTCGGTGTTCGGTGAATATCAAACCCGGCGCGGGATCAGCTTTGCGACAAAGCATGGTCGATTAAATTATCAGGGCACGCTCCAGCAGTTGCGACTCGGTCGCTTCGTCAAAGATGTTCGGGCATTTGATATGCGCGGCTACGATATGGTCTTTAACGACTTTGAGCCGGTGACCGCCTGGGCGGCACGACGGGCAAAAGTCCCTGTGGTTGCAATGAGTCATCAAAGTGCCTTTTTATCACCCAATGTGCCTTTATTCGGTGGTAATTTTTTACTGCGCTCACTCATTCGCTGGTTTGCGCCGGCTGATATTCATCTAGGCGTGCACTGGCAACCCTTTGCAGAAAATATAGTACCCCCTTTTATTCCGTATCAGCCTGGTGACTTTGGTAATCAGTCGGTTGCCAATAAAGTGCTGGTCTATCTGCCATTTGAAGACTTGTCTCACATTGTTGAGCTGCTAAAAGATTTTCCTGATAAGGAATTTTATTGCTACCACCCGGATGCACACAACACCTCTATTAACCATATCCATCTGCGCTCGCCCTCGCGCGACGGCTTTATCCGTGATCTGGCCAATGCGTCCGGCGTTGTGGCAAATGCCGGGTTTGAGCTGTCCAGTGAAGCACTGAAGTTTGGTAAAAAATTGCTGTTGAAGCCTCTACAGGGACAATTTGAGCAGCAAAGCAATGCGATGACATTACAATCACTGGGGCTGGCCCAGGTAATGAATTATCTTAATTCCGAAGCCCTTGATGAGTGGCTCGAATCTCCCGCAGGGCAGCAGATCAATTTCCCAAGTGATGCAACACCGTTGGCGCTGTGGCTAACCAAGGGACAATGGGGCAATGTCAGTGAGCTACATGACACGCTCTGGCAAGCAGTGCTCAATAAAGCACCAAGGGCTGCTTAATTAATGTGCAAATAGTAATAAAGTCGTGCAAAAATGATAAATAGTGCGCGGCGATGCTGACGGAATAATCTATACTTATTGCAGGTCTTGTAATAATTGGGTAACCGTATGGCATTTCTGGAAAATCTGACCATTAAGCGGCGCTTGCAGTTGAATGCGCTGGTTGTGGGTGTGGCTTTAGTCGTTATGCTGGCAGTGATCATGATCGAAGCCAGTACCATGCGCAAGCTGAATGAAACCATTCAGTACGCGGAGGAGCTGGATATTCACGAGCTCTCTATGCGCAAACACGAGAAGAACTTTTTGTTCTATAAAGATACTGAGGCACTGGATTTATATGCCAAGGATTACAGCGAGCTGCAGCGTAAAGCTGCTCTACTGGACGAGATTTTTGCTGATTTCGGTATAGACGATAGCAATTTACGTGAGTTCGAGCGTCTGGCACAAACTTATGTGGACGACTTTAACAACGTCGTTGACTTGCAAAAAACCATCGGCCTGCATCCTAAAGATGGGCTGTATGGCGCGCTGCGTAGTGCCGTACATGAAGTCGAAACTATGCTAAAGCAGCAAGCACGCGACGATCTGTTGGTAAGCATGTTGATGCTCCGCCGGGCTGAAAAAGACTTTATGCTGCGACTGGATTTAAAATACCTCAAGAAGTTTGACGATCAAATCAGCAAATTTGAGGGGCAGGTTAAGTCGGCGGGTTTTGACGCCCAATATGAGCGTCAGATCCAGACCCTGATCAAGCAATATCAGACTCGCTTTAGAAATCTAGTGGATGCACAGACCAAGTTGGGTCTGGACCTTAACAGTGGCGCTCTCGGCAGCATGAAGCAAAGCGTGGAGCAAAGTGATGCGGTGGTGAGCCAGATTGTCAATCAGGCCAAACAAGAGGTTGCCGACAATGCCCGAACAGCGCAAATGGCCGCATTGGTCATTTTTGTGGTGGCATCCGTGTTGGTGATGATTTTGGTTTTATCGACTAGTCGGTCGATTATTGGTCCGGTTGAACGGGTTTATCAGACCATAGAGCGGATCCGCCGCGAAAACAATTTGCGTATTCCAATTGAACAGACGGGTAATGACGAAATTACCTTGATGACCAAAGACTTCAATAGTCTGATTGGCGACTTTAAAGAGCTGATTGGTGATGTGAACAGTGCGCTGGCGATCATTAATGATGCAACCCATCATTTGTCGGATACCACGGCACAGACCAGTGCCGGCATGACTGAGCAGCTTCATGAAGCCGATATGGTCGCAACGGCAGCAACCGAAATGCAGGCGACTATCCAGGATATCTCACACAATACCGAAGCGGCTGCGGAAAAAGCCGAGTCTACTAATAAGAATGCCCAGCTGGGTCGCACTGAGGTGACCTCAACCATAGAGCACATCATGCAGTTGTCTGAGTCTTTGGGTGGGGCATCGGATGTTGTGGGTCAGTTAGAGCGAGATGGTGAAACCATTGGCTCTGTCCTTGATGTGATCCGGGGTATTGCCGAGCAAACCAACCTGCTGGCGCTGAATGCGGCCATTGAAGCCGCCCGTGCCGGTGAGCAAGGTCGGGGCTTTGCGGTGGTGGCAGACGAAGTCCGCTCGCTGGCTCAGCGTACTCAGGATTCGACTCAGGAAATCGAAAGTATTATTTCTACTTTACAACAGCGTACCCGCGAAGTGGTCAATATTATGGAGCAGTGCCGTGAGCAGGGGAATGAAAGTGTGGCTCAGGCGGAGCGCGCAGGTGATTTACTGGGTATGATCACCGAAGATGTACAAACCATTATGGAAATGAGCACTCATATTGCTACTGCTATTGATGAGCAAAAACAGGTGGCATCTGAAGTGAACAAAAACGTGGTTAAGATCCGCGACATTGCGCAGGTGGCCTCTGAGCATGCCTGCAGTAATGCACAGAGCAGTGAAGAACTCTCAGAGCAAGCCCGTAACTTGTATGAATCGGTAGAAAAATATCAGGTATAACCCGCCAGGGTTTGAAAAAGAAAAGGCGACCTCGGTCGCCTTTTTTGTGTCTGGAATGCCCTCATGGCATAAACTTGATCGGCACATCGTGCCGTGCCGACACTCGCTGCTGATAGTCTTGCCACAGTGTCTCGTGTTGTTCGCACAGCTTTCTCAGATATTGCCAGCTGAACAACCCGGAGTTGTGGCCGTCATCAAATACCAGTCTGACTGCGTAATGGCCAACAGGCTCGATTTGACCAATGGCCACATCCTGCTTATTGAGTACCAGTTGTTGCTGACCGGGGCCATGCCCCTGCACCTCGGCTGAAGGCGAATGGACACGTAAAAACTCAGCGCTGAGCGAGTGAGTCAGGCCATCATCAAAGTACACATCGAGCAGGTTTTGCTGGGTGTGGTAATGTAGTTTGGTCACTTGATACATAGGCATAAAAAAGCCCGATCATTGATCGGGCAGGTATCCGTTAAAGAATAAAGCGGCTCAGGTCTTCGTCCTGGACCAGCATATCTAAATGTTTGTCGACATACGCGGCATCTATCGTCAGTGACTCGCCAGCTTTGTCGGAAGCGTCGAATGAAATTTCTTCCATCAGCTTTTCCATTACAGTATGCAGACGACGCGCACCAATGTTTTCTGTCTTTTCATTAACTTGCCAGGCAGCCTGAGCAATGCGTTCAATCGCATCATCATTGAATTCGATACTGACACTTTCTGTGTTCATCAGGGCCTGTTGCTGCTCTGTGAGCGATGCATGTGGCTCTGTCAGAATACGTTTAAAGTCTTTTGCAGTGAGGGCTTCCAATTCAACACGGATCGGCAAACGACCTTGCAGCTCAGGAATGAGATCAGAAGGCTTGGCCATCTGGAATGCACCTGAGGCAATAAATAAAATATGGTCCGTTTTAACCATGCCATGTTTCGTGCTGACTGTTGAGCCTTCGATAAGCGGAAGCAGGTCGCGCTGCACGCCTTCGCGGCTGACATCCGGGCCAGAGGCTTCGCCACGCTTACAGATCTTATCAATCTCATCGATGAACACGATACCATTTTGCTCAACGGCAAAAATCGCCTGCTCTTTGAGCTCCTCCGGATTGACCAGCTTGGCGGCTTCTTCTTCAATCAACAGCTTGAAGGCTTCTTTGATCTTCAGTTTACGGCTTTTCTTTTTGTCGCCCGATAGATTCTGGAACATGCCTTGTAACTGATTGGTCATCTCTTCCATGCCCGGCGGCGCCATGATCTCGACCTGAGGCGCTGTTTCAGCGATGTCGATGTCGATCTCTTTGTCATCCAATTGGCCTTCACGTAGCTTTTTACGGAACACCTGACGCGTAGAGCTGTTATCGCTTTGCTGAGTTTCCCCCCAGGCGTCTTTCGCTGGTGGTAGCAGAGCATCCAAAATGCGCTCTTCCGCAGCTTCTTCAGCGCGGTGTTTGTGCTTTTTGGTTTGCTGCTCGCGCGTCATTTTGAAAGAGACTTCCACCAAATCACGGATAATGGTTTCGACCTCTTTACCGACATAGCCTACCTCGGTGAACTTGGTGGCTTCAACTTTGATAAATGGCGCGTTCGCCAGTTTAGCCAGACGACGGGCGATCTCGGTTTTACCTACGCCAGTTGGACCAATCATCAGGATGTTTTTTGGTGTAACTTCGCTGCGCAACTCTTCAGGGAGCTGCATACGACGCCAGCGGTTTCTCAGTGCGATGGCGACGGCTTTTTTAGCTTTGTCCTGACCTATAATATGTTGGTCAAGCTCATGGACGATTTCTCTGGGGGTCATTGCTGTCATGGCAATTCCTATTACAATTCTTCGATGGTTTGGAAATTGTTGGTAAAGACGCAGATGTCGCCTGCGATTTTAAGGCTCTTTTCCACAATTTCACGGGCACTCAGGTCGGTGTTTTCAATCAGCGCAGTGGCTGCGGCCTGGGCAAAGTTACCGCCACTGCCTATGGCTATCAGGTCGTGCTCAGGTTGTACTACGTCGCCATTGCCTGTGATGATCAATGACGCAGTTTCATCGGCAACAGCCAGCAGTGCCTCTAATTTGCGTAGCGCTCTGTCGGTACGCCAGTCTTTTGCCATTTCAACGGCCGCGCGGGTCAGGTGACCCTGGTGCATTTCCAGTTTGGTTTCAAAGCGTTCAAACAGGGTGAACGCGTCGGCAGTGCCACCGGCAAAGCCTGCTAGTACTTTACCGTTGTACAGGCGACGCACTTTTTTAGCGTTGCCTTTCATTACCGTATTGCCAAGAGAGACCTGGCCATCTCCGCCAATTACGACTTTGTCGCCTCGGCGAACACTCACGATAGTTGTCATAGTATTCCTTAATCAGGAGGCTTAAGCCTCACCTGTAAATTCAATTAGGGTAGAGATAGGGACGATTTTGCGAAGATCAAGTCCACTTCCAAATCCCACAGCTGACGATGTTAATCCGTTCCAGCTTATTTTTGTCGCTCTCAGCGCCTCGTTTGGTTTCATAGGGACCCAGACGCACCCGATACCAGACCCCATTTGATCCTTCGGTGCGGCGGATCTCGGCTATCAGGCCAGCAAACGCCATTTTGGCCTTCATTTGTTCAGCCTGTTTATAGGTTCTGAAAGAGCCGCATTGCATCTGGTATGGGCCTTTGCTCTCCAGCTTTTTCACCTCGACGATCACTTCATGATCTTTGATATCCTTTATAAAGTCAGGTGGGCGAGGGAGATCTTTTTCTACTTTGGGTTGCTCAGCTTGTTTTGCAGGCTTAGGGCTGCTTGGCTGTACCTGAGGCTCGCCGTGGTGCTTGATGTACCACAGGCCATAACCAAAGGCACCGACCAGCAACAGTGTCAGGGCCGCAAAAACCTTTGGAAAGGGTTTGCTGGCCTTTCCTTTGGCGGCTTTTTTACCGCCAGGCTTCTTATTTATATAGTCGTGTTGTGCCATAACGTTTTTTTAATAGGTATCCATAGGGTCAACGTCAATACTCCAGCGCACCCGGTTGGCAAGCTTATGCTGACCAATATAATCAGCCAGTTGCGCCAGGTATTGATGCAGTACTTTGCGCTGCGCTGCCTGAATATGCAATTGATATCGGTATTTTCCGGCCAGGCGTTCCATCGGCGCGGGGATCGGTCCGAGTAATTGTATACCAGGGTAGGGGGTGGCTGGAACCAGATCCGATAAAAACGCCATGACCAGTTGTGCGTTGGTGGCTTCTGCACGGATCAGAGCCATGTGACTGTAAGGTGGCATGTGGGTTTCTTCGCGTTCACGTAAAGCATAGCGGGCAAAGTCCTGATACCCGTTGTTGACCAAATCTTGTAATAAAGGGTGTTCCGGGAAGTGAGTTTGCAGCAGCACAGTGCCTGCTTCGCCGCTACGTCCGGCCCGCCCAGCCACTTGTGTTATCAGCTGAGCCATGTGTTCCGTGGCACGGAAGTCGCAAGAATACAGCCCGCTGTCTACGTCGAGGATCACTACCAGATTGACGTCGGCGAAGTGATGACCTTTGGCGAGCATTTGAGTGCCGATCAGCAGTCGTGCTCCTCCCTGGTTAATTTCATCCAGTGCACTTTCGAGACTGCCCTTGCGACGGGTAGAATCGCGGTCAATGCGGTGCACAGGAAAGTCGGCAAACTGCTCGGATAAGAACTCTTCCAGCTGCTCTGTGCCATACCCTGTTGGCATGATCTGGGTGCTGCCGCAGTCGGGACATTGCACGGGCACAAAAGCTTGCTCGGAGCAGTGGTGACAAATGAGCCTGCGCAACGATTTGTGATAAGTGGCGCTGGTGCTGCAGCGATCGCAGTTGCTGAGCCAGCCACATTCATGGCAGATCAGGGTGGGGGCAAAGCCTCGCCTGTTGAGAAACACCATGACCTGCTGCCCTCGAGCCAGGGTGGCGGAAATGGCATCCAGACTGGCTTTGGCAAATCCGGCCTGGTCAGCTTGTCCTTTCATATCGACCAGCACAAACCGGTTATCTTGTTGGGTTTGTGCCCGCTTAGTCAGTGGCAGCAATTGATAACGGTTCTGCAAGGCTTTGTGTAAGGTCTCCAGCGCTGGTGTTGCGGTGCCTAAAACCAAAGAAAACTGACCCTGAGCGGCGCGGTAAGCGGCCAGATCGCGCGCATGGTAACGTAGTCCATCCTGCTGCTTGAAGGAGCCATCATGTTCTTCATCAACCACTATCATACCCAGAGCCTGAAAAGGCAGAAAGATGGCTGAGCGGGTGCCTATCACCAGTGCCGATTCACCCTGTTCAGCGCGACGCCAGGTATGCAAGCGCTCATTGTCTGTCAGATTGGAGTGCCACAGATCAATGGGCAGCCCCTCAAAGCGGCGCTTAAAGCGATTCACGGTTTGTGGTGTCAGGCCTATTTCTGGTACCAGCACCAATGCTTGTTTGCCGCTGGCTAAAATGGCCTCCAGACTTTGTAAATACACTTCTGTTTTACCACTGCCCGTGACACCTTCAAGTAAAAATGTACGAAATCCGGTTTGACTGTTGATGGCACTGCAAGCCGTGGCCTGTTCAGGGTTTAGCCTGGGTTTAGTGCCCAGTTGCAATGGGGTCGATTGCCAGTCGGTGTCGGTGCGCAGTTCTTCCCGGATCAGATTTTTTTCGAGCAGTGCTTTGATCTGTGCCTGCGAGAAGCCGAGTGTTTTCAGTTCACTGGCGGTCGCATCACCGGCGCTGCGCAGTTGCTCAAGCAAGGCAAGTTGCTTTTTGGCCCTGAGTTGTGTGGTTTCACGTCCTGTCTCAGTGAGGGTCACTACAGGGACTTGCGTTTTATCAACCTGCTCTCCCTCGCGCAATGCACCAGGCAGGGCGGTGAACAGGGTTTCGCCTAACGGGTGGCAGTAATATTGTGCACTGAAGCGCAAAAAACCAAGGTGCTCGGGCGACAAGATAGGCGTGGTATCGATTACCGACTCAATGGCTTTTATTTTGTCTTGTGGTACATCACTGTGATTTTTCAGTGCGACAACGACGGCAATGCAGGCTCTGTTGGCGAATTTGATCCGCACCCGGCCTCCGACGCAAGGCTGCTGTTGCGGATCAAGGCGGTAATCAAAGGTTCTATGTAAAGGCACTTTTAAAGCGACTTCGGCGAAGCGCATGGAGACTCCGGCATCTGAGTATCAAAGTTAAGGATAGCTGTCTGATTGTGGTTAAACATGCAATCAGAACCGGCGGTCAGTATACCGTAACAGCGTAAAATTGCATGTGTATGCTGACACAGCGTGCTTTTCGCTTGGTGATTCACGGCCTCATGGTGAGATTGCACAAAAAATAACTGCTAATTTGCATTTATTGCTTGTGGATCATCCTAATTGACCCTAAAATACGCGTCCACAATTTTTGTATAACTACGTATGGTGCCAGACTTCGGGTTTGGAGAGCGATACGGCCTTAACTAGAGGTGCCCTATGAAAGAAGGTATTCATCCTAAGTACGAAACAATCTCAGCAACTTGTTCGTGCGGTAACAAATTCGAGACTCGTTCAACACTGTGTAAAGACATTCACCTGGACGTATGTTCTGCTTGTCACCCGTTCTATACTGGTAAGCAGAAGATCTTAGACACAGGTGGTCGTGTTGATCGCTTCAACAAGCGCTTCGGTGCGCTTAGCAGCAAGAAGTAAGCACTACTTTTGCTGTAGAAAAAGCACCTTCGGGTGCTTTTTTCGTTTCTGCACTCCCGGTTTTTCAATCTGGCATTTGCCTTTCCCCTTCAGAGCCAAGTGGACGGATCAGTTCGGTTTGGTTAGTAAAGTTTCCAGTAAAAAGGTGCCTATTGTCAGAAAGCGGGTGTACTCGCTAATACCTTCAAAGGCTGGCTTTATGACAATCCTGTCATGACCTGTTTCAGCGTGAATGACCATATTCAGCTGATTAATATGCATAGCTATCCGTTATAAATTCAGGTTTATAATTCGATAAAATCTTCGATTTGTGCGTAAATTTAAGCTAAAAAGCATTAAATGTTGCGAACTTGTTTTTTTAGTTTGCTTTATTTATTTCGTTTATATTCTGCATAAAAATGACGCTATTTTGAACTGAAAATGACACTTATCAGATCATTTATTGTGAGTTAACTTTGCCGAAAAGTAGCAAAAAAGTCGCTAAATATTGCTAACTGCCAACTATTTTTGCTTTAACAGGATAGACCTGATATCGCTTGAATTAATTTTTAAAAAAGGTATGGTTTAAAGCAGTTAGCGAATTTTTTATCTCACTCTCACTTTCAACTTCTTCGTTAGGAAAAAATCGCGTCATGTCAGACTTTCGTGAACAAGCGTTACATTATCATGCCCACCCCGTTCCAGGAAAAATCAGCGTTGAGTTGACCAAGCCTGCGGAAACCGTCAAGGATCTGGCCCTGGCATACAGTCCAGGTGTTGCTGAACCAGTCCGTGAAATTGCTGCCGATCCGAGCAATGCTTATCGTTACACAGGTAAAGGTAACATGGTTGCCGTTATCAGTAATGGTACTGCGATTCTGGGTTTGGGTAATCTTGGCCCTCTGGCATCTAAGCCTGTGATGGAAGGTAAAGCGTTACTGTTTAAACGCTTTGCAGGCCTGGATTCGATAGACATCGAAGTTAAGCATCGTACCACAGAAGACTTTATCAACACGGTTGCCAATATTGCCGATACCTTCGGTGGCATCAATCTGGAAGATATTAAAGCACCTGAGTGTTTTGAGATTGAGCGTGCGCTGATTGAGCGTTGTGATGTACCGGTATTCCATGATGACCAGCATGGCACTGCAATTGTTACTGCTGCGGGTATGTTGAACGCACTGGAGATCCAGGGCAAGAACATTCATGACGCTATTATCGTTTGCCTGGGTGCAGGTGCTGCTGCCATCGCCTGTATGGAGCTGTTAATCAAGTGCGGCGCGCAGCGTGAACACATTTATATGCTTGACCGTAAAGGCGTCATCCATACGCGTCGCGATGATCTGAATGAGTACAAAAAGCTGTTTGCCAATAACACCGACAAGCGCACCTTACAGGATGTGATTGAAGATGCGGACGTGTTTGTGGGCGTGTCTGGTCCGGACCTGTTGTCTCCGGAAGACCTGAAACTGATGGCTGACAAGCCTGTGGTTTTTGCATGCTCTAACCCGGATCCTGAGATCAGCCCGGAAGTGGCGCATGGCGCTCGCGACGATCTGATCATGGCAACAGGTCGTTCAGACTATCCAAATCAGGTTAATAATGTACTGTGCTTCCCGTTTATCTTCCGTGGTGCACTGGATGTGCGTGCAACGGCCATTAACGATGAAATGAAGATTGCGGCGGTTGAAGCGATCCGCAGCATTGCCAAAGAGCCGGTCCCTGCTGAAGTGCTCAAAGCGGCGGATGTCGACAGTCTGGAGTTCGGTGAACATTACATCATTCCTAAGCCGATGGACCCGCGTTTGTTGCCACGCATAGCCCGAGCGGTGGCTGAGGCGGCGGTTGAGTCCGGTGTGGCGCAAATAGAGATGCCAGAAAATTATATGGCATAAGCCGGTCTGAGCAAAAAAAAGCCTCACATTGTGAGGCTTTTTTTGTTGTTGTTCACTGGTGCCGACGAGATTATTCTTCGTTAATCTCTGGGATCTCCAGCCCCATTTCTGTCATGATCTGACGCACTTCTGCCGGGATCTTCTCCGGGTTATCTTTGCGCAGGTCCTCATCACCAGGTAGCGGCTGGCCGGTAAAGGCATGCAGAAATGCCTCACACAGTAACTCACTGTTAGTTGCGTGGCGCAGGTTGTTAACCTGGCGACGGGTGCGCTCATCGGTCAGCACTTTAAGCACGTTGAGCGGGATAGAAACGGTAATCTTTTTTACCTGTTCTGATTTCTTACCGTGTTCTGCATAAGGGTGAATATATTCACCGTTCCATTTAGCCATAGTGGTGTACTTGCCTCAGTGTTGTAGATGCAATGCGAATAAGACTGCGTACTGTGTATGGATCCAACCGTGACACGTAGGCTCTCTGTTGGCAATGTTGCACGTCATTTGCCATATTTAAGCTCAAATACTCAGTCTTATTAGCATAGAGTTCGCGTTGAGTGGCGAAATTTTATCGGTTTAAAAAAGATAGTCAAATACTAGTTATTTAGCCATTTAGCAGTATAAATGTTTTGACTTCTAACTTTTGTTCATCTAACCTTTTAGACGTCTAAACATCCAACTTAGCCAGGTGACCTATGAGCCAAAGCAACAAGTCAACCATAGCGGTACGTACAGGCATTGATGCTGACAAGCATCATGGTGCGGTGGTGCCCCCGCTTTATTTGTCGACCACCTATTCATTTGCGGACTTCGATAAGAAGCGTGACTATGATTATGGCCGCAGCGGCAACCCGAATCGTGACATTCTCGCGCAAACGCTGGCGGAGCTTGAAGGTGGCGCAAAGGGCATCATTACGGCTACCGGCATGGCTGCGGTACATCTGGTGACTCAGCTGCTCAATGCTGACGACACCTTAGTGATCCCACACGACTGCTATGGTGGTAGCTATCGGTTGTTTACCTCATTGGAAAAGCGTGGATTACTGAAGGTGAAAGTCCTGGATCTGACACGCAGCGAGAGCTTGCAGGAGATCCTGGCCATTAAACCTAAGCTGGTCTGGATAGAAACGCCGAGTAACCCGATTTTGCGATTAACCGATATCAAAGCGGTCACCGACGTTGCTGCACAGTGCGGTGCACTGGTGGCGGCCGACAACACCTTTCTTTCGCCGGCGCTGCAAAACCCCATCGCATTTGGTGTGGATATTGTGGTGCACTCCACGACCAAATATATCAATGGTCATTCTGATGTCGTCGGTGGTGCAGTGATTGCCAAAACCGAGGAACTTGGTGAAGAACTTGCCTGGTGGGCGAACAATATCGGTATCACAGGCGCACCGTTCGACAGCTACCTGACTTTGCGTGGTTTGCGTACGCTTAATGTTCGCCTGAAACAGCATCAGGAAAACGCCCTGGCGATTGCACGTTATCTTGAGCAATCTGAATTTGTCAGCCAGGTATATTACCCAGGGCTGGAAAGCCACCCGCAGCATGCGCTGGCTAAGCAACAGCAACAAGGCTTCGGTGGTATGGTGAGCTTTGACATTAAAGGGGAGTTGGCGGATGCCGCTAAGTTTCTGACGAGTGTGAAGCAATTCTCGCTGGCTGAGTCTCTGGGTGGAGTCGAGAGCCTGATCTGTCACCCCGCGACTATGACGCATGCGGGCATGGACCCGGAGGCACGCCTTGAAGCGGGTGTCGGGGATACACTGATCCGTATTTCGGTGGGCATTGAGGAAATCGACGATTTATTAGCAGACCTAGAACAGGCTTTTGCAGCGGTGAAAACCACGCAAGGCGGTTCCAGTGATAATGCGAAAGCATTCAAGCTCTCGCCAGCACATACGGCATTGTGGTAGAAGAAATGACAAAAGCAGTACATAAATTCGGTGGTTCAAGTCTGAGCTCAGCGGCACGCTATCAGGCAGTTGCCAATATCATCATTGGCCACTGCCAAACTGGCGACTGTATCGTGGTATCGGCGGCTGGCAAAACGACTAATACTCTGGTTGCCTTGTGGCAAAGCTATCAGCAGCAGGATGAGCGTGCTTTCAGCGATATATTGCTGCAGGTTGAAAATCATCAGGTGCAGCTGATCAGTGAGTTGTTTTCTGCTGTCCAGCAGGACCAGCTGGCATCTGAGTTACGAGATGAGCTAAGCAGCATTGGCCGCCAAGCACAGTCCCGCCAGTTGCAGGAGGCGCCACTACTGGCATTCGGCGAGGTTTGGTCGGCACGTTTACTCGCAGCCCTGTTGAACTCGCTGAATATTGCTGCACAAGATGTAGATGCGCGCTCGCTGTTTACTCAGCACCAGGGGCAGCTGATGCATGGCCAGAATCGCCTGGCCTGCCATCAGGCACTCAACCAGGACAAAATTTATATTGTCACCGGATTTATTGCTGCCGACAGTGCGGGCAATACGATCACGCTAGGGCGCAATGGCAGCGATTACAGTGCGACACTGTTAGCCAGCTATCTAGATGCGGCGTCTGTGTCTATCTGGACAGACACTCCTGGTGTGTTCAGTACCGATCCACGGAAAGTGGGTAATGCCATAAAATACAGCAAGGTATGTCGTGCACAGGCGAATTTGCTGGCACGTCTGGGCAACCCGGTTTTGCATGCAAAAACCCTGTCACCACTGAAAGAGACCGCGATTAAGCTGCAGGTACGCAGCAGCTTTGACCCTGATGTGCAAGGTACCGAGGTGGTCAAGCAAGGGTATAGTAAAGAAAAGCGCTTTGTGACCACCTTTGGCGATCTGGATTTATTACGCGTAGATACGCTTGTTTCAGGTGAAGTCGGGGCGCTTAGCCAACTTATTCAGCATGGCATTCATCACTTCAATCAAAATGGAGAAGATTACCTGCTGGTGCCCAGCGAGTTTACGCATCAGGTGGTATTGCGTCTGAGCGGTCGGGTCACCATCGTTGAGTCTCACTTACGCGGATTTGCCATTGTAGCGCCG
Source organism: Pseudoalteromonas sp. AWH4_217 (assembly GCF_056161105.1). Classification (NCBI taxonomy): domain Bacteria; kingdom Pseudomonadati; phylum Pseudomonadota; class Gammaproteobacteria; order Alteromonadales; family Pseudoalteromonadaceae; genus Pseudoalteromonas; species Pseudoalteromonas sp. AWH4_217. The sequence goes on along the minus strand of NZ_JBSWYM010000017.1, from coordinate 97,003 downwards.
TGTCCTGATATTGCGCCATTAGTGCGTCAGGCACAGGCTGTGCTGGATGAGCAGGCCGTCGTAGTGCGCTTTACTCATAGTGCCACAGACTATGCTTTGTTCCTTACGGATCAGGCCATTGACAGCGATGTTTTAGCTATCTTGCACGATAAACTGGTAAACAAAGGCCGTGAACTGGCGGTGATCATCGCCGGGTTGGGTAATGTGGGTGAAGTATTCCTCAATCAGTGTCAGCAGCAAATTGCACGTTTGCAGAGCCAGTTTGATCTCAAAGTGGTCGCACTACTGCGTTCACAAAAAATGGTGTTCTGCCCCAGCGGTTTGACTTTGTCTCAATGGCAACAGCAGTGGCAAAGTGAAGCGCAGGATTACTCGCATGAAGAGTTGCTGGATCGTATCAGTGAGCTTGATTATGAGCACAAAGTGGTGATTGATATCACTGCCAGCGAGGCATTTAGTCAGCTTTATCCCGATTTTGCGGCACACGACTGTCATTTGATCAGCGCTAACAAATATGCCGGTACAGCCTCGCATGACTGGTATCAGGCATTACGCACTCAACTCCAGGAGCGCAATTTACTGTGGCGTTATAACACCAGTGTCGGAGCCGGATTGCCGGTGAATTTTGCACTGGCCGATTTGCAGAATAGCGGCGACAAAGTGGTCCGAATCGAAGGGGTGTTTTCGGGTACCTTATCCTGGCTGTGCAGCAGCTTCGACGGTTCGCGCCCTTTCTCTGAGTTGGTACTGGCCGCACAAGAAATGGGTTACACCGAACCCGATCCCAGAGAAGACTTATCTGGTCGGGATATGCAGCGCAAACTGTTGATCCTGGCGCGTGAACTGGGTCTGCAACTGGAGCTGGATGATATTGAATTAGAGGCCCTGATGCCTGATGCGTTGGCACATGGCAGCTGGGAAGCTTTTTTGGCACGCAAAGCGGAGTTAGATGCTTTCTATCAGCAGCGCAATGATGCGGCACAGGCCTGTGATAAGGTGCTGCGCTATACGGGAGCGTTAGAAATCGATGCATCGGGGGCAGTTCACGCTAAAGTGGGCATTGCTGAGGTTGCTCAGGGCAGCGCGATTGCGAACCTGACTCCGGGAGATAATATTTTCGTTATCACGACTCAGTGGTACGAACAAAACCCGTTGGTGATCCAAGGTCCTGGTGCAGGTAAAGAAGTCACCGCGGCGGGGATCCACTCAGACTTGTACTGGTTAACGCAGCAGCTGAGGTAATCAGTACCGTTCATGACATAGCAAAAGGCCGGTCAGTGACCGGCCTTTTTAGTCATGGCTATCAGAACAACTCTTCGGTATCCGGGAGTTGCTCTTCAAATGGTGTACTTGACCCGGTATCCAGCACGTATTTACTCGGCGCTGTGCCCCGTTCAAAATATTCAAAGCGGCTGGTGTGATCGTTACGCTCACTCAGTAATCCGGTTTTCAGATCGATACGCACAGACACCAGGCCCGGAGGTGGGTCGATTGGCGCCAGGGGTTCGTTTTCTAACGCTGCGCGCATAAACTGCACCCAGCCTGGTAGCGCAGAGGTAGCCCCAGCTTCGGCACCAACCACTTGTTGCTTACCCAGGTTGGCATTGTACGCAGCACGGCCTAGTGATTTACCCGGGTCATCGAATCCAACCCATACGGTGGTCAATACGTTGCGGTTAAAGCCCGTAAACCAGGTATCGACTGAATTGTTCGTGGTTCCTGTTTTCCCTGCCAGATCCTTACGTTTAAGTGCCTGGGCACGCCAGCCGGTGCCACTCCAGCCGGTTTTGTGTTTCCAGCTGCCGCCTCCCCAGACGACGCTTTTCATTGCATCTGCGATTAAAAAGGCATTTTGCTCCGAGATGATCCGCGGTGCACAAGTGTATTGATCCACTTCCCACTCATCCTCAGTACACACTTTCAGTGGCTGTGCCGCGCCCAACACATTGCCGTAACTGTCGGTGAGCTTTTCGATAAAGTAGGTTTCGACCAGGTGGCCCCCATTGGCAAAGGCACTCATACCTCGTGCCATTTCAAGCGGCGTCAGTGAAGCACTCCCCAGAGCTAATGACTCACTGCGTACGATGTCTTCATTATCAAAGCCAAACTTAAGAATATGGTCGGCCGCTTCGTTGAGCCCCATGCCTCTCAACAGCCGCACCGACACCACGTTTTTTGACTGAGCGAGTGCGCGACGGATACGGATTGGGCCGCTGTAAACGTCGGGACTGTTCTTGGGACGCCAGGCCACGCCCATACTTTTATCCCAATGATTAATGGGAGCATCATTTATGATGGTCGATAGGGTATAACCGGCTTCCAGTGCGCCTGAATAAATGAAAGGCTTGATGTTAGAGCCAACCTGGCGCTTGGCCTGAACGGCACGGTTATATTGACTTTGCTGGAAGCTGTAGCCACCCACTAAGGCTTTGATACGACCACTTTGTGGGTCGAGAGAAACCAGTGCACTAGCCGGTTGTGGCAGCTGGCTTAGCAGCCAGTCCTGAGCTGTTTCACGTACCCAGATTTGCATGCCAGGCGCCAGAATGTCGCTTGCGAGTTTGGGTGGCAATCCCTGACGGCGTTCTGTGATATACGCGCGTGCCCATTTTAATCCAGACCAGGGCACAGTGATCTCAGCGCCATTCTTTAACATGACGGTTGCGCTTTGCTCGTCAACTGCGGTTACAACTCCGGCACGCAAAGGGTCTATTTCTTTGACCGTCTGGAGCTTTTCCAGGATCTGAGGGGGTGACCAGGGTAATTCTTCTGCCTGCCAGTATTGTGCCTCAGGTCCGCGGAAGCCGTGTCGCATATCATAGGCGTGCAGGTTGTCGATTAGTGCTTGTTGTGCCGCTGCCTGAATATCTGATTCGACCGTGGTGTAGACCTTAAAGCCTGAGTTATAGGCCTGATCTTCACCATAGGTCTTCACCATGTACGCGCGCACCATTTCTGATATGTAAGGCGCATAGAGCTCTATTTCTGCACCATGGCGTTTGGCGGTGATGGGCGCCTGAGTGGCTTCGTTGTATTGAACCTGAGAGATATAACCCTCGGTAAGCATTCTGCCCAGTACCACATTACGGCGTAATTTTGCCCGTTGCGGATTACGGATAGGGTTAAGTGCTGAAGGGGCTTTGGGTAAACCAGCCAGCATCGCCATTTGTGGCAATGTGAGTTCATGAAGTTCTTTACCATAGTAAACCTGCGCCGCGGCGCCAATGCCAAAAGCACGGTGGCCGAGTTCTATTTTATTCAGGTAAAGCTCCAGAATTTCATCTTTATTCAGTAGCCGCTCGATATGCAGGGCGATGAAGATTTCTTTCACTTTGCGGATATAGGCTTTTTCCCGGGTCAGGAAGAAATTTCGTGCCAACTGCATGGTGATGGTACTGGCACCTTGTTTTTTCTCACCTGTGCTGACCAGTACGATAAAGGAACGGACTATGCCTATTGGGTCGATGCCGAAATGATCATAAAAGCGGTTATCTTCTGTTGCCAAAAAGGCTTTGAGCAAAGGTTCGGGAATATCGTCGATTTTAACCGGAATACGGCGCTTCTCGCCAAACTGGTTGATCAGCTTGCCGTCGCGGGTAAAGACCTGCATTGGGGTTTGCAGCTGTACATCTTTTAAAACCTTAACACTGGGAATGTCGGATTTAACATAGTAATAAAGGCCGAACAGGGTAAGCAGGCCCAGTGTCGTGCAAAGCAGTATAAGTTGTAGTAATCTTTTTAATAAATTCACGAATTTATCCCTAGCGAGACTCCCAATTACAATCGGACGCTGTTAGTATATCCTGATTAAAAAACGATTAATAATTTTTGCGTAAATTACTTTGTGCCTGATTAAGGCGCATGGGAGTGTGGCCGAAAGTTGGCAGGTAGTATAACGCTTTTCGCCAAACCGTACCTAAATGACTAAACTCTTAATTAAGACAGTACTGTATTCTGGATACTTGGGCTAATCGCATGCTGCGTCAATTCTTAAAAAAACAAGCACCCATGATGGTCGGGGTAGACATAGGGTCACACTGTGTAAAAGCCGTTTTGCTGGCTGAATCGAGTGCCGGATATCGGGTAGAAGCTGTGGCCATTGAACCTTTACCTAAAGGCGCGATGAAAGAGCGAGCGATTCAGGACATTGAAGCGGTCGGTAAAGTCATCAGTAAAATTCGCAAGCGTCTGCCTAAAACCACGCATTTCGCTGCCGTTGCCGTATCAGGACAAACGGTCATCACCAAAATGATCTTCATGGATGTATCCTTAAGCGATGCTGAACTAGAATCGCAAATTGCCATTGAGGCCGACAGTCTGATCCCCTATCCACTTGATGAAGTGAGTCTGGACTTTGAAAAGTTAACGGTGAATGAAGCGGATCCGTCTAAAGTCAATGTGCTGCTGTCTGCGGCAAGAACTGAAAGTGTTCAGGCGCGGGTCAGCGCGTTAGAAGAAGCGGGTTTAAAAGCCAAAGTGGTGGATGTTGAAAGCTATGCACTGGCGCGTTCTGTGGACGTTTTATATGGCCAGTTACCTTCGGATGCCTATGATAAAGTCGTGGGTATCATAGATATAGGGGCAGTGGTGACTTTGGTCAGCGTTGTGCAGTCAGGCAAAACTTTGTACACCCGAGATCAGGTATTTGGGGGCGAGCAGTATACGAATAGCATTGTAGCCTATTATAACAAGAGTTTTGATCAGGCTGAGCTGGCAAAAACCACCGGAGATCTGCCGCCAAATTACACCTTTGAGGTATTGGCACCGTTTCAAACTTCGTTGCTTCAGCAAGTGCGTCGTGCATTGCAAATGTTTATGACGACCAGCGGTCAGGAGCAGGTCGACTATATTGTTCTGACAGGCGGCACTGCTCAGGTTGAAGGGCTTGATCGTCTGCTGGTGGATGAGCTTGGTGTTCATGCGATTGTGGCGGATCCGTTTGCAAATATGGAAATTGCACCGAAAGTAGACAGAGGTGTACTGAGCAACCACAGAGCACAGTTTGCCATTGCTACCGGTCTGGCATTGAGGAGCTTTTCATCATGCCACATATAAATTTACTGCCCTGGCGGGAACAACAGCGGCAAGCTTCTCAACAAAAATTCCTGACCATTCTGGGAGTGATTGTTGCCGCCAGCCTGGCGCTGATGTACGGGATCGGGGCGTTTTACGATACGCTTAGAGAAGGGCAGGAAATAAAGAATCGCTACCTCTCAAGTGAAATAAGAAAATTGGATAAGCGGATTGGCGAGATACAGGGACTCAATCAGCAAAAAGAAAACCTGCAACGTCGTATCCGCTTGATTGAAGAGCTGCAAAGTAATCGTAACTTGGGCACTCAGCTGATTGACGAAGTCGCGCGCGTGGTCCCTGCGGGTGTTTATCTGACCAGCCTGGAGCGTCAGCAAAACATGATAAAAGTGATTGGACGCAGCGAATCGAATAACCGTTTATCGCAAATGCTGCGGGCGGTTGAGTCATCCTATTTGCTACGAGACCCGGTGTTACAGGGCATTGTAGCCGGGGAGCGTGAAGAGCGTTTGCTGAGTAACTTTACGATGAACTTTTACGTTAAAACGTTCGCACAAATGGAAAAAGAGCGCGCAGAATTAGCGCAGACCAAGCAGGCGGGGAACTAGGCCATGAAATTTGACCTGAAGTCGCTGCAGGAGATCGACTGGAACGAGATTGAACTGGACAATATTGGCGAATGGCCTATGCCAGTCAAAGCCATTTGTTGTGTACTGGTTGTGGTTGTGATGCTGGTGATCGGCTACAGCATGTTAGTGTCTGCGTCCGTGGCAAATTTTGAGCACGCAGTGAAAGAAGAAGAAGACTTGCGCACCAGTTATCGGATCAAATATGGTCGCGCGAATAACCTGGAGCTGTATCGTCAGCAAATGAAGGATATGGAAGCGCAGTTTTCTCAGCTGTTAAGAAAGTTGCCGACTTCAAACGAAACGCCGGGACTGCTTGACGATTTGACCTATGTGGGGACATCGAGCGGGCTGACCTTTTTAAAAATTGGCTGGCTGCCCGAAGTGAAAAAAGAGTTTTACACTGAACTACCTATTAATCTTGAGGTGGTCGGGACATACCATGAGTTTGGCGAGTTTGTCAGCAAAGTGGCGCAACTGCCAAGGATCGTGAGTTTGCACGATTTTCGAATTGAAGGGGCTGGTAATAATCAGCTGGTATTCAGTGTGGTGGCAAAAACCTATCGCTATGAGCAGGAGGCTGATTAATGAGGCATCTGTTCATCGTGCTGCCGCTGGCATTGCTCGCAGCGTGTAATGATAATACCGCAGAACAAAAAGAATTTATCGATCGGGTGCAGGCCAACGCAACACCGAGCATAGATCCTATGCCCGAAATGGCACAGTTTGAGCACTTTCCCTACAGTGCGGGTAAATTACGCAGTCCTTTTGTGGCACCGCAACCGGAAGTCATTGAAAGTCGACTGGTACAAGTAAAAAACTGTCTGCATCCAGACCCGAATCGACCACGAGATCCCTTAGAAAAATACGCGTTAGATAACCTGATTATGAAAGGAACCATTACTCGGGGAGAGACAATTTGGGCGTTGATCCGTGCTGGCGAGCAGGGCTTGTTCAGAATAAAGAAAAACGAATATATGGGCTTGTACCACGGTAAAGTTGTCAGTGTACAGGCCGACCATCTCGAACTGATGGAGCTGATCCCGGATGGGACAGGGTGTTGGAAAGAGCGCTTGAGCAAAGTCGAAATGGTGGAAGCCGAGGACGTCGGTGCCGGTGAATAATAAAAAGGTGAAAATATGATTGCGCGCGACGGGATCAAATACGTTGTGAAAACGCTGATGGGCGGCATTTTAATGGGTACTGCGCTGTTCTCTCATGCGATGCCAATGCTGTACGATGTTCGTTACAACCCGGTGCCAACCGGCGAAACAGAGTTGCAGCTTGTTTTTGATGAAAAACTGACCATTGAACCAAAAGTGCAGGTAATGAACGAGCCCGCACGTATTGAGCTGTTTTTTCCTGATGCTGAGTTCGAGGAAAGCCTGGAGTTACTCAAAGTAAACAAGGCTGGCATAGAACAGATCCAGAGCAGAATGGAAAATGGCGGCTTTGTGCTCAGTGTGCAAATGAAAACCCTCAAACTGTATCGTACCGAGGTAAAGAACAACCTGGTTTACGTTAAGGTTTCTGATCAGCCTATTCCGGTTGCCAGCGATGATGCACAGGCAGATACACTGCACAGTGCGATGAATCGGATCCAGAATATTGACTTCAGGCGCACAGAAAAAGGCGCGGCGCAGATCCTGGCATTTCTGGACTCCAGCCAGGCAGCAATAGATGTACAGGAACGGGGCGGGCAGATCTTTGCTGACTTTCATCACATCGATATCCCTGATGAGTTACTGTATGAACTTGACGTGGTGGATTTTGGCACTGTTGTAAGCACGGTAGAAACGTTCCGGGAAGAAGGCAAGAGTCGGCTGGTGATAAAGCCCAATGGGGCATTTAAATTCAATTATCAGCAACTGGATAACATTTTTACGCTGACAGTCGAAAAAGACGACCAGGAATTCTCTTACACAGACAAGAAAAACTATCAGGGCCAGCCGATCACGCTGAACTTTCAGGACATTCCTATTCGCTCAGTGCTACAGATCATTGCCGATACCAATAACTTTAACCTGGTCACGAGTGACTCAGTAACCGGGAACATTACGCTGCGTCTGGACGGCGTTCCCTGGGATCAGGCTTTAGATGTGGTGTTACGGGTTAAAGGGCTGGACAAGCGGATGGAAGGCGCCATCTTAATGGTGGCACCGTCTGAGGAGTTGGCAGCCAGAGAAGCGAAAGAATTGCAGGCGAAACGGCAGGTTGAGGAACTTGAACCTTTATATAGCGAGTATATTCAACTCAATTATGCCAAAGCTGAGGAGTTTGCTGATCTGCTAAAAACAGATGAAAACTCGATCATCAGCTTGCGCGGCAGTGTATCGGTCGATAAGCGGACCAATACCTTATTGATCAAGGATACATCACGCAGCATTGAGAATGTCAGACGCATGGTTGAGACGCTGGATGTGCCAGTTAAGCAGGTACGTATCGAGTCTCGTATGGTGACGGTATCTGATAATGTTCAGGAAGATTTAGGGATCCGCTGGGGCTTTAGTGACCAACAAGGCACCGATGCGATTTCGGGCACTCTGGAAGCCACCAATAAGCTCTCCGGTGGCACTATCCCCGACTTGACCGAGCGTTTGAACGTGAATCTGCCGGTGCAAAACCCTGCAGGCAGCTTAGGCATGCACATTGCCAAATTGTCAGATGGGACTTTAATAGACTTGGAACTGTCAGCGCTGGAGCAGGAAAACAAGGGTGAAATCATCGCAACACCGAGTATCACGACTGCAAACCAGAAAACGGCACGCATTGAGCAAGGTACCGAAATCCCGTATGTGGAATCAGCCTCAAGTGGTGCGTCAACTGTGCAGTTTAAAAAAGCGGTGTTGAGCTTAGAGGTGACACCACAAATTACACCAGATAATAAAATTATTTTGGATCTTGTCATAACGCAGGATACGCGAGGTGATACAGTGCAAACAGCCAATGGCCCGGCGGTAGCAATCAACACGCAACGGATCCAAACACAGGTATTGGTAGAAAACGGTCAGACAGTCGTGTTGGGTGGTATTTACCAGCAGGAAATGACCAATGCGGTGAGCAAGGTGCCTGTACTGGGTGATGTGCCTTATTTAGGTGTCTTATTTAGGAACACTCGAGAAATCAACGAAAAGAGAGAGTTACTGATTTTTGTGACGCCTAAGATCATGCATGACTCGCTCTAGTCTGACTAAAATAATAATAATGGGCGTGAAAGTTGCCTTTTGACTTGAAATCACGCATTGAATGCTGAGATAATCCCCTCCTTAATTTTGGGGCCAGGTCGTTAGGCGGGGTTTTATTTCAAATTTTAGAGTTCGTTTGTACTAAAAAGATATGGCTGAGAAACGTAATATATTTCTGGTAGGCCCAATGGGGGCTGGTAAGAGCACGATTGGTCGTCACATTGCGGACCAATTACATCTGGAGTTCTTCGATTCAGATCAAGAAATCGAGCGCCGTACAGGGGCCGATATCTCCTGGGTGTTCGATATTGAAGGGGAAGAAGGGTTTCGTCGTCGCGAAGAGACCGTGATTTCTGATCTTACCGAAAAGCAAGGCATCGTATTGGCTACTGGCGGCGGCTCAGTCATCAGTAAAGAGGTACGTAACAAGCTATCTGCGCGTGGTATTGTGGTCTATCTTGAGACTCCAATTGAAAAGCAAGTAGCACGTACACAGCGCGATAAGCGTCGTCCTTTGCTACAAACAGAAGAAGATTCACGCGACGTATTAGTACGTCTGGCAAACGAACGTGAACCGCTTTATAAAGAAGTAGCGGATCACGTTGTACGCACAGATGAGCAAAGCGCCAAAGTGGTGGCGAATCAAATTATTGAGAAGTTAGATTTCTAAACATGTAGGCTAGATAGGAGGTGACAGCACATGCTTGAATTAAAAGTCGATTTAAACGAGCGTAGCTATCCTATCTATATTGGCCAAGATCTTCTCTCCGATAAGGGGCGGTTATTGCAGCATATTGGCAATGCGCGCCCCGTCATCATTAGCAACGAGACGGTTGCACCTCTGTATCTCGACAGTTTACTAATGCAGTTGGATGGCACAAACCCACTTCATTTCTGTATTCCTGATGGTGAGCAATACAAAACACTTGAGTGGTTTGAGCGCGTTAATGCATTCTTACTTGAGCATAATTGTGGCCGGGATACTTGCCTGATCGCCTTAGGTGGTGGTGTCGTGGGTGATTTGACCGGATTTGTTGCGGCATGTTATCAACGCGGTGTGCCATTTATTCAGCTCCCCACAACCTTGCTGTCTCAGGTCGATTCATCAGTTGGTGGCAAAACGGCTGTCAATCACCCGCTAGGCAAAAACATGATAGGCGCTTTCTATCAGCCTAAAGCGGTGTTTATTGATACCAACACGCTACAAAGCCTGCCACCTAGAGAGTTTGCCGCTGGTATGGCCGAAGTGATCAAGTATGGTCTGATCTACGACAAAGACTTCCTGACTCTACTTGAAGACAATGGCAGGGCGTTGCAGGGCCTGAATACCGAGCTGCTGATGCAAGTGATCCATCGCTGTTGTGCCATTAAGGCTGAGATTGTGGCGCAAGACGAAAAAGAAGCTGGGCTACGTGCGCTGCTGAACTTGGGCCATACGTTTGGTCATGCCATTGAGGCGCAGATGGGCTATGGCGTTTGGTTACATGGTGAGGCTGTCGCTGCGGGCATGATGCTTGCTGCCCGATTGGCGCAGTTAAGAGGTGCGTTGACAGACGATGAAGTGGCGCGAATTGCTGCGTTGCTGGAAATGTATCAACTGCCGATTGCAGCGCCAGAGTCTATGACAACGGCACAGTTTATTTCCCACATGCGTAAAGATAAGAAAAACAAGCAAGGTAAGATCCGCTTTATCATACCAACTGCGCTTGGCGAATGTCAGTTGGTGGACGACGTATCTGATGACACCTTGGGCCAGCTAATAGGGCACTGATGCAGTCGCAAATTTTACCGAGTCGGGCTGCCCTGGTCGACCGGATTGCAATGCAGTTTGAGTATGGGCAGAATCTTATATGCCTGGTTGGTAATTCCGGATTAGGTAAAAGCTATCTGGCTGAGTCTTTTATCACAGATAAATACCCTGAATTTAATAAAGCCTTTGTAAAGCTCAGCGCGCATACCAAAGACACCGAACTGGTTCAGCAATTACTAGAGAACAGTTTTCGCGCTCCCCTGGTTGATCATAAGTTGTCATTGAGTGAGAATTTTTTTGTTCTGTACAATGAACAACCCTGTGGCCCGTGTCTGTGGGTGATTGATGGTGCACGTCACCTCAGTGATGAACTTATCCAGGAACTTCAGTTGCTGGCGAAAAAAGCACCTGATACCTTATATATTTTGACTACAGGACAAGCGCCAAAGATATTACCCGAGGCGCTGGATATTCACCTGGAACCCTTATCATTGACGGAAAGTCGTCGTCTGATGGCAATGTTCTTTCAAGAGCTTCCGCCGCAAGAAGATCCAATTTTCTCCACTTTTTTAAATGAGTCAGGTGGCAACCCCAGTATTTTGCTGGAATGGCAGCAAAATCAGCATCAACTGACGCTCAAGTCTGAGCGAACAATAAGCCGTCGACAACTGCGTGGATTTTTGGGGGCATTTATTGCGATTGGTGTATTATCGCTGGTAGCGGTGGTGTATCAAAAAGACTGGGCGGACCTATTGCGCATGCAACAGGATGTTGAAAAAGCAGCTGTTACCGAACTACCGCAGCCGACGGTGCTGACAACTCAAGAGGTGTTGTCCGAGGCTGAGCAGCCTGAACCTCAAACACCAGCCGAAGAAAGAGAGCATACTCAGAGCATGAGCCAGCATGATGTGAAGTCCATACTGGATGCTTTAACTCTGAGTGATACGGATCAGGATACAGGTCAGAGTGTGGTCCCTGCACAACAAAAGGAAGGTGGTATAACACCCGTACCAGACTTGCAAAGTGCCGCTGATGTGCCAGCTGTTGCGCAGGTGCTTTCAGAGCAGGGATCTCTCAATGACACCGCACAGTCAGTTATAGAAAACCAAACACAGAAGCCAGACCCCACAGTTAAACCAGTACAGGTTGCAAATGAGGCGCAGCCACAGACTAAATCTGACAATGACTGGTTTATGACTCAGGACAGCAACGCATGGACAATTCAGTTACTTGCTGTCACAGATTATACTGTAGCACGCCGGTATATCGAACAGCATAATTTGTCACAGATCCGAACTGCACAGGTGGTGCGTGCCGGGAAAGACTGGTGGTTCGTGACGGTAGCACCCTTTGCGACCTTAGATGAGGCGAAACAGGCACGGGCTAATTTACCGGAAGCGGTATTAGCAGGGCAGCCGTTTTTTAAACGTATCGTGCAAATTAAGCAACAAATCCAACAGTCACAAACACAAAAATAGTGTAGAATCGCGCTACTTTGGGGTAACTAGTCAGATCATGCAAAAAAAGACCAGAGCTTTTCTAAAATGGGCAGGTGGAAAATACGCCTTGGTGGAAGATATTACCAAGCGCTTGCAAGCCGCAAATGAAGAGGCCGAAACTCTGGTGGAGCCCTTTGTTGGGGCCGGTTCTGTCTTTCTAAACAGCCACTTTAAGCACTATATACTCAATGACATCAATGCGGATCTGATTAACCTGTACAAAGAGCTGCAACGCACACCGGATGAGTTCATCAGTGATGCCAAAAAGCTGTTTGTGGATCTGAATAACCATTCCGATGCGTATTATGCGTATCGTCAGCAATTTAATGAAAGTGTCGACGTATATGAACGAGCTATTCTGTTTTTATATATGAATCGCCATGGATACAATGGTTTATGCCGCTATAATCTGAAGGGCATTTTCAATGTGCCGTTCGGTAAATACAAACGTCCCTATTTTCCGGAAAACGAACTGTACTTTTTTTCAGAAAAAGCACAGCAGGCCACATTTACCTGCCTGAGCTATGAGCAGGTTTTTAAACGTATCCCAGACAAAGCTGTGGTGTACTGTGATCCACCTTATGTGCCATTAAGCAAAACCGCTTCATTTACTGCTTATGCTAAAGGCGGGTTTAATCTGGATGATCAGGCGCAACTTGCAAACCTGGCGGAGACTGCCGCATTCGAGCAGCATACTCCTGTGCTTATTTCCAACCACGACACTGTGCTGACACGCAAAATATATAGCCAAGCCAAACTGGATGTGATCCAGGTAAAGCGGACCATTAGCCCGAAGGGCACAGGCCGGAACCGGGTTGATGAGCTAATGGCTTTGTATCACGACTAATACCAATTTCACTTAATACCTGTTCTATTTTAAGGAGCAAATATGACGCTAACGGCGTTAAAAATTTCTCATTTAGAACAACTAAATAGCAAAATTTTTGCCTCGCCTATATGGACGTAGGTGCCTCAGCGATAGCAGGACACGAGAGCGGTGTTATCGACCCTATTTTCTTGCCTCAAAATAGAACACTTAATTAAGCAAATTGCTATAACCCTTCAGCATTTACAGGTTTATGGCTGCGACAGCACCACTGAATTGACAAACCAAGCCAACACCAGCACCAGTAAAATAACAAAGCACACGGCGAGAAAGGCAAAGGGCCAAAAGTGTTTCTGGTTGAAGTCGATGCGATATTTGGCCTGACTCTGCACACCAAACATCGCAGCAAGTACACTCTGAATGAGTATAAAGAATCGTTCTGTCACGGCGTCCTGGCTCCTGTCTGAACTAAGATACCGATCAGTATAGTGTACAAATACAAACTCGCCTTAGCTAAGTGTACTTGTACTCAATTAAAATTGTGAAAACTGACTTGAAGTCTGCTCGTCATCTGAACCAAGTAACAGTTCAAGCAGATCCAGGTAATGGAATTGCCCGTTACTACTGCCGCCAGTAAGCCAGGCGTACCAGCTGGTGTGTGATTCCAGCTTGCATGCATTGGCTTGCGCATGCTGACTCACTTGAGTTGTAGAACATTGACACGTGTGGTGTTTTGCGATTAAGGCATCATCGCCGCTGAACGAAAACACGCCAGCAGACAAGACTACAGCAGCCGTAAGCAAAAGCGTCCGTGTTTTTAGCTGACCTAACATAACCATATCCCCAGTGAATAGTTATCTTTAAATAGTACACTATGAGTGATTATTAAACAATCTCTTTGTCTTGCAAAAGTTGCAATTGCTCGCAAATGAGATTACTGAGAGCGCCCAACAATCAGGTGTTTTTAACGCTAAGATAGGTTACAGTAGCCGCTGACATTTTGTTTCAGGGGGTAGTATGTCGCAGAACAATAATAAATCCGAGTTCTTAATTGCACCGTCCATTTTGTCTGCCGATTTTGCAAAGTTGGGTGAAGACGTCGCCAAGGTATTGGCTGCCGGTGCAGATGTTGTGCATTTCGACGTCATGGATAACCATTATGTCCCCAATCTGACTTTTGGCCCAATGATCTGTGAAGCCTTGCGTAACTACGGTATCACCGCCCCAATCGATGTACACCTTATGATTAAACCCGTAGATAGCCTCATCCCCGAATTCGCGAAAGCGGGGGCTGACATTATCACTTTTCACCCGGAAGCCAGTGAGCACATTGATCGCAGTCTGGGTTTGATCAAGGAGCAGGGCTGTGAAGCGGGTTTGGTGCTTAACCCTGCAACACCATTGCATTATCTGGATTATGTCATGGATAAAGTGGATCAGATCCTACTGATGTCTGTGAACCCGGGTTTTGGTGGCCAGAGTTTTATCCCTCAGACACTCGATAAACTGCGTCAGGTCCGTGAGCGTATTGATGCCAGTGGTCGAAAAATTCGTCTTGAAGTCGACGGCGGCATTAAAGTCGATAACATCGCTGAGGTTGCTGCGGCAGGCGCGGATATGTTTGTCGCTGGATCGGCTATTTTTAATCAACCAGACTATCGGACGGTCATTGATGCGATGCGTACAGAGCTCGCTAAGGTGGGCTAATGCGGTATCAGGGTATTTTATTTGATCTTGACGGGACGCTGGTCGACAGTGCGCACGATTTGTATATGGCACTGAATCTGACTTTAACAGAAGTGGCATTTCCTGTGGTCAGTCGCACTCAGGTGCTCGAGTGGGTCGGCAATGGGATTGACGTGCTGGTACAGCGTGGTCTCAGTGGTAGCAATGAGATCAACGCAGAATTGCCCCCGCGTTTGGTGACAGAAGCACAGGAACGATTTGCTGGTCATTATCGGGCGCTTGTTGGGCAATATTCACTGCTTTATGCCAATGTCGAAACGGTATTGGCAGCATTCAATCATGTCCCCAAAGCGGTCGTAACCAATAAAAGCCGGGAATTTACACTACAGCTACTCGATAGCCTCAACCTGAGCCAACATTTTGAGGTGGTTGTGTGTGGTGATGACGGTCAGAAAAAGCCTGCGGCAGAACCGCTCTTGTCGGCCTGTCAGCAGCTGAACATCGAGCCACAAGATGCCATTATGGTGGGTGATTCGAAAAGTGATATTTTGGCAGCCCAGGCCGCTGAAATGCCTGTGATTGCACTCAAAAATGGGTACAATCAAGGACTGGATCTGGCGACATTTAATCCACAGTACCTCTGTGAGGGCTTCTTGGATATAATCCCCATTTTAAATCAACCTTAAACTAAGATAGGACTAAAAGAACACAATGACTAAACCAGTAGTATTAAGTGGCATTCAGCCAACCGGTGGTATGACAATAGGCAATTATGTGGGTGCCATTAACCAGTGGCTTAAGCTACAGGAAGATCATGATTGTTTCTTTATGCTGGTTGATTTGCATGCCATCACTGTGCGTCAGGAGCCAACTGCCCTGCGTGAGCGAGTTTTAGATGGTATTGCGCTGTATGCGGCCTGCGGTATCGACCCTGAAAAGTCGGCGCTGTTTGTCCAGTCGCAGGTGCCAGAGCATGCCCAGTTAAGCTGGGTGCTGAACTGTTATGCGCAAATGGGTGAACTGAATCGTATGACTCAGTTCAAGGACAAGTCAGCCAAGAACACCAACAATGTCAACGTTGGCTTGTTTTCTTATCCGGTACTTCAGGCTGCAGACATTCTGCTTTATCAGGCCGATCAGGTCCCTGTGGGAGAAGACCAGAAACAGCACCTTGAACTCACCCGTGATATCGCAACGCGCTTTAACAACTTATATGGTGATGTATTTAAAGTCCCGGAACCGTACATTCCTGAGCTGGGCGCACGGGTAATGAGCTTACAGGATCCGTTAAAGAAAATGTCTAAATCGGACGACAACCCCAATGCATACATTATGCTTCTGGATGAACCGAAAAAGATTGAGAAAAAGCTTAAAAAGGCAGTAACGGATTCAGATGAGCAGGCGCGCATTTACTTTGACCGTGAAGAAAAGCCCGGTGTTTCTAACCTGCTGACTCTGTTGTCAGTGGCAACCAAACGCGATGTGGCTGATCTGGTGCCTGAGTACGAAGACAAAATGTATGGTCATCTGAAAAAAGACACCGCTGATGCGGTTGTGGCCATGCTGGAGCCGATGCAGGCACGCTTCAGAGAGATCCGTGAAGATCAGGCGCTGCTAGATCAGATCATGCGCAACGGTGCAGAAAAGGCCGGAGCCCGTGCTGAGAAAACGTTGAAAGCGGCATACGACGCCGTTGGATTTATTCCGCGCCCGTAGCCGTCAGGCTATAAAAACAAAAAGCCAGCTTATGCTGGCTTTTTGCTGTCTTAGGGTTACATACTGCGACCACACCAGACGATTCTGCCTGCGATACCATGTTGCTGAGCATTGTCGGCCTGGATCTGCCAGGCCGGGTACTCAGGGTTATCACTCACAACGCTAATATGATCCCGGTGCTGTTGTAAGCGTTTGGCCATCAGACCATCTTCGGTTTGCAGCACAAATACACCACGTTTGTTCGCGTCACGCTGGCTTAAATCAACCAGTACCATGTCGCCGTGTTGCAGCGTCGGTAGCATACTGTCACCACGAATAGTCACAAACGCAAGCTGTTCACTGTGCACGCCCAGCTGAGTGCTCAGCCAGCGTTTATTCAGGGCGAACTGTTCGGTGATATCTTCACTGCCATTGATGCTACCAAAACCGGCACTGGCTTCCACATCCAGCTTAGGTACCATCAGCATGTCCTTGCCACCAGAACGCGTGGTATGTTCAACGGGTTGTTCACCTGTAAGCAACCAGTTCAGATCCAGGCCAAATAGACTGTACAAATGCTCCAGATAAGCAACGGATGGTCGGCTCAGACCACGACAAATACGATAAATATGCGACGGTGATTTGCCGGTAAGTAGCGCAAACTGACGCTTATTTCCGGCACTAAACTGGTCGATTAAGGTAACAAATCGACGCGAAAATGCTGTGCTCATGACACCCCATGCAGGTTACAACAAAGAAAGGCGCTCAGAGTACTTGTCTCTTGAGTTACTGTACAGTATTACGATGTTAATTGGCTGAAAAACATCCAAATTATATCTCTAAGCTTGAATTTGCAATGCGCGTTGATTTTTGGTGTTTTTTTTGTTAATTTTTGTTTCCATTTATGGAAACATAGATGAAAAGTTGAGTCTAATATTTAAGGATTAAAAAATGCAAAAAATGATTTTTGCCTTGCTGGGTCTGTTTATCAGCATGAATACATTTGCTACCCCTCATAAAGAAATATACTTCAAAACCCGGGAAGGGGAAGAGATCCAGGTATTTCTGACCGTGGCCAACGGCAAGATGCAGAATATTACTTTTTCTTCATTGTGCACGATCAACAACGGCTACTGTATGACGCAGGCGCATACCCGAACCATACTTGAGGACTTTATCCGTGCAGGGATAAATCGTGGTCTCTATTCTTACCGCTATGTACCATATGACCCCTGCATGGATCCGAGGAATAACTGTACGCCACATGGTAATGTGCCAGAAGAGCAGCAAAGCTATGAAATGTACGGGTTTGAAATGCAGCAGTTCCAGCATGTGCAACGAACAAGCCGACGTCCGGTTCCTTCTGCGCCACCGGCACAGGAACAGGGGCTGGTTCAGGCCTTCCTGAATAGTGCTGCGGTCCGAGCTGGTGTCCAGGCGGTAGATGAGTCGATCAAACAGATTGCAAACTTAGTGTCTGGCGAAAGTGGTCAATTGAATAAAACTGGTATTACCATGCACTTCAGTGTACGCAAAGACGGCAAGAAAGTGCCTACTAACATTTGTATCATGACGAAAGATGGATGCCAGGGCACTGATGAAGTTAAGTTTAAACAGGATAATAATAAGACAACTGCAACTTATCCGGCTCCCGGAAGTACGTCTCAATCTTTTAAGCGTTATACTGACATTGAATTTGCTTTAAGAAACTGGTTTCAAGGTGCGGAATATGAGTGTAAATTTGGCTTTACTGGCGTGCCGGGTGAGCTGAGCCGCCAAGCCATTTGTTACTACAAGCCGTGATGGACTTTGCCACGCAAATTTAGAATCTTAGGGGCTTGTGGCCCCTTTTTCTTTTAAACTGCCTTGAGTTATTTGCTTCAGTTCAGGTAACGTCTGATCATCAGCCTATGATGAGCTGACTATCTTCTCTTTGCAGGGGGATATTAGCGTTTCACATATTGCCGGGGGGTTGTACCAAAGTACTTCTTAAACGCGCTATTAAACGCCGAGCTGGATTCGAAACCCAGCTGCTGGGCAATGGCCTGTTGGGTTTCTCCGGCGGTGAGCATTTCTACCGCACGCAGCGCTCTGAGTTTTTGCTTCCACTGACTAAAGCTCATGGCAAAGCTTTTATGAAACAGCCGGTTCAGTGTTCTGGCCGACGCGCCGACCTGTTCACCCCACTGCTCTAAAGTCCGTGTACAGCCCGGGTTAGAATACAGTTCACTGACAATCGGCAGCAGTCGCTGGTCATCTGCCTTGGGAATAAAAAACGCGCTGGTGGGCGCCAGCTCCAGTCGATCGATAAACACCTGGATAAAGCGCTCGGTTTTATCATCGAGCAGATAGTCTTCGGGCCAGGTGCAGATGGTCAGGATCATCTCTTTTAGCAGCGCATCAACTACCAGAGTTTTTGCCTGGTCGCCTAATATCGCGGCATACTTTTCATCAATATAAACGCTGCGAAAATGCCCGCCATAGCGGCAGAAGGTTTCATGCTCCACATTGGGTGGGATCCACAATGCCTGTTGCGGTGGAATGACGAAAGTGCCCTGCGGCGTAAAAATGGTCATGACCGAATCACTAATATAAGTGATCTGCCCCCAGTGATGGCTGTGTGAGCGCACATGCTCATTGGCGGGCATAGTGGTAGGGCGTGGGAAGATCGGCCTGCCCAGTGTCTTTCGTTTAAAGCGGCTGGACACACTGCGCCAGGAAGCATCTGTCCGATTTGATAAACTTTGTGTCATGATTTTCCATATTAGCCAGCGGGCTTAGCTCCTATACTAACCGGGCCACTAACGGCAATCAATGTGCTTAAGGACTGTGAATGAAAAACCCAACCCGACTCTTTGTGCCGTCCCCAATGAGCTTTATGGTGCTGGCGACCATTGTGATGGCAATGACTTTTTCTGCCTGGAATGCCTTACTTAATAACTTTGCCATTGAACAGGCTGCGTTTACTGGCGCGCATATTGGCATGTTGCAGTCATTGCGCGAGGTGCCTGGCTTTTTGGCTTTTACGGCAGTTTTTGTGTTGCTGGTGCTGAAGGAGCAAACTTTTGCGCTGGTAAGTTTATGTTTATTATCAATCGGGGTCGCACTGACGGGCTTTTTCCCCAGCGTGTATGGCCTGTATGCCACAACAGTGCTGATGTCTATTGGCTTTCACTATTTTGAAACGCTTAATCAGTCGCTGAGTTTACAATGGTTTAGCAAAGAAGAGGCGCCAGAGCAATTAGGGCGTTTACTCTCTATTAAATCGATGGCTTCGCTGGTGACTTTTGGCTTAATCTGGGTGGCGTTTACCTGGCTTGCCACAGATTATGTCTGGGTGTACTTACTATTTGGCGGGGCTGGACTGGCATTGACATTATTTATGGCGGTAACGCACCCGCAGTTTGTTCAGCAAGCAACGCAGCACAAGAAATTAATTCTGCGTAAGCAATATTCCCTGTATTACATTCTGACTTTTTTCTCCGGTGCTCGTCGTCAAATTTTTATGGTGTTTGCCGGCTTTTTAATGGTTGAAAAGTTTGGCTTTGATGTGGCCGAGATCACTGCGTTGTACATGCTCAACCATGTTGTGAATATTTTTGTTGCCCCGAAAATAGGCCAGATGATTAATCGTATTGGTGAGCAAAAGGCGCTGACAATGGAATATTCCGGGTTAGTACTGGTGTTTGTGGGGTATGCGCTGGTGGAGTCGGCCCAGCTGGCGGCAGTGCTGTATGTGGTAGATCACATCTTCTTTGCCATGGCCATTGCACTGAAAACCTACTTCCAGAAAATAGCCCAGCCGGAGGACATTGCGGCCACTGCGGGTGTCAGTTTTACCATCAACCATATTGCCGCTGTGGTGATCCCGGCCAGTTTTGGTGTGGTGTGGTTGTATGATCAGTCCCTGGTGTTTTACTTTGGCGCGGCATTGGCGGGGTGCTCTTTGATACTCAGCCAGTTTATTACACCGCACTTGAAGCGTGTGGCTGCCTGATAAAAAGCCGCCCATTGCGGGCGGCTGTATGGATAAGAATCTTGTGTTAAAGGGCTTTAAAGCGGATCGCGGTACCGCCACTGGTGGCGAGCTTCAGCGTTAAAGTATCCTGTGCTGTGACAATCTGTTTTTGAACGCTCAAATCATAGGGGTTGTGTTTCCACTCAGCCTCAGGGCCATCCTGATAGATCTGGGCTTCGAAGCGCTGGCCCGGCTCAAGGAAGTCGAGCTTGACGTCAATGCTTCTGGCGTGCTCGTCGGTGATGGCCCCTAAATACCAATCTTTACCCGAGTACTTGCCGCGTTTGCGCGCTTTACGGGCAAACACCACATAGTCACCAACCTCACCTGCCAGCGCAACACTCTGCTCCCAATCTGCTGGCACGTCCTTGATGAACTGGAAGGCATCCGGTCTGGCCAGATAGTTTTCTGGCAGATCGGCGGCCATCTGTACCGGACTGTACAGCACTACATACAGTGCCAGTTGCTTCGCCAGGGTGGTTTGTGGCCGGTTGGTTTTGTCACCCAGGCCGTTAAAGCTCATATCAAAAATGCCGGGTGTAAAGTCCATCGGACCAGACAACATGCGCGTATAGGCCAGCATAGTGGTATGCTCCGGCGGGTTAGGCGGGGTACCCCAGGCGTTAAACTCCTGGCCACGTGCACCCTCACGGGTCAGCCAGTTTGGATAGGTGCGACGCAACCCGGTGTCCTTAATTGGCTCATGGGTATTGATGCTGATCTTATGTTTGGCTGCCAGTTTCACATTGTCCAGATACTCATTAACCATAAACTGACCGTCATGCCATTCAAAACGGGCATGGCCACGTTCATCAATACGTTTGATGTTGCCACCATCAGCCACGTAGCCGGTTTTTACCTGGCGGACACCCGCTTTTTCGTACAGCGCAAAAGCATCTGCCATTTGGTCACGATAGTTACTGACGTTACCTGACGTTTCATGGTGGCCGATCAGTCGGGCACCCACCTGTTTACCATGGGTGGCAATGGCATCCAGGTCGAAATCGGGGTAAGCCTCGGTAAAGCTGAAGACATCACCATTGAAAAACCAATCGCCGTCCCAGCCGGTATTCCAGCCTTCTACCAGTACGCCATCAAAGCCATGCTCGGCAGCAAAGCTCAGATACTCTTTGGTACGTTCTGTGGTCGCGCCATGCTTCTCACCACTGCCCCAGGTGTTTTTACCGATGTGCATGCCCCACCAAATGCCGAGATATTTACCCGGTTCCACCCAGGATACATCGCCTAACTTATTAGGCTCATTCAGGTTCAGGATCAGGCGGGAGTTGAGTAAGTCGGTGGCTTGCGCACCGACCTGAATGGTGCGCCAGGGGGTTGTGAAGTGGCCATTGGTTTTTACCGCGATACCATCAGACCAAGGCGTCAGATCGCTGATAAAGGTACCAGGACGACGCTGATTCAGCGTCATAGCGGCATAATCAACCAAGGCGGCTTCATGAATGCTCACGTGAACGCCGTTTTTGTTCTTTAAGGTGAAAGGGGTGTGAACATGAGCCGCATCGTGTAGCGCTGTGGTTTTGTAAGTATACTCATAGCGATTCCAGCCGCGTGCCGGGATCCACCAGGCATTGGCCTGATCACTGTCTGCAACAGCAAACTCAGTCAGTTCGCGGGTTATATAGCGGGCAGAATCCGCTGCGACTTCATATCGAAAGCCCACACCGTCATCAAATACTCGTACTCTGAGCTGGTATTGTGCTTGCTTTGACTGCTCGTCTGCCAAAGTCACAACCAGTTCGTTGTGATGGTCACGGACCTCTCGAGCCTCGCCCCAGGGTTGTTGCCAGCGCTCATCTGCACTGTTACGCAGAGTCTTGCTGATGATCAGGCCATCTCGCAGTGATGGCGCCCGGGCAAAATCAAACCCCAGCTTTGAAGGGGCGATCACCGCCTTGTTGTTGAACGTGATTTGGTAGCTGGGCTGGGTGTTATCATCGCTGACCTGAAATGTCAGCTTACCGTTGGGCGAGCTGACTTTGTGTGTTGCAGCCTCAGTAGCGCCGGTAAATAAACCGGCGACCAACGTAGCGGCAATGCCTGTTGCTGAGAAGACTAATCGCATAAACTATCTCGGTTGCAAATGTGAGTGAGCGTTTAGCATACTGTTATCTTCCATGAGCGATGAACATTCTGCATACGTATTCAGTTTGAAAATGCGATGAATGGAAACTAACGGTCGTCCGGTCTACATCTGTGGCCTATACTAAATTCATGCTGCAAGGAACTTTCAGGCAATGATTCAATTAAAACATATTCTTAGTACTGCTTTGGCTGCCCTAGCTCTGGCCTCAACCAGTGTGTTTGCTGCAGGTGGGCAAGTCTCAGTGCACTTGGTCGATAAGCAGGGAAAGACACTGCCCGGTGCGGCTGTGTGGTTAACAGGCCAGGGGCTGACTGCTGATCAGGTGGTCTTAAAGCAAAGTTATAAAATGGGTCAGAAAGATCGCGCGTTTACACCGCACCTGCTGATTGTGCCTCGGCAAGCCGAAGTGTCTTTCCCTAATTATGACTCTATATTGCATCATGTTTACTCATTTTCTCCCGCTAAATCCTTTGAATTCAAACTGTATCGTGACCAGCCACAGGCCCTGACATTTTCAGCGACCGGTGCCGTGGAACTGGGCTGCAATATTCACGACTGGATGCTGGGTTATATCCTGGTGGTTGACTCTACACACTTTGCTGTGACTGACGAACAGGGGATTGCGCGTATCTCGCTTCCCAAAACGCAACTTACTGACGTGGTTTTGAAAGTCTGGCATGAGGGGTTTATGGACCTGGATAGCCCGGAAAGCAGCTCGTTATCAAGAGTAAAATCCGGTGATAAGCTTAACATTCAATTGAATCAGGCACTTGGTATGTTCCAGGACGATTTCAGTGATGAGTTTGATGATTATGAATAAATCACTTCAATGGCTGTTACTGGCCGGGCTCAATGCGGTGGCCATCAATGCTGCACAGGCGCAAGGCTTTCAATACAAAGCGGCGATTCAGGCAAGCTGGCAAAGTAGCAGTGAGTATGCATCCTGGTATAACCGAGGCGTGGCAGTTAATCGTTTTGGCACTGAATCAGAGCGATTAAATCTGAGCCGTGGGGTACTCGACCTGCGTACAGAATTAGGGAGCAAATGGTCACTGTTAGCCAGTGCACAATATGTCCCCGACCCTGATAACAAAGTCGGGTTTACTGAGTTATTTGCCCAATACCACACCCTGAATAAAGGGCCCTGGCAGTGGCAAGGCCGGGTAGGCGGGTTTTACCCCAGAATGTCACTGGAAAACCCGGATATAGGCTGGTCATCTCCCTATAACTACAGCTACAGTGCGATTAATGCCTGGCTGGGTGAGGAGATCCGGACCTTTGGCACAGAAGTGAGCTTTAAACACAGTGACAGCCGATTACCGCGACGACAGCGTAGCGGTCATAACTGGGAGTTAGTCGGTGCCTTGTATAAAGGTAACGACCCTGCGGGCACTTTACTGGCATGGCGCGGCTGGGCCGTGCACGACAGGCAAAGTGTGTTCAATGAAGCCATTCCCTTTGCACCGATATACGCATTAAAAGCGCCTCCGCTGGCTAAGCAGGCCTGGCGGACAGAACCATTTACTGAAGTGGATGGTCGATTTGGCTATTACTTTGGGGCACACTGGGATTATCAGAAACGCCATACGGTGCGGCTGTACTGGTACGACAATAACGGCGACCCGAGTGTATTGAACTATCACACCGGACAATATGCCTGGGATACTAAGTTTTACAGTGCGGCTTACCGCTTTAAGATCACCCGGGCTACGCATCTTGTTATGCAGGCTATGGCCGGTAATACAGCAATGGGCAAGCGGCGTGGGGTGGATAATGACTTCAGTAGTCAGTTCATTTTGCTGACCCATAAATGGCAGGGTTACCGTGTCAGTGGGCGGGTAGAGCAGTTCGATGTCAGAGACAGAGATTTCTGGGCGTTTGATCCGAATACCAGCGAGGGAGGTGCGGTGACGCTGACTGGTCGCTGGCAGCTCAGTGAGCACTGGCATGTCGGAATGGAATTTCAGTATCTGGAGTCTAAAGTGGCAAATCGCGCTGACTTTAATTTGCCGACGCGACAAATTGAACAATTGTGGCGCGTCAGTGGTGAGCTGCGCTTTTAACAGCGCAGCCAGAAATTATACTCGCGTCAGTCACACAGGCGGTTTAAGCCATTGAGAGCAGCGACTCGGTAGGCTTCGGCCATGGTTGGATAGTTAAAGGTGGTATTGACGAAGTACTCGACGTTATTGCCTTTGCCTTTTTGCTCCATAATGGCCTGACCAATGTGGACAATCTCTGAGGCACGTTCGCCAAAACAGTGGATCCCGAGTATTTCTTTGCTTTCAGCATGAAACAGCAACTTCAGAGAGCCGACTTCGGTGCCGGTGATCTGTGAACGTGCCAGATGTTTGAACTGGGCACGGCCGACTTCATAAGGGATCTTGGCGGCAGTGAGTTGTTGCTCGGTTTTGCCCACTGAACTCATTTCCGGAATAGTGTAAATGCCGGTTGGAATATCAGTGATCAGGCGGTCATCGCACTTGCCATGCACTATGGCATGAGCAGCAATTCTGCCCTGATCAAAAGCGGCACTGGCAAGGCTTGGGTAGCCAATCACATCCCCCACGGCGTAGACATTGTCTATTTCAGTCTGGTAATGCTCATTGACTTTGAGCTGGCCACGACCGTCCGCTTTGAGACCAATAGCATCCAGGTTCAGAGAGTCGGTATTACCTGTTCGACCATTGGCCCACAAAATACAATCTGCCTTAACCTTTTTACCGGATTGAAGGTGCAGTATTACGCCTTTGTCCTGAGTCTCAACCTTGGCAAACTCTTCATTATGACGGATCACGATACCACTGTTCCAAAAGTGATAGCTCAGTGCATCGGATATTTCATCATCCATAAATGACAGCAACCGGTCGCGGGTATTGATGAGATCCACTTTGGCTCCTAAGCCCTTAAAAATCGACGCATACTCACAGCCAATCACGCCGGCACCGTAAACCAGCACGCGCTGCGGGTTGTGGGTTAAGTCCAAAATGGTATCACTGTCATAGACACGCGGGTGGTCGAAGTCGACACCGGGTGGACGGTAAGGCCTGGAGCCCGTGGCAATGACGATGGTTTGCGCAGTCAGTAACTCCTTGGAGCCATCCAGGTGCTGCACCTGGATCGTATGTGCGTCAACAAAGGTGGCATCCCCCTGATAGAGGTGGATCCGGTTACGGTCGTAAAAGCTGGAACGCAGGCTGGATTGTTTACTGATCACATCACTGGCGTGATGCAAAATATCCTGGAAAGTCAGCCTTTGCGGACGTTCGCTAAAGCGAAACAGAGGGTTGGCTTTGTATTCTATCAACCGGCTGACGGAGTGGCGCAGCGCTTTGGATGGGATTGTGCCCCAGTGTACACAGCCACCCCCGACGTCTTTTTGTCGCTCTATCACAGCCACTTTGCGGTTGCTTTTTGACAGGTTCATGGCTGCACCTTCACCGCCGGGACCCGTACCAATGATGATAGCATCATACTGATAGGATACGTCCTGACGGGGTGCTTTTGTGGAGGTTTTCTTAGTCACGGCCTCACCTTAAATAATGACTTGGGAGGCCGCTTCGGGGTTAGCTGGTGGCGCCCTTTAACAACCTCGAGTTTAATGCCAGCCATGCTTGCTTTTGTGTCTGCCAGGCCTGTTCCAGTTCCTGATACTGTTTTAACAGGGCTGATTGCTCACATTGTTCACGCATGGCATGCTTTTTCGTTTCCAGTACCTGTTTTTGTACGGCACAGAAGTGCTGAAGCTTTTTCAGCAGTAAATCATACTCTTGTTGTAACAATGTAAGCTTATCCTGCGCCAAAGGCAATTTCGCCAGGGTAACTTTAGTCTTAATCAGCAAGGTTTCTGCCTTGGCTTTTTCGATCCGCTCAATCGGTGTGCGCTTGAGCTTACTGGCAAGACCCAGATAAGACAGAGCACGGATCATCCACTTCGTTGGATCATAGTGATACCAGCGAATACCATTGCGATAGTCGCTGGCAAAGATATGGTGGAAGTTATGGTAACCCTCACCATAAGTAAGCAGCGCCAGAAAGCCGTTGTCCCGGGCTGTGTTTTTCTCAGTATAAGGGCGCTTGCCCCAGATGTGGGCCAGTGAGTTGATGAAAAAAGTAAAGTGCTGGCTAAGTACCAGACGTAATACGCCGGCCAACAGCAGCATGCCAAATACGTCTCCCAATGCCAGGCCCAGCATCAAAGGGATACCAATATTCGTTAACAGGACCAGTTTCAGGTAGTGCTTGTGTTGCCACATCACAATTTTATTGCGTTGTAAGTCACGGGCGTTACTGTAATCGCCGTAGCTATCGCCCTGATAATCTCTGAGCATCCAGCCAATATGGCTATACCAGAATCCACGTGTCGCGGCATAGGGGTCTTTCACCGGGTCATCTACCTGGCCATGGTGAACCCTGTGATCACTGCTCCAGTGTAGCGCACTGTTTTGCAATGCAAAGGCTCCGCCAAGTGCAAAGAAGACCTGGATAGCAGGGTGCGCATCGTAGGCTTTGTGTGCCCAAAGACGGTGGTAGCCGGCGGTAATAGACATCCCCGCGTAAAACATACAGCCCACAAACGCAATCCACTGGGTTGTGGTATAACCATACTCAAAGCCATACCAAGGCACTAAAGTAATCGCAGCAAGAAAGGACAGACTAAAAAATAAGACATTAGTCCACAATAAAGGGGGTTTTTTCATTTTTAAGAATCTCAGCGTACACTTGTACGCTAAAATAGTATTTCAAAGTTGCGCCGTCAAGTATTAGACTGCCCCTATTGTTGATCTGAGCTAATAAATTATAGGAACTGCGACCATGTCAGGTGTTCGTGCCCAGCAAAAACAAAAAACGCGCCAGGCGCTGATTGAGGCGGCGTTTAATCAGCTCAGTGCAGAGCACAGCTTTACCAACCTCAGTTTGCGGGAAGTCGCCCGGGAAGCCGGTATTGCACCTACCTCCTTCTATCGTCACTTCAAAGATATGAATGAGTTGGGATTGACCATGGTCGAT
Organism: Pseudoalteromonas sp. AWH4_217; assembly: GCF_056161105.1. Lineage (NCBI taxonomy): Bacteria > Pseudomonadati > Pseudomonadota > Gammaproteobacteria > Alteromonadales > Pseudoalteromonadaceae > Pseudoalteromonas > Pseudoalteromonas sp. AWH4_217. The sequence continues at coordinate 69,573 of NZ_JBSWYM010000017.1, read as the reverse complement.
GAGGCTGGCCTGACTTTGCGTCAGCTAATGCGCCAGGCGCGGCGCAGAATTGCCAAAGGAGGGGGAAGCGTGATCCACACGTCTGTCCTGACCTTTATGGAGTTCATCGAGACATCCAGTAACCAGTTTCGCTTGCTGTTGCGCGAACGTTCTGGCACCTCGCCCGCATTTCGCGCTGCTGTCGCAAGAGAGATCAAACATTTTATTATGGAGTTGTCTCATTATTTGGAAACCGAAACCCCCTGTGATGCCAATCATGCTTATATGCAGGCAGAAGCCATGGTGACATTGGTATTCAGTTCTGGGGCAGAAGCTTTGGATCAGGATGCTCAGCAGCGCGCAGAATTGACTGAGCGATTAATCTGGCAGCTCAGATATATCGTTAAAGGGGCGTCGGGTTATCAAAAAGAGAGTCAGTCTCAGACTGCGCCAAAGGTGGCTGGTTAGTAGCTGCAACCCTGCTTTTTGACATGATAAAAGGCAGCCAACCAAGTTTGACTATGAAATCACAAGGATAGCGCAGTATGCTACTTATGATAGACAATTATGATTCATTTACGTTCAATTTAGTGCAATATTTTCAACGCCTTGACCAGGAAGTTGTCGTGCATCGTAACGATGCTCTGTCGGTGGCAGAGATTCGCGCACTTAATCCGGATCACATTGTGATTTCACCAGGCCCCTGCTCACCGAATGAAGCGGGTATTTCCCTCTCCGTGGTTGACGCGTTTCAGGGTCAAATTCCTATCCTGGGAATTTGTCTGGGCCATCAAACCATTGCGCAGGCATTGGGCGCGAAAGTCGTTCGGGCAAAGCAAGTGATGCATGGCAAAACCTCAACTCTGGTGCATAACGACGGGGGGTCCTTTAACGGATTACCTGAGCGATTTGAGGTATGCCGATATCATTCACTGGTGGTGCAGCAAAGTGGTTTGCCTGACTCGCTCGAAGTGACTGCCTGGACGCAAAATACCGCGGGTGAACTAGATGAAATCATGGGCTTATGCCATACTGAGCGAGCGTTGGAAGGTGTTCAGTTTCACCCGGAAGCCATTCTTACCGAGCATGGTCTGCAGCTACTTGATAACTTTATAAGTCGCTTCTAACCTTAAAAAAGTAATCCAGACAATACCAAAAAAGAACATAATTGATGACTGAAGACATTAGGCAATCTCGGATCGCGCAAGCTCTGGCAGAGCGTGCCCATGATGTACTAATTAGCCATAACTTTGCGCAGCAGCAGATAGGCTACATTCATACTTTTGATATGAATTTCGGTGAGCGTATACCTCAACGCACTATGCTGGAGGTAGAACTTGCTGCAGCCACAAAGCGTCAGGAGCGTAGCACCAGTCATCACAAGTATATTGCTAAGGCCAGCACACACTTGCACCAGGTTATCGAGTCGGCTATCAACACCCAGCTGGAAGATTTAGACACGATTTACCACGAAGTAGTGGGGATCCAGGAAGCCGTGCCAACAGTGTTGGACATTCTGGCTGTGAAATCGGCGTCAGTAGGTCGATTGGAGCCACTAGTCAACGACTTGTCATGGATGGGGCGAGATTTGGTCTCTTTGGTGAATTTGCCCCAATACCGCAAAGTCAATGCCAAAGGGACGGCGGTCAAAGTAGACACTCCGGCGCTGGCATTACGTTATCTGGGCCTGGAAAATTTGCAGATGGTGATCCCGACTTTTGCCGTGCGTCACTGGATGCCCCATTCCACAGAGCCATTTCCGCTGTTAAAACGCAAATTACGCGATATGAGTATGGCCACAGCTATTGCAGCTAAGACATTGGCGCCTTTGTATGGTGTGAAAGAGCAGCATGCTTTTACGTTAGGGATGCTACTGGATGTCGGGAAAATTGCCCTGACACGCCTGTATTTGCGCACCTTTGAACGGGTCTGGCAGGGTAAAGTTAAAATTGCGCGGGATAAAAAGCAAAAAGATCTGCACACTGCCTTAGTTGGTCTGGAACCCGACCCTTTGTTTTTGCGTAATTTGTTACTGGAACACTCTGCAACGGTGTCACAGTATTTGATTGAGCGCATGGAGTTTCGTTACTTGCCGTTTAATGCGGCGGTGGAGGAGTTTGCGCAAAGCTATCTGCCAAAGTCGCATAATCATGCTGCTGAGCAATTACCACTGACCCAAGTGGTGCGCAAGGCCTATAGCTATGCCCAATATCAGGTACTGAAGGATACTCATTTACTCGAGCCTGATGAAGCAAAAGACTGGCTCGCTTTTAATCAGCTCAACACTGAAGAGCAGGAACTGCTGTCAAAAACTGCACTACAAAGCCTGCAATTGACAATTCTTTAAAAAAAACCACACTTTTTTCCCGCTTATTCATTCATTCCGGGCAAGCGAGGGATCTCAGTAAACACCTTGAAGTTATAGGGGCGTTAATTATGGGCGCCTTAATAGTTATTCACTGAGACTGCAATTATATACTAATCCCTTGAATATCAAGGGCTAGAGCGGTGTTTAATATGAGACAAATGCGCTTTTTTTTGAAATAATGAGCGTATGAATTTTGCACCAATTGGGAAAAATTCAGGTCTTTTACATCGCTGTCGTTGAGATTTCATGTATCACTGCCTGCCCCGGTTGAGTGCTGTACTCGCCAAAATGAGGAAACAAAATGACTATCAATCGTGAACTTTTCGATCAGGTAATGGTGCCTAACTATTCACCTTCTGCAGTAATCCCGGTCAAGGGGGAAGGTGCGCGCGTATGGGACCAAAATGACAAAGAATACATCGATTTCGCGGGCGGTATCGCAGTAAATTGTCTGGGTCACTGCCACCCTGCGTTGGTTGCAGCGCTGAAAGAACAAGGTGAGAAAATCTGGCACTTGTCGAATGTAATGACCAATGAGCCGGCACTGCGTCTTGCGAAAAAGCTGACTGATGCGACCTTCGCAGACAAAGTCTATTTTGCTAACTCAGGTGCAGAAGCAAACGAAGCCGCGCTAAAGCTGGCTCGTCGTTGGGCACTAGACAAATTCGGTGAGCAAAAATCACAAATTATCGCGTTTAATAAAGGCTTCCATGGTCGCACTTTCTTCACTGTGACGGTAGGTGGTCAGGCTGCGTATTCAGATGGCTTCGGTCCTAAGCCGGGCGATGTTGTACACAGCGACTACAATGATCTGGCAGCATTAGAGGCTCTGATTTCAGACAACACTTGTGCAGTTATGATGGAGCCACTACAAGGTGAAGGCGGGATCATTTCTCCAGAAGCGGACTTTGTGAAGGGTGTACGTGCACTATGTGACAAACACAATGCACTGCTGATCTTTGATGAAGTGCAAACAGGTGTTGGCCGTACTGGTGACCTATATGCTTATCAGGGACTGGGTGTTACGCCTGACATCCTGACTACAGCTAAAGCGCTGGGTGGGGGTTTCCCGATTGGTGCGATGATCACTACAACTGAAATTGCTCAGCACCTGAAAATTGGTACTCATGGTTCAACCTATGGCGGTAACCCACTGGCGTGTGCGGTTGCAGAAGCGGCGCTGGACACAGTGAATACCCCTGAAGTATTAAATGGTGTTAAAGCCAAAGAAGCCCTGTTCCGTGAATTGTTGAATGAGATCAACGAGAAACATCAGGTATTCAGTGAGATCCGTGGTAAAGGCTTACTGCTTGGTGGTGTACTGAACGACAAGTATCAGGGCAAAGCAAAAGAGTTCCTGGTAGAGGGCATTAACCAGGGCGTGATGTCTTTGGTTGCAGGTGCCAACGTTGTGCGCTTTACGCCTTCTTTGGTGATCCCTGATGCGGATATCCGTGAAGGGATGGCACGCTTCGAAGCGGCTGTAGCCAAAGTGGTTGCGAACAACGCCTAATACCAGTTGGTGACATGTGAGTCGCACCTGTGTGCGACTCATCTATCTACATTTTTTGAGGAGTAAGCGGGCTCATGATGATCCTTCGCCCAATCCAGAAAAGCGATTATTCAGCGCTTTTAAACATTGCCCAGGAGTCGGGGCATGGCTTTACTTCGTTGCCAGTCAATGAAGAATTGCTGCAAAACAAGATCGAACGTTCCGTTGCTTCATTTGGCAAAGAAACAGATGTTCCTTTTGATGAGGGCTATTTGTTTGTGCTCGAAGACAGTGAAACGGGTGAAGTCGTTGGCACCAGTGCTATCGAAGCCGCCGTGGGTCTTGATGATGCCTTTTATCACTACCATCTAAGTAAGGTGATCCACTCATCGCGGACTTTGAATGTTTACAAAGCAGTGGATATTCTTACCCTGTGTAATGACTACACCGGTGCCACTGAGTTGTGCACATTGTTCCTGCGTGATAAGTACCGTCGTGGACTGAATGGCAAATTATTGTCTAAGTCACGCTTTATGTTTATCAACCAGCACCGTGACCGTTTTGCGGATACCGTCATTGCCGAGATGCGCGGTGTATCAGATGAGAATGGCGACAGTCCATTCTGGCAGTGGCTGGAAGAGCACTTCTTCTCGATGGACTTTCCAACGGCGGACTACCTGACAGGCATTGGCCAAAAGGTGTTTATTGCCGAGCTGATGCCTAAATACCCTATCTACGTGAATTTGCTGAGCAAAGAAGCACAATCAGTGGTAGGTGAAGTGCATGACAACACGCGCCCAGCAATTGAACTGCTCAAGAGCGAAGGTTTTACGTTTAATGGTTATGTCGATATTTTCGATGCCGGCCCGACGGTAGAAGCCAAAGTTGACAACATTCGTACTGTGCGCGAAGTCCGTAAGTACACAGTGCGCATTGACGATGCGATACAGATCGACGCAGAAGGTTCCCCCGTGATGATAGCTAATGATAAACTAGCGGGATATCGTGCGACGGCACTGACGTTAACGCTGCCAGAAAAAGCAACTGAAGTTGCCATCCCTGGTGCGGTGGCGAAGGCCCTGCAGATCGCTAACGGTGATACCGTTAGTATTGCAACTCTTTAATTGGGAAAGAATTATGACAACACACGCAGCACAATTTATCAATGGTGAGTGGCGCTTGGGTGAAGGCGCAGCATTTGCGTCGGTAAACCCGGCCAATAACGAAGAGATCTGGCGTGCCAATGCGGCAACAGCTGAGCAAGTTGACGGTGCAGTTAAAGCGGCACGCGAAGCCTTTTATAGCTGGAGTGACTTGGCATTTGAAGAACGTTTGGCTGTGGTTAAGCGTTTTGCTGAGCTGCTAAAAGAGAACAGTGAAGCCCTGGCTGTGGCCATCGCTCAGGAAACGGGTAAGCCACTGTGGGAAACGCGTACTGAAGCAGGCGCTATGGTCGGTAAAATCGCGATTTCTGAGAAAGCCTATCACGAGCGTACTGGTGTGGTTGAAAATCCAATGCCAGTAGGCCGCGCTGTCATTCGTCACAAAGCCCATGGCGTAGTGGCCGTATTTGGTCCTTATAACTTCCCGGGTCACCTGCCAAATGGTCACATTGTGCCAGCGCTGCTTGCGGGCAATACCGTGATCTTTAAGCCGTCTGAGTTGACGCCATACGTCGCTGAGCTAACGCTGAAGCTATGGGAACAGGCTGGTCTGCCAAAAGGCGTGATCAACCTGGTACAGGGTGAAGTTGAAACTGGTAAAGCCCTGGCGTCACACAAAGGCATCGACGGCTTGTTCTTCACTGGCTCTTCTCGTACCGGTCATCTGTTACATGAGCAGTATGCGGGTCAGCCAGGCAAAATCCTGGCATTGGAAATGGGGGGTAACAACCCATTGATCGTTAAAGACGTTGCTGATACCAAAGCGGCAGTTCACGACATCATCCAGTCAGCGTTTATCTCCAGCGGTCAGCGTTGTACCTGTGCGCGTAAACTGTTCCTGCCAGAAGGTGAACAGGGCGATGTGATCCTGGCGCAACTGCTTAAAGCCACTAAAGCGATTAAGATCGGTAATTATGATGCTGAAGATCAGCCGTTTATGGGCTCAATGATCTCTAACAACGCTGCTGCTGGTATGGTTGCTGCACAGCAACAGCTGGTTGAACTCGGTGGTGAGATTTTGCTTGAGCTGACACACACTGAAGGCACGGGTTTTGTAACGCCAGGCATCATTGAGTGTACTAAGGTCACTGACTTCCCTGATGATGAGCACTTCGGTCCGTTACTGAAAGTGTTCCGTTACAGCGATTTCGATGCCGCGATTGAAAAAGCCAACGACACTAGCTTTGGTTTGTCTGCCGGTTTACTGGGTGATAACCAGGCCGATTATGAGCACTTCCTGCGTCGCAGCCGTGCGGGTATCGTGAACTGGAACCGCCCAATCACAGGCGCATCCAGTGCCGCACCATTTGGTGGTATTGGTGCTTCTGGTAACCACAGAGCAAGTGCTTACTATGCAGCAGACTACTGTGCATACCCGGTGGCTTCGGTTGAGCTGGACAAAGTGACTTTGCCAGGCACCTTGAGTCCGGGCCTGACTATCGAGTAAAATCATACTCAGTGAGAATAAACCCTTATTTTCTCACCCTTTAGTATTGAAAAAAGCAGCCAAGTTTCAACTCGGCTGCTTTTTTGTTGGTCTGCAAATATCAAAAGTAGCAATCAAAACTAGTTTCTGCTTAAATCAATAGGAGATGTCATTGATACATTCAGGTGGGCAATATATGGTTTTAGATAAACAAGGATACGATGAGTTAGTCATGTACCTAACGCAACACTTAGCCTTGTTTGAGAAGCCGGGTGTGGTGAAAGCCAATGCACCTAAGGTGTTGGAGTTAATAGAAGATGTGATTGCTGAGCATGTGATCCGCCTCTGTGAGCAACATACCGGATTGACGACCGAACAACGTAGCCTGATAGTCAGAGAAGTTGACGGCATTGTGTATGATTTGCAGGAAGTACTCTCCAGCGTAACAGAGCAGCGCGTCACTGAAGAACAAAGAGAGTTTATTGAGGAATTCGCCGGGCTGGTTAAAAACCTGTTCGACAATGCAATAAACTAATGCAGTCGTGGCTGCTATGTATCAAATATAACACCGCCTATTGGCGGTGTTATTAGTTTTAGGAACTCGAGGAACAATAAACATGCAAGCAAGTGTGAAGTGGGTTGACGGAGACACCTTTATTGGTCGCTCTCATTCTGGTCATAACGTGGTATTCGACGCAGGCGCTGACAGTGCGGCGCCTAGTCCGATGGAAATGGTGTTGATGTCGGCAGGCTGCTGTTCATCTGTGGATGTTGTCAGTATTCTAAAAAAAGCAAAGCAGGACGTCAGTGATGTCACTGTGGAGCTGACTGCAGAGCGCGCTGAGAGTGCGCCTAGAGTATTCACCAAAATCAATCTACACTTTGTGGTGACTGGCAATAATGTGTCAGAAAAGCACCTGGCGCGCGCAGTGCAATTGTCTGCTGAAAAATACTGTTCGGTAGCCTTAATGCTTGAAAAAGCGGTAGAAATTACTCACAGCCACGAAGTGGTTGAAAACAGCGCGAAATAGGTCTTTTTTGCGACGCTATTTTCGTATAAAATCCGCGAACTTTTATTTCTGCAGCGCAGATTTTCACGTTTTAAGGTGGGTCTATCGTGAACAAGCCCTTTGATAAAATTAAACTCCACGGCTTTAACAACTTAACTAAGAGTTTAAGCTTTAGTATCTATGATATTTGCTATGCCAAGACCGAGCAGCAGCGTAAAGAATATCTGGAATACATCGATGAGCAGTATAGTGCCGATCGCCTGACCGACATTCTGCGCGATGTTGTCGATATCATTGGTGCCAATGTACTGAATATTGCCCGCCAGGATTACGACCCGCAGGGCGCCAGTGTCACTATTTTGGTCTCGGAAGAGCCGGTAGAGCAGCAAACGTTCGACAGCAACGAAACACCAGGACCGTTACCGGATTCTGTGGTTGCGCACCTGGATAAAAGCCATATTTGTGTGCACACCTATCCTGAAGCGCATCCGCATGATGGTATTTGTACATTCCGTGCTGATATTGAAGTCTCGACCTGTGGCATTATTTCACCACTGAAGGCGCTGAATTTCCTGATCCATAAGTTAGAGTCAGACGTGGTTACTATTGACTATCGTGTACGTGGTTTCACTCGCGATGTGAATGGCGTAAAGCATTACATCGATCATGCTATCCACTCTATCCAGAATTACATGACCGAAGATACCAAAGAGGCGTATCACATGGTGGATGTGAATGTGTATCAGGAAAATCTGTTTCACACTAAGATGATGCTTAAAGAAACCGATCTGAACACCTATTTGTTCGGTATCACAACAGATGATCTGGATGCAGATGAAGAAGAGCAGATCCGCGAGCGTCTGAATCGCGAGATCCAGGAAGTGTTCTACGGTCGCAACCTGCCGGAATAACCAGCTGGTACTATCCGCTGGGAATGTAAAAAAAGGCGCTCACTGAGCGCCTTTTTTATATCGATATGGATTGGTATTACAAATCGTACGTGAAGGTCAGGCCAAAGACCCGCGGCTCACCATATTGCACGTAGCGACTGGTTTCATAGCCAATGCGTGGGTCATTCATAATGTAGAAGCCCCGAACCGGTACATCACGATCGGCCAGGTTACGACCCCAGGCGGTGAGTGACCATTGTTCACCATAATAACTTACGCTGGCATTGATCAGGTTTTGACTCGGTGCTTGTTCATTGTGACTGTCAGAGAAGAAGTAATCGTCTTTACCTTCGAGACCCAGAGTGACCACCAGATTTTCCAGTACGCTGTAGTCTGCTGAAAACGCATATTGATACTTAGGTGACTGTGCCTGCTCGCGACCATCGAAGTTTTCACCCGAAGTCGTCACAAAGTCTTCAATTTTAGTGTCGAGATAACCCAGGCTATAGTTCAGCGTCAGCTGATCGGTGATCAGACGTTGACCTTCAACTTCCAGACCATAGTTTTCGCCTTTACCTGCGTTACTGATGAAGCCTGCAAACTGCACGCCGCTCACTTTCCACTGTTTAAGCTGCATGTCCTCGCGCTCCATATAGAAAGCTGTGACCGCAAGTGTGTGTTTTTTATCTTCAGACTGGCCTTTCACGCCAAATTCCGCATTCCACAGATATTCTGGTTCAAACGAAAATGCTGAGGCAGGAATGCTGAAGCCTTTGTCTTTGAATTTTGCCAGCGCTTCCCCATTGGCGCCGCCGACTTTATAGCCCCGGCTAAGACTGGTATAGATCATGGTACGTGGCACCACCTGATATTCCAGCGCCAGCTTACCACCGACCATAGTGTCATCCTGATCTATGGTGAAGCCATTGGAGTCTGTGTATTCACTGTCATAGCGCTCCACACGCAATCCTGTGATCAAGCGGGTTTGATCATTCAGGTGCGTGACTTTCTGCCCAAATACTGCCTGGTTGGAGACATCATAGTGAGACTTAAAAGTTGCGTTTCTGCGGCTGAGTGCGACATCACGACGCTGTGCATAGGCACCGATGACCCAGTCGCCTTGCTTGTCTTTGAGTTTTATCTCGAGGCTGCCACGTTCGTGATCACGCAGATAGTTATCAAAGCCAACATAGTGATCCGGGTGTAACCCGGCGGCGCAAAGCTGTGCCTGAGTCGCATCATGACAGGTCCAGTCTTCGTCGAAGCTATACTCAGTATCAGCCTGCAACCCTGTGCCCTGAAGCTCGACATCAAAGGCGCTCAGGCCGGTATACAACGCACTGAGTGCAAAGGCGTCGCTTTTTTGTGTGTCTTTACCTGGCTGATTGGCCACACTGTTACGTGTATTATCCAGTGTAAAGCCATCATAGCCATTATCAATATTGATATGGTGCACAGCCAGATTGACAGTCAATGCGTCTGTCAGCTGGCTGCTCAGTTTAAAACGGGCCAGACTCTCTTCCTGGTCCTGAGTGGGTTTATTCAGGTAAAGGTTATCAACGTAACCATCCGAGCCGCGTTGATATATACTGATCCGGGCAGCGGTGTTATCGGTCAATCCCGTACCTGCGGCCAGACCCGCTTCATAGCTGTTGTAGTTGCCGGCGCCTATGCGGAGTTTCAGGTCCGTGTCCTGAGTTGGAGCATGAGACTGCAGCTCGACTATTCCGCCCATTGCATCGGCACCAAAACGTGTTCCCTGAGGACCGCGATACAGGGTGACCTGATCAATATCGAACAGCAATGCACTGCCACCCAGGCCTGAGTAGTTAATGCCATCGACTAACATGCCTACACTCGGGGTGATAGGATCTACAAACTGAGAGCGCAGGCCCACACCACGGATCTGCACGAAGCGGCCTCGCGAGGCACCTGCGGTAAAGTTCACATTGGCGGTGCTGTTCAGTAATTCGTCCAGGTAACTGGCGCCGCGATGGGTCATTTCAACTTCATCCATGACACTGGCACTGGCGCTCAGTGTTTGCAGAGATTCTCTTTGAAAGTCACCGGTGACCTCAATGGTTTCAAGGGGCACTGCGGTGCGTGATTCATCAGCTGCGGCTTGGTATGACAGGGCAGCCAACAGGCTGATGCTAAGCGAAGAAAGTTTAAGCTTCATGTCTTGTCTTGTTCCATTTTTGATTGCGCACAGTGTAGCAAAAGCCCGACCAGTTAACAGTTAATATGTGTTATAAATTCGGCAACTTAGTCAAGAGGAAAGGCCATGACATTTAAGCTTGATTTCAAAGTCAGGGATTACGAATGTGATCTACAGGGCATAGTGAATAACAGTGTCTATTTTAATTATCTGGAACATGCGAGGCATGAATTTTTGATTGCCAATGGCGTCGATTTTGCTGCACTTGCGGAACAAAAAATCAACCTGGTAGTGATCCGCTCAGAAATGAATTACAAGGATTCACTTAAACCAGGCGACGCTTTTTATGTTGAGGTTGACACATTGCGGGTCAGCAAACTGAAGTTTGCGTTTATCCAGCGTATTATCCGTGCAGAGGATAATAAATTGATGCTGGATGCCGTTGTGACAGGCACTTCCGTGAATGAACGAGGACGTCCGTTCCTTCCAGAGGAGATTGATCAGCTTTTTGGCTGATTTTTTGACTAAAAAGGCAGAAAATTACAGATTTTTACTGCCTTTTCCATGCCGCCTGACGTTATAATATTAATCATATTTTAAGCGGTTGGTTTACCATGAAAATTTCCATTCTTTTATGCCTGATGTGCGTATTATTAATGGCATGTTCCAGTACAGGGAAGGTAACCAGGGAACAGCTTAAGCACTCTCACTGGCAGCTAATTCAGGTTGATGGTCGTCTTGTCAAAGATACCTCACCGATAGAAATTGAATTTCTGGACGCTCTACAGGTGGTTGGCTTCGCAGGTTGTAATCGGTTTTTTGCCGAGGGCAACATGGATTCAGAGGTGCTCACACTGAGTAAGTTGGGGATGACTCGCAAGTCTTGCGGCAGTACCTTAGACAATCAGGAAGTACAGTTTCTAGAGATGCTGCAACAAGGCGCCAGTGTTACCTTTGTGAATAGCAAGCTACAGCTGAAAGGCCAGCAAACCTGGCGGTTTAAAGCGCTGGACGCAGAGTCTTTGACTAACTAGGCGCGATTCAGTAAACTTTTTCACAGTTCGTTACTTGTCGGAGTGCCCATCTGGGCTGAGATCGCAGTATTGCGGGATCCGTGGACCTGATCAGGTTAATGCCTGCGTAGGGAACAAGCTACCTAAGTTGGTATATCGCAAGATATCTAGGTTGCCAGCCATGTTGTGCCTGTGCCAGCATGATCCACTGAATGAAACCAGCACACAGAATTTTGCTGTGAGCCTGGTTTGGACCCTTCTCGCTCCCTTAGCGGAGTTCTGACAAGACACCTTAACTTAACAATGAGGCATGTCATGTCAAACAACAGTAGCAAGTTATCACGTCGTGAGTCGCGCGAGGCCGCGTCGGATTTTATCTATAACCTTACCGGGCAACCTTTCCCTAATTCCGAGAAAGTGTATGTCGATGGGGAGCAGACAGGTGTGCGTGTTGGTATGCGCGAAATCACTCTGAGCGACTCTTTTATCGGTGGTACGGAAGAAGATCCGATCTTCGAAAAGAATGAGCCGGTTCGTGTTTATGATACGTCGGGCCCTTATACCGATCCGGATTTTAAGCTGGATGTGCGTAAAGGTTTACCTAAATTCCGTGAGCAGTGGATCCTGGACCGCGACGATACTGAAGTGCTGGAGTCGGTCACTTCGCAGTTTTCTCAGCAGCGCATGGCGGACGAAGGTCTGGACCATATTCGTTTTGAAAACCTGCCTAAGATCCGTCGCGCTAAGCCCGGACAGAATGTGACACAAATGCACTATGCGCGCCGTGGTATTGTGACGCCGGAAATGGAATACGTCGCCATTCGTGAAAACATGGGCCGCGCGAAAATTCGTGAAGAGTTACTGGCGCAGCAGCACAAGGGCCAGTCGTTTGGTGCTGAGATCCCGGACTTTATTACCCCTGAGTTTGTGCGTTCTGAAATTGCACGAGGCCGCGCTATCTTGCCAAACAACATTAACCACCCGGAAACCGAACCTATGATTGTCGGCCGCAACTTCCTGGTGAAGGTGAATGCCAACATAGGTAATTCCTCGGTGACTTCCTCGATTGAAGAAGAAGTGGAAAAGCTGGTGTGGTCAACACGCTGGGGTGCGGATACGGTGATGGACTTGTCGACAGGCCGCTATATCCACGAGACCCGTGAGTGGGTAGTACGTAACTCACCGGTACCCATCGGTACGGTGCCGATTTATCAGGCGCTGGAAAAAGTGAACGGCGTGGCGGAAGATCTGACCTGGGAAATTTTCCGCGATACGCTGATTGAGCAGGCCGAGCAAGGCGTTGACTACTTCACCATTCACGCGGGTGTACTGTTACGCTATGTGCCTATGACGGCGAAGCGGGTAACGGGGATTGTTTCGCGCGGTGGCTCGATTATGGCCAAATGGTGTCTGGCGCATCATAAAGAAAACTTCCTGTACACCCACTTCGAAGACATCTGCGAGATCATGAAGCAGTACGATGTGTGTTTCTCTCTGGGTGATGGCTTGCGTCCGGGTTCAATCGCCGATGCCAATGACGAAGCGCAATTGTCTGAGCTGCGCACCTTAGGTGAGCTGACCACGATTGCCTGGAAGCATGACGTACAAGTATTCATTGAAGGGCCGGGTCATGTGCCTATGCATTTGATCAAAGAAAACATGGATGAGCAATTAAAGCATTGTCATGAAGCGCCTTTCTATACCCTTGGTCCGCTGACCACAGATATTGCTCCTGGCTATGATCACTTCACGTCCGGCATTGGTGCGGCGCAGATAGCTTGGTACGGTACCGCAATGTTGTGTTACGTGACGCCAAAAGAGCACCTGGGTCTGCCAAATAAAGAAGACGTGAAAGAAGGTTTGATCACCTACAAAATTGCGGCGCATGCGGCGGATCTGGCCAAAGGTCACCCGGGCGCGCAGATCCGTGATAATGCCCTGTCTAAAGCGCGTTTTGAGTTCCGCTGGCACGATCAGTTTAACCTGAGTCTGGACCCGGAGCGGGCATTGTCTTACCACGACGAAACACTGCCTCAGGAGTCGGGTAAAGTGGCGCACTTCTGCTCTATGTGTGGTCCTAAGTTCTGCTCTATGAAGATCACCCAGGATGTGCGCGACTATGCCAAACAACTCGAAGCCGAGGGCATAGATCCAAATAATGCCGGCGAAGCCATCGCCATCAAAATGATTGATGTGGAAGCCGAAATGAAAAATAAATCACGCGAGTTCAAAGAGACGGGGTCGGAGCTTTACCACAAAGCGCTGTGATTTAGAGAAGCGGGCCCTTCGGGCCCGTATGGAGGCAAGATGTCCCAGACAAACAAACCACGCGTTGCTATTGTCGGCTTTGGCCTGACAGGGCGGGTTGCAGCCCTGATGCTGGCAGAGCAGTATCAGCTGAGCGTATTTGAGCGCGACCCGGTCGCGGCGCCTGCCAGTGTCGGCACTTTGGCCGCCGCGATGCTCGCCCCCATGGCCGAATCCGTGATCTGTGAACAAGACTTGGCCGAGCAGGGCTTACATGCCATGACCTTATGGCCCGAGCTGCTGGCCAAACTCGACGCGCCGGTGTTCTTTCAGCAGCAGGGTACAGTGATCGTCGCGCATCAGCAAGACAGGGGCGATTTGCTGAGTTTCCAACGTCGTCTTAAGCCTCTGGCTGGCCATCAGGTGCAAAACCTGGATGGTCACGGCATTGGTGCGCTGGAACCTGAGCTGGCTGGCCGTTTTCATCAGGGGTTGTACTTACCCTGTGAGGGTCAGCTCGATAATCTGGCATTCTATGCTGCCAGCCTTAGCACCCTAAAAAACAGGGGCGTGCGCTTTCATGAAGGGTCAAATGCACACATCGCACAAGGGCGGGTCAATGGTGGGGCGTTTGACTGGATCATTGACTGCCGCGGGCTGGATGCCAAAGACGACAGCCCGGGGCTGCGTGGCGTGCGTGGAGAGGTTGCCCGCATCTATGCGCCCGAGGTGAGTTTACAGCGCCCGGTGCGTCTGATGCATCCGCGTTATCCGCTCTATATCGCGCCAAAACCAAATCACGAGTTTGTCATCGGTGCGACCGAAATTGAATCTCAGGATCGGGGTGATATCACGGTACGCTCAACACTGGAGTTGCTTTCTGCCGCATATACGGTACACAGTGGCTTTGCTGAGGGGCGGGTGATGTCGCTACGCGCAGGCTTGCGCCCGGCGTATAAAGACAATCGCCCGCAGATCACGGTGACTGACAATGTGATTCGGATTAACGGTCTGTATCGGCATGGGTTTTTGCTGGCACCCGCTGTGGTGCAGCAAGCGTTACAACAAGGGGTATTATGAATATTAGTTACAATGGTCAGGCGCTCAGGCTGTCACAGCCACAGTCATTGCTGGAGGTGATTGAAGCGCAAGGGGCAAAGGCACCCTTTGCGGTGGCGCTGAACGGGCAATTTGTGCCGCGCAGCACATTGGCGGAGCATCTACTGCAAGAGGGTGACAGCATCGAGTTGCTATCGCCTATTCAGGGAGGCTAATGATGCACAGTGATAAACCGTTAACCATTTACGGTGAGCAGTTCGACAGTCGCTTGCTGATAGGTTCAGCACTTTATCCCTCGCCGGAAATTATGCAGCAAAGCCTGGTGGCTTCGCAGGCGCAAATCGTCACCGTCTCTCTGCGACGACAGAACTCAGTGTCGGCCGGAGACGACTTCTGGCAATTGATCAAAGACACCGGATTGCGAGTACTGCCTAATACCGCCGGGTGTCACAGTGTCAAAGAAGTGGTGACACTGGCACAAATGTGTCGGGAAGTGTTTGCAACTGACTGGATCAAGCTGGAACTGATTGGCGACGAATATAATTTACAGCCCGATCCGATTGCCCTGCTGGAAGCCACCGAAATCCTGATAAAACAAGGTTTTAAAGTGCTGCCATATTGCACCGATGATTTAGTGGTGTGTCAGCGCCTGGCGGATCTGGGCTGCGAAGTACTGATGCCCTGGGGCGCCCCCATTGGCACCGGGAAAGGGCTACTCAACCCCTATAACCTGAAAACCATTCGTGAGCGTTTGCCTGACCATACCCTGATTGTTGACGCGGGGCTCGGTTTACCATCACATGCCGTACAGGCCCTGGAGCTTGGGTATGATGCCGTGTTGCTGAACTCTGCCATTGCCGGTGCTGGTTGTCCGGTGACCATGGCCAGTGCTTTTAATCATGCGGTGGTTGCCGGGCGTGCCGCCTATGTAGCGCAGGCCATGCCGGAAAAAGAAGTCGCAACGCCTTCCACCCCGACGATGGGGATGCCCTTTTGGCATCAGAATTAAACACGCGCTATAGTGACGCTAAGCCTTTGTGGCGCATAGCACTTATTCATGCGCCCACGTTAAACAGAGTAAGTAGGAGTAATTGTGGCTGAACTGGTATGGACCATTGCCGGGTCGGATTCGGGCGGCGGCGCCGGAGTGCAGGCGGATGTCAAAGCAATGCACAGTTTTGGTGTGCAAACCTGCACAGCCATAACTGCGCTGACGGCGCAAAATAGTTTGGCGGTTGAAGAGATCAATGCGGTCTCGAGTGAAGTGCTGGAATCTCAGCTACTGGCACTCGAAGCCGATTTAAAAGCAACCGTGATTAAAATTGGCATGCTGGCCAATAGCACACAGATACAGCTGGTGGCAGAGCATCTGGCGCAGTACAAGAGTCGCTGGGACAATCCCCCTGTGATTGTGTTCGACCCGGTTGCCATTGCATCCAGTGGCGATGCGCTGACCGAAGAAGATACCCTGGATGCACTGAAAAAGTACCTTTTACCTCTGGTCGATGTGATCACGCCCAATACGCAGGAGACGCAAGTATTGACTGGCGTGTATCTGATTGGTCCGGATGCCGTTAGAGACGCCGCCCGTAAACTACGTGAATTTGGCGTCAAATCGGTGATCATTAAAGGCGGGCACTGGGATTATCCCAGTGGTTATTGCATTGATTATTGCTGGAGTGAGGGTGAAGAGTATTGGCTGGGTAACGAGGCGATACAAACCCCACACAGCCACGGCACCGGATGTAGCTTTGCGTCTTCTGTTGCGGCTTGCCTGGCCAAAGGCTACCCGATCAAAGATGCCTTCATTCTGGCCAAAGCTTATATCAACCAGGGGCTGAAATTAGCGCAGCGCTTTGGTGAGGGGCGAGGGCCACTGGCACATGCCGGGTTCCCAGAGAATATCTCGGACTTTCCTCAGGTGATAGAGCCTGGAAGCTGGCTCGGTGATGAACTGGAATTTGCCGTCAGTGAAGAGTTTAACTTTGCCGCCGGGTTTGCACCCATCGGAGAAGAACTGGGGCTTTATGCCGTCGTAGACTCGGTAGACTGGGTTGAAAAGTGTCTGGCTGAGGGCGTAAAAACAGTGCAACTCAGAATTAAACAGGCTGATCATGCGACCCTGGAAGAAGACATACAGTGTGCTATCACCCTGGGGGAAAAGTATCAGGGCCGGGTCTTTATTAACGACCACTGGGAGCTGGCCATTCGCCATGGCGCCTATGGGGTGCATCTTGGTCAGGAAGATCTGGATTCTGCGAATCTGGTTGCCATTCAGCAGGCGGGGTTGCGCCTGGGGGTGTCCACACATGGGTTTTATGAAATGCTGCGAGCCCATAACTACCGGCCCAGTTATCTGGCATTTGGGGCGATTTACCCGACCACCACCAAGGACATGACCGGACAGATCCAGGGGCTCGAAAAGCTCAGGCACTTTGTGCCTCTGATGCGTGAAACCTATCCTACAGTGGCTATTGGGGGCATTGACCTGACACGCGCTCCTCAGGTTGCCGCCACCGGAGTTGGCAGTGTGGCAGTGGTGCGTGCCATCACCGAAGCGGCGGACCCTAAACAGGCCATTATTGACCTGAAACGGGCCACTGGCGAGTCATGAGTACAGAACTCAGTGACAAAGAGCGGCTGAGGTACAGCCGCCATTTACTGCTCAATGAAGTGTCGGAAGCCGGTCAACTCCGTCTTAAACAAGCGCGGGTGGCCGTGGTGGGTTGTGGTGGCCTGGGTAGCCCAGCGCTGTTTTACCTGGCGGCAAGCGGAGTTGGGCAGCTGACTTTTTGTGATGATGATGCGGTTGAACTGTCTAATTTGCAAAGGCAAATTTTGTATAAGGTCAGCCATATCGGGCAGCCAAAAGCGAAAGCCGCGGGTAAGGTTTTAGCGAGCCTGAATAACCAAATCTCACTGATCCCTCAGCCTGTGAAGCTTAATAGCAGCAATATAGACAGCATATTGCAAGACAGTGACTGGATCCTGGATTGCAGCGACAACTTCGCCACGCGCTATTTGCTCAATCAGTATTGCGTACTACACCGTAAGGTCCTGATCTCGGGTGCCGCGCTGGGCACTCAGGGCCAGTTTATGACCTTTGATTTCAGGAAACCTTCCCCCTGTTATCACTGCATTTTTCCACAGTCTTCGGCGCAATCGGTATTGAATTGTCAGAACGCAGGTGTGGTGAGTCCGTTATTGGGCATAATCGGCTCTATGCAGGCGATGAAAGCAGTCAGTTTAATTATCTCTGATATACCTGATAAACACAGTGAAATGATAGTGGTTGATGCGCTAAGCCTTAAGCAAAGGCAATTTACGCTGGAAAGAGATACAGCATGTGATGTGTGTGGCTAATGCCACAGACGATTTAAAAAGCCCGCTTCTGCGGGCTTTTTTGAGCGAGTTATCCGGCTTAATCGCGGATGGTCGCAAATGGGGTGCCCATACGGGTAACGGTTTCTGGCAATTGGTTGGCCAGGAAGTCGGCCTTGTCTTCTCCCCAGGCCAAAATAACCGTCGAGCCCAGCTTAAAGCGGCCCATCTCGTCGCCTTTTTTCAATTTAACGGCGTTGTCGCCCTCTGCGGGATAATCCCAGCTAAAGACGTCTTTACCGGCTGGTGGCGTGACCGTACCCGCCCAGATAGTTTCGATGCTGGCCACTATGGTGGCGCCCACCAGTACCATAGCCAGTGGACCTATCTCAGTGTCAAAGATAGCGACTACGCGCTCGTTACGAGCAAACAGATTAGGGACGTTTTGCGCAGTCAGCGGGTTTACCGAGAACAGATCGCCAGGTACGTAGATCATCTTTTTCAGTGTACCATCAAGGGGCATATGAATGCGGTGATAGTCTTTGGGCGCCAGATAAATGGTGGCAAATTTACCACCAAGATACGGTGCAACGTCCGACTCTTTGCCCCCCAGCAGGGTTTGCAGGCTGTAGTCATGGCCTTTGGCCTGAATGATCTGACCATCGACTACATCACCTAACTGGCTGATGGCACCGTCGACCGGGTGAGCCACAATGCTGGCTTCTTCGGCAAGTGGGCGGATCCCCGGCTTCAGCGGACGGGTAAAGAATTCATTAAAGGTTTTATAGTGAGCTGGATCTTCATGCAGGGCTTCACTCATGTCTATCTTGTACTGTTTAATAAACAATTTAATTAAGGTGGTTGTCAGTGCACCCGCTTCGGCTGCGGCCAGTTTTCCCACCAAACGTGATACGGCATGTTTGGGTAAAGCATATTGCAGGGCAATCTTTAGTTTATCCAAGTTCACTTTTATTATTCCTGAAAAAATTTTGAAGATAGTATCAAACTCTTGGCGCGCGCGCACCTGCGCGACCATCCGCCATTGACTCCAGAATACGATGATAGCTGTCAAAGCGCAGCTCGCTGATCTTGCCCTCATCAACCGCTTCCAGGATCAGACAACCCGGATCGTTGAGGTGTTTGCAATCGCGGAAACGACAGCCGCCGATAAACTCACGAAACTCTTTAAAACACCAGGTTACCCGCTCTACTTCGAGGTGCCACAGACCGAACTCACGGATCCCCGGACTGTCTATCAGGTTACCGCCACTGGGCAGGTGATGCAGTTTAGAAACTGTAGTGGTGTGCTGACCCAGGCCACTGTTCTCAGAGACTTCCTGCGTCAGGATAGCGGCATCGGGCAGTACGGTATTCACTAAGGTGGATTTGCCCACGCCGGATTGGCCAACAAAGATATTGTTCTTGTCTGTCAGCAGGGATTTGAGCTCATCGATCCCTTGGCCTGTTTTGTTACTCACCAGCAGGACGCGGTAACCTAGCTCACGATAGATATCCAGCACTTCATCGACATAGTCGAGGCCTTCTTCATCTAACAGATCGATCTTGTTGAGTAACAGAATTGGTTCAATGCCCATGTCTTCACAGGCGACCAGATAGCGGTCAATGATCTGTGGGGTGAATTCAGGCACTACAGCGGATACCATTAAAATTTGGTCAATATTGGCTGCCACCACTTTTACGCCGTCGTAAAAATCCGGACGGGTGAGCTGAGAGCGGCGGGGCTCGACAGCTTCTATTACACCTGCCAGATCGCCTTCGCTGACTTTGGCGCGACGAAAAATCACTTCATCGCCACATACTATGCTGGTGACAGTACGGCGAATATTACAGCGCAGGACGTCGCCATTTTCGCACTCGACATCGGCGTGCTGGCCAAAGCGACTGATCACCACTGCGGGTTCTGTGGGGCCCAGGTTATCGGTTTGCCAAGTTACCTGAGTGTCGGATTGTTGTTTCGCTTTATGCAAGCGTTTTTGATGGTTGGCACTGATCCGTCTGGACTGGCCCTTACTGAGTTTTTTGCGTTTTGCCATATCTTATAAACTCGCGACACGATTTATTGCTATCGAGTGGTATACAGGCCAATCATGGACTATAACTCAATAAATTGCCCCGCTTTGTAAAAAAAAGCTTTTGGTCGAGTGATGAAGCTAATATGATATATCTAATTGCATTGGATCTAAAGGAAAGTACCGTTAGGTAGTGTATGTCTTTTCATGAATCAAACCTGATCTGGCTCGACTTAGAAATGACGGGTCTGGAACCTAAAACAGATAGGATCCTCGAAATTGCCACTGTGATCACCGACTGTGATCTGAATGTACTGGCCGAGGGACCTGTAATTGCTATCCATCAAAGTGATGATTTACTTGATAATATGGATGAGTGGTGTACAAACCAGCATGGCCGTTCCGGTCTGACTGCGCGTTGTAAGGCCAGCACTCACTCTGAATCTGATGCAATCAAACAAACATTAGACTTCCTGAAACAATGGGTACCGCCGGGCAAATCGCCTATGTGTGGTAACTCGATTGGTCAGGACCGTCGCTTCCTCAATAAATACATGCCTGAGCTGGAAGAATATTTCCACTACCGGAACCTGGACGTCAGCACGATTAAAGAGCTGGCACGTCGTTGGAAGCCTGAGCTGTTAAATGGGATCCACAAAAAGAGCTCTCACCTGGCTCTGGACGACATCAAAGACTCCATTATGGAGTTGAAGGTTTACCAGCAAAAATTCTTCAATCTTTAAAAAATTTAGAAAAAGTACTTGCAATGCTTTTTCTATCTTGTAGAATCCTGCCCCGCTCAAGACGGCAAAGCTTATTTGTCTCTGGGGTATTTATGAAGCGGCACTAGCTCAGCTGCTGAAACGTTAGACGCGACCTCAAGGTTGCGCACAGCGGGAAACTAAGAGCTACATTGTGATGCGGCACTAGCTCAGCTGGTAGAGCGCGACCTTGCCAAGGTCGAGGTCACGAGTTCGAACCTCGTGTGCCGCTCCAATCTACAATCAGTTTACTCGACTGACTAAATAACGAGTTTGTATTGGATTATATTTCCATACCCTGTGATGCGGCACTAGCTCAGCTGGTAGAGCGCGACCTTGCCAAGGTCGAGGTCACGAGTTCGAACCTCGTGTGCCGCTCCAACACTTCTTCAGGTGTATAAACTAGATATCTTTTATAAAGCGGCACTAGCTCAGCTGCTAAAACGTTAGACGCGACCCGTCGCGCACCAGCGTTTAAAATATGAGTAATCAGGAATGCGGCACTGGCTCTGCTGCTAAAACGTTAGACGCGACCCGTCGCGCACCAGCGTTTTAATATTCCGTAACTTACGAAGCGGCACTAGCTCAGCTGGTAGAGCGCGACCTTGCCAAGGTCGAGGTCACGAGTTCGAACCTCGTGTGCCGCTCCAATATACAATCAGTTTACTCGACTGACTAAATAACGAGTTTGTATTGGATTATATTTCCATACCCTGTGATGCAGCACTAGCTCAGCTGCTAAAACGTTAGACGCGACCCGTCGCGAACCAGCGTTTAAAACAATTGAGCAAATTATGAAGCGGCACTAGCTCAGCTGGTAGAGCGCGACCTTGCCAAGGTCGAGGTCACGAGTTCGAACCTCGTGTGCCGCTCCAACTCCTCCCTCTCTTTATATCCATATTTTCTCACTCTGACTTACTTGCTCAACTTTAAATCTTATTCCACCAATTTTCATCGATAAACTGATTGCTTATTTTTAGTTCGACACGTAAAATACGCGCTCTTTCGGCCTAACTAACTTTAGTTCCTTGCCTTACCCCGACTGGCCGAAACGGGACAAGGCTATATTAACCGTAAGGAATATCCATGCGTCATTACGAAATCGTATTCATGGTTCACCCAGACCAAAGTGAGCAAGTACCTGGTATGATCGAGCGTTATACTGGTGCCATCACAGAAGCTGGCGGTAAAATCCACCGTCTAGAAGACTGGGGTCGTCGTCAACTGGCTTACCCAATCGAAAAGCTTCACAAAGCACACTATGTTCTGTTGAACGTTGAAGCACCTACTGAAGTAATCAGCGAGCTTGAAACTTCTTTCCGCTACAACGATGCAGTGCTTCGTAACCTGGTTATGCGTACTAAGAACGCTGTAACTGAAGCGTCTCCTCTTGCTAAAGAAGAGAAAAAAGAAGCAGCAACTGCTTAATCGTTATTGATTCGGAATTGACTTGGTAGTTTGGTGAGCACTCAGTCTGAACTGTATACAAACCAGCTGGTATTATCCGGCACGGTCTGTAAGCCACCTAAGTACAGTCAAAGCCCCGCGGGTATCGCGCATTGTATTTTTGTTTTAGAACATAAATCGATGCAAGTAGAAGCCGACCTAAATCGTAACAGTTATGTGCGAATTCAGGTGGTAGCCAGCGGACAGCAGTTCCGGACTCAACTAGAGCATTTATACGTTGGGCAAACCTTACAAGTACGCGGTTTTTTAAACCGACACGAGAGTCGCAGTGGCTTGAGTCAACTTGTATTACATGCACAACATATTGAAAGAATTAATTGAGGAAATTTACTCATGGCACGTTATTTCAGACGTCGTAAGTTCTGCCGTTTCAAAGCGGAAGGCGTACAACAAATCGATTACAAAGATCTGGCTACTCTTAAAAACTATGTAACTGAAAGTGGCAAAATCGTACCTAGCCGTATCACAGGTACTAGCGCTAAATACCAGCGTCAGCTAGCAACTGCTATCAAGCGTGCTCGCTACCTAGCCCTTCTTCCGTACACTGACTTACACAAGTAAGCAGCTGATTAACAGTTTTTAAAAGGTGTAGAGACATGCAAGTTATTCTACTAGACAAGATCGCAAACCTAGGTGGCCTAGGTGACCAGGTTTCTGTTAAATCTGGTTTCGCACGTAACTTCCTTTTCCCTAAGGGTAAGGCAGTTCCTGCAACTAAAGCTAACATCGAAACTTTCGAAGCACGTCGTGCTGAGCTTGAAGCGAAAATCGCTGAAGAGCTAGTTGCTGCACAAGCGCGCGCTGAAAAACTAGAAGCACTTGCTGAAGTGACTCTGGTTTCTAAAGCGGGTGACGAAGGTAAGCTGTTTGGTTCTATCGGTACTCGCGATATTGCCGACGCTATCACAGCAGTAGGCCTTGAAGTTGCTAAGTCAGAAGTTCGTCTGCCTACCGGTACTATCCGCGAAACAGGTGAGTTCGACGTATCAATCCAGCTTCACACTGACGTGACAACAGCTATCAAAGTAATCGTGATCGCTGAAGCTTAATAGTATTAAGCACCAACCGCGTGTATCTGCACGCGGTTGTATTCCCAATCTCTGAAAGACAATAACAACTCCAATTTTCAGTGTGTGGATCTGATGATTATCGGGATCATCATGGAAGGTTTACAACACAAGTCGGAAATTTAATCCAAATCAAAACAACAGCGCTCGTAAACGGCTTATAGTCTTTATGGGAACAAATGACGCTGGTATTTAATGGTCTGACCACCGTGTAGCCTTGAGGCACATCGTCGGCTGTTATCTCGTGTAAGCGCGTTCCTGTTTTAGATAATTCTGTTTTGTGATATTTTAGTTAACTGTTTTTATTACAGGCACTTTTTTTTATTGGTTAAATGTCATACAGTCTTATTCAGGCACTAATGACAGCGTTATCATTTAGGTGGGAAACCCAATATGCTTAAAACCTCCAGAATGCGTGGATTTACTTTAATTGAGCTGTTGATCGCCATTGCGATCGTCGCCATTCTGGCCAGTGTGGCATTGCCAAACTATGGTCAGTATGTACGTGAAAGCAGACGACTGGATGCACAGCACTTACTGTTGCAAACCAGTGCTACGTTGGAGCGTATTTATTCCCGCAATGGTGGTTACCCTAATGATCAAACGTTTCAAAGTCTGCCAGCTGCTGAACACTACACGTTCAGCTACGAAGCGCGTAATAAGCCACAAGGTGCCAACGGTGATTTTCGCAATATGGGCTATATTTTAAAGGCGACACCATTGGCTGCAGGTGGTCAGAATGGCGACATTTGCGGAGTGCTCACGCTGGACCATTTAGGCAATCAGGGAGGCAACCTGAATGACTGTTGGTAAGCACGCCCAGCACGGTGTAACACTGATTGAGCTGTTGATGGTCCTGGCCATCATTGCCATCCTGGCTGTCACGGCTGCGCCGTCTTTAATTGGCCAGATTAAACAGGACAGGGTTAATACCACTGCAAATCAGCTAAGCAGCTTTTATCGCTTTGCCCGCAGTGAAGCGGTAAAACGCGAAGTGCCGGTAAAACTGGAACTTGAAAACAATGACTGGGTGATGAAGGTGGTCGAGCAGGGCCAGGAAATCACGTTAAAACGGTTTACGATTGACCACACGGCAGTAGCTGTGAACCTGGTTGACAGAACACTGCGCTCAAGCGGTGAGCTCAGTGCATTCAGTAACATACTGATATCGGATAATGATGCAACAACGGACGATGTTCGTTTATGCATCTTACACAGTGGGCAAAGCTGGTTGGGTAAGGCGACAGACAATTGCGCGTAGTTTCGGGGTTTTCATTGCTGGAAGTTATGGTGTCTATGGTAATTGCAGCCATTGCATTGCTCGGCCTTGCTGCTGCCCAGATCAAGGCCATGCAGTTTGCACAGAACAGTTTTAATTATACTCTGGCTTTGATCCACGGGCAGAATGCGATAGAGCGCATTTGGCCCGACATTTGCCATTATCAGAGTGTCAATACCAGCCTGAACCCGGGTGCCAACCCGACAGCTGCCCGGCTATATCCGAATGATCCTCGCTTTACGTTGACGCTGCCTGATACCTTTAGTCTCGATATGAGCCTGACGGTTAGCTGGCACGATGAACGTATGACCAATACAGGCGTGGACCAAATCTCATTGCACGCCAGTTTTGTCAATGAATGTTTGTGAGTCGATTGATGAATTGTCGCGGATTTACTTTACTTGAGCTGCTGATCGCACTGGCGATAGGCTTGTTTATGCTCGGAGGTATTGCCGTGGCCTATTCGACCATTCGCAGCACTATTGCGGTAAATCAGGAGCTGGCACAGGCACAGGAAGTGATCCGCTATACCAGTCAGCTAATGACGCGTAGCATTAAGCAAACAGCGTCCACACCTCAGGTCATGCTGAACGGTGAGGCATTAGAAGTCAGTCAGGTTGCCAATACGCCGGCCTGCGATGGCAGCGTGCCTGTGGTGAATTACACCGAGACCTTTTCGTTACTTGATGGCTACTTATTATGCGATATCAGCTCAGATAACTTACCTGCCCAGCGCTTGTTAAGAGGGGTAAATGGACTAAGCTTTTCGGTCAACGGCCTGATCACGTCCATTACAGTGACACCCGTGGGTGTGCCCGCACAGTATGCCGCGGGGATCCAGATAGATATTGCAGCAAGTCAGCAGGTGCTGGCGACGGCGAACTGGTGACTATCATGGCAATACAAACACTACGACAACGTGGGTTTACCCTGATAAAAGTGATGCTACTCAGCTCGGTAGCCAGTGTGGTGGTCTTTGCTGCATTTAAAGATACCCTGGTGCAGGAGCGTCTCAGTGGTAATTATCAAAAAGACCTGAATGCTCGTTTATTGGCTGAAAAGGGCGTGATCGAGCGGGGGCAGGCACTCAAAGCAGCACTTATCAATAATCCAAATCTGACACTGGAGCAGGTGGTGCAGCAGATTGGGGCGGGTCTGGGGAGCGGCGAACTGGATGGCACGAGTTTTGACGCCCAGTTGTCAGTCAACGGTGATGAAGTGGCGATTGCCAGCCTGGGGCAGCGTTATGATGAGCAGGCCCAGGCGCGTATGATCTCTTACTTTAAGTACACCCCTCCCGAACGCAGCTCAGTGTTTCAAAACGCCGTTACCGGGTGTAAAGGCGTAAATCTTGCGGGCAGTGGTTTAGTCGACAGTTATGATTCCACTCAGGGTAGCTATGAAGACACTAAAACCAGCAATGGCGATGTGAATACTGTGATTGGCGATGCCGATGTGGTGCTAAATGGTCACTCTCCTATCATGGGAGATGTTAAAGCATCGGGTATCCTGTATCTAAAGGGGTCTTCACCTGTTGTCGGTACTGTTCAGTCTAATACTGGTATCGATATTTCCGCGGGCAGTGGCGTGCGGGTTGATGGCGATGTGCTCACTCAGGGGTTCGTAAAGCACAATGGCGGACAGATCACCGGCGTACTGCGTGCGAATGGTGACGTGACGATGAAGTGGGGCGCCGAAATCCTCAATCAAAACCAGGCTGAGTTAGACATTATGTATGGTGGCACGGGTGTCTTCCAGAGCAGCCATATGCAAGGTGGGTTGCATTATTCAGCTGATCGCTTCAATGTTAACCCAGAAGTGGAAGCGGTACGGGTATACGATCCCAGCTCGCCGGATTATGATCCCAATGACCCAGATAAAGAGTGTGATCCACTGGCGTTACCTTTGAATATGCCCTCAGTGATCGACAGCAATAACAACTATGCTGATTTTACTGTCGGTGCACAGACGGACTATGTGTTTACCCCGAGCGAAGGCCGTTATATACGTGGAGGCAGTGGCACCTGGTCATCGAGCCCCGCAGACATCTATTTGTTTCAGCACCTTACGCAAAACCATGGTCAGGGTAATAGCGGCAATGAGTATGTGTTTGGGATGAAAAACATGAAGCTTACCAGCGATGGTACCATTACCATTGAGGGAGGAGATGTGATCTGGCTGGTCGATGGTGACTTCAAGATGACGGGTCACACCAGCATTACTATCAAAGCAGGTAGCAGTCTGGCGATTTTTGTTACCGGTAAAGTTGATTTTGGTGCCAGTGGTGTCGTGATCACTGAAAGGGAAGGCATGACTGATAGCGGCTTTCCAAGTTTGAGTATCTTCTCTTCTTACTCTGGCCAAAATGGCATTACTCTGAGAGGTGCCAGTTCCGTGTATGCAGTAATTTATGCACCCGTTACCAGCATCGCGATGCGAGGGAGTGGTCAGTTTTACGGCACTATCCGTGGCGCAACCATAGATGCCACCGGCGGCAGTGGTGTGCATTTTGATGAAGCACTGAAAAACTTTAACCTCGGCAACGGCGGCGTGGTTACGCCGGCTAAGCTGGAATTTATGGGCTGGCGTTTTGAGTCTGGCGAAGACTATCAGACTCCAGAGGAGGAAGACGAATAACACGGTGAACTAGTCGCTCCCACTGTACAGAAAAATTTTTCCTCTTTGTTTAAACCTTTTGCTCTTCCCCCCGCGTCTTACTCTTCAAACATCGCGCCATTGGGTTACTTTCTTTATTACATCTGATGTGTCACGATGGTGGCTCGGTAACGAGGGAATACTCTATGATAATCAATGCCAAAGAGGCATTTAACCAAGATACGATTGAGGCGTTAGTGCAGCGTGCCCAGCAGGGCGAGCAGGCTGCATTTGAACAGCTCTATCAGCAGTGTTATCGCAGGGTGTATGGACTGTGTTTACGTTTGCTTGCCGATCAGGCACACGCGGAAGATGCGACGCAGGAAGTGTTTGTTCAGCTATGGCATAAAATCGCTCAGTTTCAGGGGCAGTCAAAATTCACGACCTGGCTTCACAGCGTCACGTCGAATGTTGCAATTAGCTATTTGCGTAAGCAAAAAAACTGGCTGCAAAAAGTCGTCAGCCTGGAAGACAGTGGGATGGAACAAACTGAAATCGCGCAATGTGAATCGCTCAACGGGCTAGATAAGCTGGTCCTGCGTTTACCTGAGCGTGCCCGTTTGGTGTTTGTCTTACACGCGGTAGAAGGGTACCGCCATGAAGAGGTGGCGGGCATGTTGAATATGGCGGTGGGCTCAAGTAAATCCCAGTTTCACCGAGCCAGGAAATTGTTACAGGAGTGGTATGACAATGAGTAAACCAACGTTTGAGCAGTTTCTGAAACAACAGCTGCCACGACAACAAGAGCAGGATCAGCTACCTGAACCGCGAAAAGACTTATGGCAGGGCATTGAAAAGGCAATCAATTTGCCCACAGTGGAGCATCGCTCTGCCAGTCCCTGGGTTAAGCTGGCTGGTGTTGCGGCCTGTGTATCAGCTGGCCTGCTGAGCTGGCAGGTCATCATGACGCAGCCTCAGCAAGATACTATGGCGAATATGAGTGCCTTCTTCGAGCAGAGAAAACAAACGCTATTGGTTCAGTATGAGGCACAACCCGCACTCACACAGGATTGGCAGCAGCCATTACAGGAACTGGAAGAAGCAGAGCAGGCCATCAAACTGGCTCTGACAAAAGATCCCGACAATGCAGCCCTGCTTAAAATGCTGGCTCAGGTATACCAGCAGCAATTGGATTTAATCACTAAGGTACATCAGCCCCAGTGGCAACAGATTTAGGAGAGAAGCATGAAAGCAATCATTTTAGGACTGGCCACGCTGCCGCTGTTTGCCCTGGCGGGTGACAAGATTGACGAGCAGATTGAGGTGCCGCTGGATGGCAAAGTGGTTATCGAAAACCAGCGTGGTAAAGTCACTATCAAGTCATGGGACAAGCCAAGCTTTAAAGTCAGTGGCGAGCTAGATGAGCTGGCCGATGGCTATACATTAGAAACTCAGGGCAATGTAACAGAGTTTATTGTCAAAATGCCACGTCGCAATAAAGGGTGGAATAACAAGCGAGATGGTTCTCGGTTGACCATTTATATGCCGAAACAGAGTGAACTGGACTTTGAAGGCGTGAATGTCGATGTGGATGTCAGCAACTTCAGTGCGGGCGTAGCAGTCACCACCGTCAATGGCGATATTGAGGTAAATCAGGTAAGCGGGAAAATTGAACTGGAAACCGTCAATGGTGACATCGAGGGGAAAGAGCTATCCGGTAACATCCGCTATGAAACAGTCAATGGCGATATTGAAGACATGGCGTCCAGCGGCAAGCTAAGGTTTAATGCGGTCAATGGTGGTATTGAGAGTATGACTCAGGCGAGTGATATTCGGGTTGAAAACGTCAACGGTGAAGTTGATTTCGATATTGCCAGCCTGAAGGATTTGAGAATGAGCACGGTCAATGGCGAGATTAATGTCAAATTAAGAGCACTGGAAAAGCGAGCCAATATTCGCTTTGAATCAGTCAGTGGTGATGTCGACTTTTATTTTCCGACTAATCTGTCGGCGCGTTTTGATATTGATGCGCATGCCGGCGGACGGATCATCAATGAACTGTCAGCAGACAAAGAAAAAAAGGCGAAATATGGGCCATCGCGTGAGCTGGAGTTCGTGATTAACGACGGTGATGTGGATGTAGAAATTGATACTGTCAGTGGACGTATTGCGTTGAAGAAATTGTAATACTCAGGAGGGGCGCCCAGCGAGGGCGTCCCTGAGTCAATATTAGCCTGATAATCTAGATTCATTTCCACCCCAATTGCGTATACAATAACAGGTCCGTCCCTTAGTGTTTGTAGTGATATGGCGAAACCTGATCAACAAGTCGATACCCTGAAAGTTCCCCCCCATTCTATCGAGGCAGAGCAGTCTGTGTTAGGTGGACTCATGCTTGATAATCAGGCGTTTGATAGGGTTGCAGAACTGGTTGTCGCGCAGGACTTTTACACCCGCACCCACAAGCTGATATTCGAGGCAATGAGCAAGCTGGTCGAGGCCAGTCAGCCTATTGACCTGATCACCATCTCGGAAAACCTCGAAAAGAACAACCAACTGGACACGGTCGGTGGTTTTGCTTATCTGGCTGAAATTGCCAAAAATACACCCAGTGCGGCGAACATAGATGCCTATGCCAGTATCGTACGCGAACGGGCTGTGGTCCGTGAGATGATCTCGGTCGCCAATGAAATTGCCGAAGCGGGTTTTAATCCGGAAGGGCGTGATAGTCACGAATTATTGGACCTGGCAGAAAGTAAAGTATTCAAAATCGCCGAGCAGCGCACCAAGAGTACCGAAGGTCCACAGAGCATTCACAGTATTCTCGAAAAAACCGTCGATAAAATTGAAGAGCTTTATCAGTCGCCGCAAGATGGTGTAACCGGGGTGAGCACGGGTTACTCTGATCTTGACCAGATGACCGCAGGCTTGCAACCCTCAGACCTGATCATAGTCGCTGCACGTCCGTCGATGGGTAAAACCACTTTCGCAATGAACCTGGCTGAGCATGCTGCGATGACGCAGGATAAGCCTGTGCTTATCTATTCACTGGAGATGCCCTCAGAACAGATCATGATGAGGATGTTGGCTTCACTGGGGCGTATTAACCAGACCAAAGTGCGGACTGGTCAGCTGGATGATGATGATTGGGCACGGTTATCCTCAACCATGGGTTTGTTGATGGAAAAGGGTCAGATGTACATTGATGATGCTTCAGGCCTGACGCCGACAGATGTGCGTTCACGGGCAAGGCGCATCGCGCGGGATCATGGTGGTATTAGCATGATCATGGTGGATTATTTGCAATTGATGCGAGTGCCCAGTTTATCGGACAACCGGACCTTAGAAATCGCAGAGATATCTCGTTCACTTAAGGCACTGGCAAAAGAGCTTCAGTGCCCGGTGATAGCCCTATCACAGCTTAACCGGACACTGGAACAACGGGCTGATAAACGCCCGGTTAACTCAGACTTACGTGAATCGGGGTCTATCGAGCAGGATGCCGACTTGATCATGTTTATTTACCGTGATGAGGTGTACAACGACGACAGTCCAGATAAGGGAGTCGCGGAAATTATTATTGGTAAACAGCGTAATGGTCCGATTGGTAAGGTTAGGTTAACCTTCCAGGGGCAATTCTCTCGGTTCGACAATTATGCCGGTCCTGCAGTCGATGACGAATATTAGAGTATTTGTTGTTTTCTAACTGAGTCGGCAGCCTGAATTAGGAGTAAGTATGCGCCTGGCAACCGCCGAAATTAACCTCGCGGCATTAAGTTATAATTTAAAACGGATCAAGGCACTTGCACCTGGTGCCCGCGTGATGGCTGTGCTCAAGGCCAACGCCTATGGCCATGGTCTGGTCAAAATTGCCCAGCAGCTCAATGACGCAGATGCCTTTGCAGTGGCTCGTATTGATGAAGCATTGGCGCTGCGCGCCGGTGGTTTAACCAAGCCGATCGTTTTACTGGAAGGCTTTTTTCATTGTGCTGATTTGCCTATTCTGATTGCCAATAACTTTGAAACTATTGTTCATGATGAAAATCAGCTTAGGGCCATCGAAACCAGTCAGTTGGGTGCTCGTCTGTCCGTGTGGCTGAAAGTCGATACAGGCATGCACCGACTGGGCATCGAGCCTGAACAGTTCGAAACCTTTTATCAGCGGCTAAAAGCCTGTGACAATGTTGACCCGAATATCAAACTAATGACGCACTTTTCCTGCGCTGATGATGTAAATAGCACGCAAACGCAACGCCAGATTAAAGCATTCGAGCGTCTGATAGAGGGTAAACCTGAAGCGAAGTGTCTGGCCAACTCCGCCGGGGTACTCGGCTGGCCTCAGTCACATGGTGACTGGATCCGCCCCGGTCTAATGATGTATGGGGTTTCGCCTATGCTTAATCAGGTTGGTACTGAGCATGGCCTCAAGCCTGTGATGCGGCTAACGACCCGGGTGATCGCCATCAAGACCATCGCTGAGGGCGAAAAAGTGGGGTATGGCGGTCGCTGGCAGAGTAATAAACAAACTCAGCTGGCCGTTGTGGCGATGGGGTACGGTGATGGTTACCCACGTAATGCGCGCAATGGCACCCCTGTGGTGATCAGGAAGAAACGTTATGGCATTGTTGGTGCGGTATCTATGGACATGATCACTGTGGACATAGGCACTAACCCGGAGGGGGTGACAGTCGGTGATCAGGTTGAAATGTGGGGGCCTGCTTTACCGGTTGAAGAAGTTGCGGCGTGCGCGGGTACTATCCCCTATGAATTACTCTGCAATGTCACACCCAGGGTGAGCTACGACTACATCACCCCGTTAGACTCATCACGCTAGTTATTCCAGAAGCTGGCCATGTAAGGTTGCGACAATTGAGCGACTACTTGCATGGTCTCGGTGTTCCCCCAGGTAAATCCCCTGCCAGGTACCTAATTGTAAGCGCCCATGACTAACCGGGATCGTCACTTCACAGCCCAGTGTACTGGATTTGATATGGGCTGGCATGTCGTCGTCTCCTTCATAATCATGACGATAGTAACTTTGTCGCTCGGGTACAAAGTGGTTGAAGTGACTTTCCATATCCATACGAACGGTAGGATCGGCATTTTCATTGATGGTGAGACTGGCTGAAGTGTGCTGAATAAACAAATGCAGCAATCCCACTTTGTAATAGCTTAACTGAGGTAACTGTGTAAGTACCTCATCATCAATTAAATGAAAGCCGCGTTGACGCGGCCTGAGTGTGATATGTGTTTGATGCCAGCTCATAGCTTATCGAAGCTCACCTCTATGTTGGCATTCCCGTCAGCTGAGGTGAAGGGCATAATGATTTTAGGGCCTTCGCATTTATGAGTAATGGTGTGTCCGGGTCCGGAGACCACAATTGGCGTGGCCATATCAAACTCGTAGCCCTTCTCGCCAAGCAGGTTCTTTGCGCCACCGGTAACCATGTTGGTGATTTCACCGACCATGTCGGTGACTTCTTCATTGATTTTGTCCGGGCGCTCACCCAACATTCTTTCCATGATAGTCAGTGCCAGGCCTTCATCAAAACTGATAGAAAAGGAGCCTTTGGTTTGTGGGCCCACCATGCCAATCAACCCAGACACATCACCGCGTGCCACCTCATCTTTTTTAATCTTTGGTTTGCCTGGCGTTAATTCTGTTTGTGCCATGGTCGCCAGTACATTCATTAGTGACGATAAAAAAGGGTTGATGAATTCTACATTCATATGCTTCTTCCCTAGGTTCCTACGTTGTAACGGACGCTGGTTTAAGTGTAGTGGGCTTTTTACTATGCTGCACTACTCATTACACTTTCCACAACGGCCGTGTGCTTCAATCGTTTGTGCTTTAACAAGAAAGCCGTGCTCTGCAGCCAGGTTATTCAGCTCGTGCGAAATGGCATTGGAATGCAGCTCTTGTACGTGACCACAGGAGTCACAGATCAATAACTGCACTGGGTGAATACAGTCAAAGTGATGGCACAGCATAAATGCATTCGTGCTTTCAATCTTATGAATAAATCCTAATTCTGACAGAAAATCCAAAGCACGGTATACCGTTGCCGGCTTTGCTCCAGACTCGGTGAGCTTGAGCTCTTCTAGCAGATCATAGGCGCCTACACCGCCTTGTTTAGCAGCGAGTAAGCGGAAAACTTTTTCTCGGATAGGGGTAAATCGAGCCCCTCGATTATCACAAACTTGCTTAGCTTTACTTACCAGTTGTTCTATATTCATGTTCTAAATCCTTACACTGCCATGCAATACTAACATATTCTTTTTAATAGTCTTGTATCGACAGGGATTTATTCATTATATTCTCCGGTCGAGTAAAGTTGTGTTCAAGCCAGTTCTGGAATGCGGCTTCAGGCATTGGCTGTCCAATCAGGTAGCCCTGACCTATGTTACACTTAAACTCCACCAGTCGTGTGAGCTGTTCATGGTCTTCAATCCCTTCGGCAATGACTTTAAGGCCCATGCCATGTGCCATAGTGATGATATTTTTTACCAGATAGGCCGATTCATTCCCCGTGTGCATGTCGGCAATGAAGCTTTGGTCAATTTTTAACACATCAAACGGATACTGACGCAAATAGTTCAACGATGAGTAGCCTGTGCCGAAGTCATCCATTGAGATCAAAATCCCCATTTGCTGAAGTTTATCTAGTGTGGCTCTGATCGTGCTGTCACCGCTTAATAGCAGACCTTCTGTGATCTCCAATTCAAGCGTACCAGGTTGTAAAGCACAACGTTCTATCAAATGCTCAACATGGCTGAGTAGTTCAGGGTCATTAAACTGGCGGGGTGACAGATTAACCGCGAGTCGCAATGACGCATTAAATTGCGTATGTATTCGCTGTAAGGCTTTGGCTGCTGAATTAAGAACAAACTTACCCAAGTCGATAATAAACCCATTTTGTTCCGCCAGGGGGATAAATTCAGCCGGAGAGATTGGGCCGAGCTTATCACTGTGCCAGCGAAGCAGCGCTTCAGCCCCAACGACTTTGCGCGCCTGGAGATCCAGCTGTGGCTGATAATAGACCTCGAATTCTCCACGCTCAAGTGCACCTTGCATGCTTTCTTCCAGCATAAGGCGTCGTTGCAGCGTATTGCTCATGCTTTCAGTGAATAAACAATAGGTATTGCGGCCCTGTTGCTTAGCATTGTACATCGCGGAGTCGGCCTTTCTCAGCAAGTCGTTGGGCGTATCGGCATCCTGAGGAAAAAGGGCTATGCCCAGACTCAGAGAAATATTGAAGGCACGGCCGTCGATATCAAACGGTGCGTGAAAGAGTTTAACCAGTTTACTGGCGATGGGATGAATATCGGCGTTGCTTTTCAAGTCGCCCAGCAAGATGATGAACTCATCGCCACCGAGGCGCGCCACGGTGTCTTTTTCTCGCAAAGCAGACTGCAGTCGCTTTGCCGAATGGATCAAGACTTTGTCACCGACTTCATGTCCCATGGAGTCATTCACTTTTTTAAAGTCATCCAGATCGATAAAACCAACACCAACCAGTGACTTGTCTCGTTTGGCGTCATGGATAAGTTGCTGCAGGCGATCAAGCACCAAAAAGCGATTAGGCAAGTCAGTCAGGGTATCGTAAAAAGCGTGGTGCAGGATGATTTCTTCCTGGCGTTTTTTGTCTGTGATGTTGCGCACAGCAATAACCAAAGACTCGGTCCCTGGTAGTGCACTGAGGCGAGCTTCAAAGTGACGGTTACCGTCCTCAAAGGGCAGCGAATATTCAAGTTGCGTTAACTGGCCAGGCTGTTCAATACTTTGAATTGCGCGAGTAAAGTGGCGTGAGGTTTGGGCAGGTAGAAATTCCTCAATTTTACGTCCCAAAAATTGGGCTTCAGGTACGTATAAGTCGTCTGTCTGCCCGCTATGATACTCTAAAATAGTGCCCTGTTTATCAATGATAAAAAACAAGTCAGGCAGGGCTGAGAAAATGCCCTCCAGGATCGCTGTTTTGCGGCTGGCATCAGCCTCAGCTTGTTGCGTTTTCTGCCAGCCGACTTGCAGACTGTTTGCCATGTGGTTGAGGTTGTCCGCCAGGTGTTTAAACTCGCCAGCGCCATGTGTTTCGAGTGTGTCGCTGAAGTCAAAACTACTCAGTCGCTCACTGAGCGCAACTAGCTGTGATACCGGGCGATGAATGAAGAGCCGAGTGAAATACAGCACCAAAGCAGTGAGTAGTGCCGCAATCGCCAGAATAGACAGGGTTTTCATTCGCGTATATTCAAGTAGTTGTTGTGCCTGGTCAGCAATGGAATATTCGGCATAAATGAGTGCTGGAAGGGGGGTATTAGCCGCCACTGCGCCTTGTTGTTCATACGTACTATAGGCCTGATACAGGTGCTTATGTTTAATGTATTCAACCATAATGTATGGCGGACTGAGCCGTTGACTGATGGCCTCTGGTTTAAGTTCTAATGGGGTATCGTTATGGTGCCGACCTTCATGGCTGGTTGTACTGCTAAATAGCACCATGCCTTTTGCATCGACCAATGCCAGGTTGACATATTGCTGGCCCTGCTGATACGCAACCAAGGTGTTACGTATTTCATTTTGATCGTACCCGGAGAGTTGATGTTGCATCGTTAGGTTTAGCGCGGAGAGATCGCGTTTTAACCTTGCCTCTGTGATCGCCAGCAGACTTTCTTGCTGGGTATCATGATGGACCTGCACTAAGCCTACCGCCAACAGGGCGGCAAATAAAAAAGCACTGAGTGTAAGCCATAGCTTGAGGTCAATGGAGTACAGTTTGGTCACTCGGCTATCTCTCTTTCGTGTTATCACCTGCCCCTGTGACTGAGCAGTCGACTCTGGGCTGTCCCTTGTCAAGACTCGGACCCCGTTTTAGAAGCTTTCTACAGGTAAGTGTAGTTGAAAAGTACTGATTACTCGTTGTGATCTTGGACTATAGGAAAAAGAAGTTACACCAGTCAGGTGAAAAACAATCAATAACTAATTACGGAATGTATTTGGCTTGGCTGCGACTTTTGGCTAGGGTTGGTAAGAAGCTAACAAAGTCAAAACAAGGAGCGGCTATGAGCAGACATGAAGCGGATAAACTAAGCAGAAGTGCTCAACGGGTTCAGGATGCCATTACGGCTGCAGGTGGGGCGTTTACTGTTGTCGAGTTACCCGGCAGCACCCGCACGGCAGAAGACTCTGCGCACACCTTAGGGTGTGAACTCGGACAAATTGTAAAATCACTGATATTTAAAGGCAAAGAAAGCGGTAAGCCGGTGTTGTTATTGGTCAGTGGCAGCAATCGAGTAAAAGAAAAAGTCGTGGCCAAACATCTGGGAGAGAAGCTGGTAAAAGCCGACGCTGAGTTTACCCGGGAGGTCACCGGATTTACCATTGGTGGCATACCTCCTATCGGACACCTTACCCAGCCTGTCACTTATATTGATGAGGATTTACTGCAATATGAGACGCTGTGGGCTGCGGCAGGTACACCCAATGCGGTATTCTCGCTGCCAGCAGCCAAGCTGGTGTCACTGACTCAGGGAGTCGTGATAGCCGTGAAAAGCTGATTGCGGCGCTATCCGGTAAAGAGTTGCAGCGTTATTTTCACTTCGTCAGACTCAAACTCTGCAACACCCTCATAACCTTCAATATTGTAGTTAAAGCTGAAGAAACGGCGCAGCCACAGGTCGTCTTTATTGTCCTTTAGCACATCGATGGAAATATCCATCAGGCTTTCAGCCACATTCATACCGACTGCAAACAAAGGATTTGCCGCCGCAGCCACGACGGTGCGGGTGAGCTCGCCAAATGCTGCGGTTTTTCGGACCTGGGCCATCAGCTTGGCCGTGCTGCGAATATCACTGTCATCTTCTAAGACGGCAATATGGGCATCAAGAAAACGCGGGATCTGTCCGGCACGATTACGATAAATCGTGTAACCCGCAGGGCCAAAGCTAATGGTACCGCCTTCGCTGACCGGCATCACGTTCAGCTCCATATTAAATGCATGGTCTGCTACCCCGTCACTTACGGCACTAAATACCTTAATTTCAAACTTACTTTCGCTGAGTAACTTGTCGACGAAGCCCTGCGATTTAACATGAATTGACATAATGCGAAGCTCGACATCGGTAAACATTTGATTAGGCATGATATAAATCCTTTGATATGCGAGGGTTAAGGATACTTTGAACAGGGTTAGTGTAAACCCGCTACAAACTACAACAGTTCTTGAGTAGAATTTTTATTAGCGGAAGTAAGAGTTTCACGATGAAAACAAACTGACGAAATTTGAAAGGCACTATATAATATAGCGCCTTACTGTTACTGAATGTGATCCGGATGGTACTCGTCAATATCAATATCAGAAGGACTAAGCTTAGAGTAGATCTCTAGGAACTTATTTTTGGCATTGGCCAATAGCTCATTTCCATTCTCGTAGTCCGCGCTATAGCGCCCTGATTTAGAGTTAATAATCCATTTTTTATTTTTGTAATGAAGCTCCCCACCGATACGAGCCGACGTAAATCCTGTTAGGGTTGGATGTCCCCGTCTGTCAACTTCCTTACCAATCAATAGAGCTCCATCTAGAGATATTACCCAAATCCTAAATTCACCCTGAATGCCTTGAAGTAATTCAGGAAAGTCATCTGACAGGCACTTCTCTTGTTTTCCATAATAACTAATCCCAGCTTGTTTATGCAGTCGGTCTCCTGAAATTTCTTGTTTATTAATGCGTTTTGGAGCCCTCGGCTTACCGAATTGCTTATCCAGATAAGCAAAGTAATTATCTTTTTCCGGTTGAAATGAACGTATTAAGGGTACAAGAAAGTCCTTACCTGAATAATCTTCGTGCAGGGGGGAATACTCAAGAATATTTTTAAGAGGTTGAGTAATAGCATCAAAGCCACCTTGATTGTAAATTGGGATTCCAGCGATTGCATTGCCCTGTGGAATCTCTGTAGAATCGAATAAAATATCAAATAAAGGTTGCCCTTCACTTTGAAATTTTGCACTCCAAATGTATTTAGCCAAAGGTTTGCATAAAATCGCTTCCTTATTAACGACGCTGGGAGTTTTAATTAGATTGCTTTTGTAAATGGCTGAGCTAATTAGCTTTATACAGAATGTCACAGTAGGACATTCTTGACCAAGCTCTTTGTAGTAATGGGTGTACTCATGAATAACAGAGTTGCATGTGTTAGCAATATACTCAGAAGGAATCCTTATCTTTCTATAATTCGGGATAATTAGGCTATCGGGGATAAGGAGCTGCTCGGCATCCCGCCAATTACCTTGCTCATCTTTTTCCTCTAACATGAGACCCCATTCAATAGGAGCTTTGGCTTTTCCTTTAATGAGTGAGGTGACTTCTTCATCGTTAGTTACTATTCGCATTCTGGCAAAAGGACCAATCCTATCATCATGAATATATAGGTAATTATTACTTTCAATTTCCTTATATCCAAGAATAGTGACAGCATGGCCTCGTCCTTCACTTATAAGCTGAGCGTGTTCTTCTTTCCAATACACATCAGCTCCAAGAATTAATGGGAGGTCGCTATTTAAATAACTTTTTACAATATTGAAAAAATTACCAGATTCAGTACCGCAACTAGTGTCAATGTTAAATTTGTGGTTTCTCAGCTTCTGTATATCCAAAGAACGAAGGATTTGCTTATTGGTCAGCCCCTTATTGGGAAAGCTATTGTGAGAATCTACGACATGATTTATCGCTGCCAGGGTGATTTCGCTGGATGATGGTACGGTTCGTAAATCATTTTTATCTAGTGCCTGAAGTGCAGTCCAAATCGAAGTTGTTGCGCATGCTGATACAACCTTGTCTTGCTCCTGGAATGCTACAGTATCTACATGCAAGTTAAGGCCGAATAAATTGACTTTGTATCTGTGGCTAAGTGCTTTTTTATAGTCGCTATCATTAAAACTCGGATAAAGCCTCAAGCAG
Source organism: Pseudoalteromonas sp. AWH4_217 (assembly GCF_056161105.1). NCBI lineage: Bacteria > Pseudomonadati > Pseudomonadota > Gammaproteobacteria > Alteromonadales > Pseudoalteromonadaceae > Pseudoalteromonas > Pseudoalteromonas sp. AWH4_217. The sequence goes on along the minus strand of NZ_JBSWYM010000017.1, from coordinate 30,297 downwards.
GATTTACCGATAAAGGTTTTTGGTAATGGTTTTACGACGATAAAGCCAATATATACTTCCTGAAGTTCACGGTGCTTTTCGTCAGAATATTCACTAAGATAAGACTGAAAATCGGGGTGATTTATATCTTTAGAAAAGAAGTGTAGCCTTGCGCAACGGTCACCATACTGATTAAAGCATTTTACATAGTACCTTGAATAATCTTCTAAAAAGTCTCGGTCTACATAGTCAGGTTCAAGCAATATCGTTTTAGCACCAAAGTCTGACAGATATCGATAGAGGTATTTAATCTGGTATTTTGAATTAATGTCGGGAAATTCTGAACCGAAACGCTCTTTTACCAAATTACTCAAAGTTTCTTTAGCAAATTCACAAAGGAGGAAGTCTGACTGCATTTTTGTTCCATCAGAGAAGGCTGCTTGAGAGCAGCCTTCTTATCCACAGAGATGTTTAAAGGTTATAACTACGGGAAAAAAATTTGTCGGTAGGAGTCAGGTTGCGAGCTTTTTCTGAGTAGACTTTTTCGCGTTCGTTTTGACGGTTTTTGAAACCTAGAGCCACTCTTCTGTTGTCAGCCTCTTTGCTTCCTGCAAGTTTTGCCAAATTTTCAAAAGTCATGTTAAGAACCTATTCTCTGATTCAATCGGGTCGAATATTATACAGATAAAGGAATTTACTTCAATACCTGCCGTGATTTTTTATGCATCGACACAAGGTGGAAAGCTCAGCTTTCACCTATGACAAAAGATAGTAGTTGAAAGCTATCAATACAAGCTAGCTGGTTCATTTATAAGCCATTTTATGCGGTTTTTTAATGGTCAAATTGATCACCGCAGTGGGTCCAAAGCATCATAAGCAGTAGCTTCGAGCTGGGCGACTCTGCGAGTCGTTTCTATCTCTTTAAATAGGTACGACTCTTAACTATCAAGCCTTCTAAAGTGATTTTGTATCTCTTTTTCTATATAGTCAAGGTCAAGAAAGTTACATGTTGCAAAAGTTTCTAGGTGAGAATAAACAAACTGCAAAAATCTCTTATTTAATAGCGATAATTCTAGTACCTTGATAAATAAGGTTACGACCAAATCTTCGATGTAACCCTGTTCAACCTTATCTTGGCGAGCACAACCCAATGCTGTAAAAGTCAGTTTGGCACCGATGCTATCATCAATAATATTATTAGAGAAATACCTTTGGCGAATACCGGCTAAGACAAGGAAGGCTAAAAGGTTCAGAAAACTCTCGTTATCTTTATAGTTTGGTTTCCAATCTTTTATTATTTGGGCTATTAATGATAAAGCACTTGGTCTATTTATGATAGCTAAGTCTATCAGAGTCTTATATCTTACAGGAACGCTAACATTCGCAGTACACAACAAGTACAGGTTTACTTGTTGCTCTTCAAGAGTAAGCTGATCTAGCGAGGTTAAGTAAAGCTCTTGCGCGTTCGCGAAAGCTAAATTGCTGTCATTAAACAGCATGACAAAACTGTGGTCAAAAGATAAGAAATCGTAACCAGACAGAGAACATGCACATAAACTGGAAAACGTCGAGCTGTCCATGAAGTCTTCGAATTTCACTAGATCAATAGGTATATCTTCTAGTTGAACTTGGATGAGTGAGGCGTTGAGTAGTATGAATTCGACGCCTTTCACTAGCGTTTGATTTAAAAAATGTTTTTCGTTACTCACGAGAAGTTTGCCAGTAGCTCCCACACTTGCTCGTAAGTGTTCTTTTTTTGAATTTTTTAACCAAAATTCTAGCAAAGATTTAGTTATTGAGGTTATGAAATAGTTTTTACTTGCAAAGGAGCCAGCTTTATAGAGACCTAAAAGTGAAATGAAAGCAACGCTGTATAAGTCTAGTACCAAGTCTTCCGAGTCAGAAGTTGTTTCTGGGATCTGATTTTTTACACAATCCTCATCCAGTATTATTTGTATGGCATGTTCGAGGTTATTCGTATCGAATAACCAATTTCCCTTTATTTGAATCGGTAGTTGGGAGTGCCTTTGGATTTCATTCGGCTCTTCCTTTCGTGTTATTTTAGTAAGGAGGTTAGCCATAGAGTCAGCGATATTTTCTCCCTTACCTGTTGGTAGCTCCAGTAATTGAAATACATCAGAGCCATCATTTTGCAGCGATCTTATCTTCGGTGCAATTCTCCACGCAGCTCCTAAAAAGGGAGGAACTATTTCTTGAATTATAAACTCTTCAACACCAAATTGAATGGCATCTCCTTCCGCACTTTGCATAAGTATTTGGGCACGAGGAGATTGTGAATCTAAAAGGTTACTATGTTTACCTTCATATTCGTCAACAATGAGCTTAATTAGTTCCTTACCTTGCGAGCTTCTTAAAACATAACATGAGTGGAAATTGTAAACTTTCGGCGAGAAGTCATATTCAATATCATTGATTGAGCCACTTAGAGCAAAATCAGTAATCGGTTTAGATATAGCTTCAGGGTTATCTACAAACCACTTTAATACAATGGGCTCAATAAACTTAAACAGTCCATGTCTCATAATTGAGAAAAGAATTTTCCAAGCTGCGTCAGTTGGTTGTTCGAAAAGAGTTGTAGGAATTTGGCGAGATAAATCGATAATTTTTGTTTTTGCATCAGCTCGTTCATATGCGGATGTCAACGAAAGCCAGACTGAAATATTGTCTTCATAGCGTTTGACCAAATGCTCAAGCGTGCTAATCTCTGCATCGAGGTCTGCATTTATCTGATGTAATTTAACCTTAAGGGCCCAACAGTTAAAATTCCAACCTGCTTCAGTTATAAATCCAAGTACTTTAGAGAGCGTATTGTACTGTTTTGCCTGAAAAAGTAGCTCTAAGTAATAGTCATAAAGTGGAGAAAGCCATGCCTCTTTAGGCAAGCCAAGTTCGATCAGCTTTATTGCTTGTTCAAAAATTTTATGCTCATGTAACTTTTTTGCTATGCTTAATATAACTGGTGGTTGAATCGTTTTTCCTGACTTTTCAAAATCTTGAATTACAGAGTTCGCTAAGGTGATAATGCTACCTGACTCAGTTGATTCCTCAATTGAGATTACTGTGAGCCTTAAATTGCAAACGCATTTAGTAAACTCATCATCGCTGTCTACTTCGATTCCTGCGTCTAATAGTTTTCTAATCTGCTCTTTGCTAAAAAGGTCAAGAATATAGTGATATTGCAGGCTATTGAGTTTTAATTCTTCCGTAATTTTATGCGTTATAGAGGCTTTCAATTCAGGGTTAGAGCGAGCTTCTAGGATATCAACTAACTCATTATTGCTAAATACATTAGGGTTTCCAGATTTAATGTACTGAAGTTGCTCAAAGATGTCTTTAGGAAACCGATTTAGAATATTTTCGTTAGTAGAACATAGTTCAACTAAATCTTGGTCTTTACAATCAGTATGGTATAAGCAGGCACTGACTATATTTATAACATTACTATCAATATCTTGATTCCTAATGTAATGTTTTGATTCTTCAATAACACTATCAACGATAGACTTTTCCTTGACGCTTATGGTCCAGTAATGAGCATTATCAAAAATACTATTTAACTGTGCCGCTTTACAGATATAGGCAAGCTTCCTTACATGAGGTAACTCTTGCTTCTTGTTAATGCTGTGTACGATTCTAATGGCGCTTTGAACGGCATCAACTCTCAGATATCCATAAACGATAGCAATTAAGGTATCAGTGGTGAGGTCTAGCTTATTACTTTCGTAGAATTTTTGAATGTTTTCGTATTCAGCCAACCATTTAAGGTACAAATTAATTGATAGCGTGCCTGGATAAGTAATGCTTCTATATCGCTCTAGAGCAATGTCAAATTCTTCATTAATTATGTCGTTTCTTATTAGAGAGGCGGTAATGAGATCTTTCACATAGGAATTGTTACAGGATTTTTTATTTTCAAGAAGGGTTTCTATGTCCTTAGTGTCAGGAGTGTTAATCGATAATACCCTCAAGGCTACCAATGCAACGCTAGCTTCATGATTTAATGAATTTGTCGATTCTAGAGTAGAGATTATGAGAGTTGCATCTTGCTGCTTACCCTGAGTTATCAAACTAATAGCCGTTGACAGAGGCTTCCTAATCTTATCAGGTGCAAGCTCAATTACATTTTGAGTTACCTGTTGTAATTCAAATCTAGCAATTTCGCTGTGTTGGAAAGTCAGTTCATTGTTGCCTTTTCCAGTGTGTATTTGAGATGCATAGGGGTTCCTATCTCGCATTTGGCATATACCTTAGAATTTGATATGTGCTTCGTTGTTTCCTGTGCCGGAATGAGTCTGATTTATAGTTACATTTTGATTGGCTTTGGTTTTAGAAACGATTTCTAGCAATTCAGGCAAGGCATTGAAATGTTTTTCAATTTTCCTCTCTGACCAATCTTCATCAATTTTTGCTTCGTTGATTGAATTAACTATTTTCTCTAAATCTGAGTTTGTAAGTAACCACTTTTGAAGAATCTTCTTTAATGTAGAAGCTGTGATTTCTGTACCTTTGGAAATCAAGCTGTATGTTGCTGATGCAAGTAACGATGTTGTGAACCCATCCATTTCCAAGTCCCCTGTAAAAGGCAATTTGTTCATTTTTCTGGCGTATGCTCAATATATTACATGCTTTGCATTATTTTGGAAGTAGCAAGAGGTATCACCAAAAGGATCTTGTTAGTAATTTATGATGTGGAAAGAAATAAAAATGGTGGCCCCACCTGGACTTGAACCAGGGACCTACCGATTATGAGTCGGGTGCTCTAACCAACTGAGCTATAGGGCCATTTCCAAATTGTAGTGCTCAATAAATTCATCCATGAAGCGAGGTCCTGTCGGCGTCCTGCCTCCACCTCAACAAGCTGCGAAGCGGTGCTTCGGTCTTGTTTCGCCCAACTGAGCTATAGGGCCATTTTCAAATTGTAGTGCTCGATAAATTGAGCGTACTTTTTAGCACAGACCTAAAAAGCGCTGGCAGTATAAAAATTTTTAACAGGCTTGTCACTAGCTAAAGAGGAAAAAGTCGCACATATCTGATTCAATTGCTTAATAAAAAGCCAAACTAATGCGCTAAGCCTGTTTCTTTATTAGGTTCGTTCGCCTTACATCTGTGCGTTAGATCCAGACATCGTTTTGTGCGGTGAGGGAGCTGTCGGCATCTCCGGTATTGACGACCCCTTTGGGTTCGATAATAAGTACCTGGCACTCATGCTCTGCATAGGGTTTGTGTTCTGCGCCTTTGGGAACGACCAGCATGTCACCCTCTTTCAGATATTCTGTACGGTCTCGAAAGGCAATGTACATCTCTCCTGAAAGCACGATAAACACTTCGTCGGTGTCGGGGTGATCGTGCCAGACAAATTCCCCCTGAAGTTTTACCAGTTTGAACTGATAGTCGTTCATTTCAGCAATGACTTTTGGGCTCCAGTGTTCAGAAAACAGGGCCAGTTTTTCGGCAAAATTAATGGGTGCGTGTGACATAACATTTCCTTATGGTGACGGACATAAGAGAGAAGCCTTATCCGACCGGATAAGGCTCAAGGATCAGTTGAGTCGTGAAACCACAAAGTAAGGGTTCAGATAAGACTCTTTTTGGTTGTACAGCAGCGGGCTGCCGTCCAGCTGAGTGACGGTTGCACCGGCGATTTTCGCCACGGCATGTCCGGCGCCGGTGTCCCACTCGCTGGTTGGGCCCAGGCGCGGATACACATCGGCAGCACTTTCCGCTACCAGACAAAGTTTCAGTGAACTGCCTTTTGGCACCATATTCACATCATCAAATTGTTTGAGATAGTCAGCCAAGTCCGGTGAAGGGTGTGAGCGTGAGCCTACCACTTGAATGGTGCCCTGATTGTCTTTACGAGTGACTTTCAGCTCAATACGGGCCTCGCCACATTCTTTGAAAGCGCCGATGCTGTTGGCGGCGAAGTAACTGACGTTCAGTGCGGGCGCATGGACCACGCCCATCACTGGCTCACCGTTTTCAATCAGAGCAATGTTGACCGTGAACTCCCCGTTTTTCTTAATAAACTCTTTGGTGCCGTCGATGGGATCAACCAGCCAGTAGCGCTGCCAGGTTTGGCGCTCCTGCCAGCTGATCTCGGCGCTTTCCTCACTGAGGATAGGTAAATCCGGAGTAAGCACTTTCAGACCGGCCGTGATCACCTCATTGGCGGCTAAGTCGGCGTCGGTGACCGGGCTTTTATCGTCTTTATATTCAACGTTAAAGTCTTTGGCATAAATGGTGAGGATCTTGTCTCCGGCGCGTCGGGCCAGATTGACTATCTCCTCCAATAAGTCGGTGTCGTTCATGGTTTTTCCTTGGTACTACAGATGAATTATCTCGCGCTGTTGTAGATACGCTACCAGCTGTTGCACCGATTGGTCCAGACTATTTTCCCCGGTATTAATACGGATCTCCGGGTTTTGAGGTGGTTCATAGTCTGAGTCTATGCCGGTAAAGTGTTTGATCTCACCGGCGCGGGCCTTTTTATACAGGCCTTTCGGGTCTCGCTGCTCGCACACTTCCAGCGGTGTATCCAGGTAAACTTCAATAAACTCGGCATCTTCAACCAGGCCGCGAACCATATCGCGCTCAGCCTGGAATGGGGAGATAAAAGCGGTGAGCACAATAAGGCCGGCATCGACCATGAGTTTGCTCAGCTCACCCACGCGACGAATGTTCTCAACCCGATCTGCGTCGCTGAATCCGAGGTCTTTACACAGCCCATGACGTACGTTGTCGCCATCGAGCAGGTATGTATGCGCGCCGAGCTGTTGCAGGGCACTTTCCAATGCATTGGCCACGGTGCTTTTGCCCGAGCCAGAATAGCCAGTAAACCAAAGAATAACCGGACGATGGCCCTTTTGTTCGCTGCGATGTGTTTTATTCACGGCATAGTTATGCCAGACAATATTCGTATCCATAATTCCTATCCACTAAAACGGGAAAACCAAGGGGATCAGCGTCAGCACAGTGATCGAGTAAATAATTGAAAGCGGCAGGCCAACGGTCACATAGTCTTTGATCCGATAATTGCCTGCACTGTACACCATCAGGTTAGTCTGATAGCCAAAAGGTGAAATAAAACTGGCCGATGCACCAAAGGCCACCGCCATTACGAATGGCAGCGGACTGACACCAAAGCCAATCGCCAGTGCGTAGGCCACGGGGAATGACAATGCGGCAGCAGCATTATTGGTGATCAATTCAGTGAACACCACCGTCATTACAAAGATAGCAATAAAGGCGCCGTACGGACCAAAGTCGCCCAATACATAAAACAGCGCATCGGAAATCTGCCCGGCTAACCCTGTGTCTATCATCAGCTTAGCTAAGCCAATGGCACTGCCCACGATGGCGAGGAGTTCTATGGGAAAACGACGCTTCATTTCACTGACTTTGACGGAGCCAAATAGCACTAGTCCAAGCAATAACACCATCAGACCTTTGACTAAAGGCACAACATCGAAGATACCCAGGCCGAGCACGGCGACAAAGGCGGCCATCACCTTATTCGACTGTGGCTGCGTTAAATGGGTTTGCAGATCCAGGCCAGAGATATAAACAAATTCGCGTTTCAGATCGGGTAGCTGGTAAAAGTCACCGCCAGGGGCGAGGATCAAAGAATCTCCCGCCTGCAGCTTGACCTGACCCAGGCCGCCAGGCAGACGGTCGTGACCTCTGCGAATGGCAATCACCGCGGCATGAAATTGTTCGCGAAAGCGGATCTCTTTGAGTGTTTTGCCCAAAAACTTGGATGACTGACTGATCACGACTTCGACCAAATGCTCGGCGTCTTTTTCGTGTTTATCATGCACTACCTGTAATCCGTCGAAACGACGTAATAGGGGCACAGACTTGATATCGCCGACAAACAACAGCACATCACCCTGCTGGATTTCCTGTTGCGGGGTCACGGCGCAAATGCGGCGCTCGCCGCGAATGATTTCTGCCAGGAATAAATCACGCAGATCGCGCAGGCCATTTTCTTCAACCGTACGGCCAATCAGTTTAGAGCCCGCTGTGACTTTCCCTTCCAGATAGAAAGGCACAACTTCTTCTTCTTTACGGCCATGGTCCGGCAAAAACTTCAGTAATAGGATAATGGTGATCAGGCCCACACTCAGTGCGCCAATACCAACCAGGGTAAAATCAAAAAAGCCCAGCGGTGCCATACCAGCCTCAATCGCAAAGCCATTGACGATTAAATTGGTCGAGGTGCCGATTAGGGTCAGGGTACCGCCCAGAATCGCCGTGTACGACAGCGGCAGTAATAACTTAGAAGGCGAGTGGGTTTTGCTTTCTTTAATGGTACTGATCAAAGACGCCACCACGGCGGTATTGTTGGTAAAAGACGACAAAAAGGCCGTGGATAACCCCAGCTTCATAACCGAGCGCGCCAGCGAACCATTGGCCAGCGAGCGGGCAAGGTATTGCACCAGAGTGGTTTTTTCGATGGCGATAGACACCAGAACCAGTAAAACCAGGGTGATCAGCGACGGGTTTGCATAATTGACCAGCATGGTTTCAAGGTCGATCAATCCGGCCAAATAGGCGCTGCTGATAGCGCCGACAAATAACCAGGCCGGATTAAGCCGCGTGCCAAAAAGACACGCGACCAGCACGAGCATGATGCCTGTTAAGATGATCTGCTCTAGCAGCATAGATAACTCCCGTTAACAGGCATAAGGCCGTTACTTCAGCTTGCTCAAGTCAAGCGCTTGCCAGTGTGGGAAGTGCTTGCGAACCAGGGCATTGAGCTCCAGCTCAAATTCGCTGAACTGCTGCTTTTCACTGACTTGCTCATCCAAAATGGCATCAATCATACCGGCACCTACGGTCAGGTTACTCAGACGGTCAATCAGGATAAAGGCGCCGGTTTCGTGGTTATCACGATATACGTCGGCCGCAATGGTTTCTGTCAGTTCCAGCGTCACAATGGCAATCTCGTTCAGCTGCAGGCTTTCGGCTTCGCCATGTTCCAGCGTATTGACGTCAATGGTGTGGTCAATCTGCTTCACGATGGCAGCCGTACTCTTTGCGCCCAGCTTGAAGTTGTACGTTTTGCCCAGCACCAGAGGTGCTTCGTGCATCCATACCAGCTTGGCCTGGATCAGGTTGGTTGCCTTAGTCGATGAGTCTGCCGGGACAATCACATCACCGCGGCTGACATCCACTTCGTCATTCAAGGTGATGGTCAGCGCCTGACCAGTTTCAGCCTGTTCCAGATTGCCGTCGAACGTCACCAGTTCTTTGATGGTACTGGTTTTACCCGAAGGTAAAATCTTCACCGCCTGACCCACACTCAGTGCACCTGACGTCAACGTGCCCTGGAAGCCACGAAAATCCAGGTTAGGACGTACGACATACTGCACCGGGAAGCGGGCTTCAAATGCACTGTTTGGTTCAGCAGCCGGAGAGTCTTCCAGCAGCGCCATCAGTGGCTGATCTGTGTAGTAAGGCGTGTGCTCAGAGCGAGTCACAACATTGTCACCTTTCAGGGCTGAAATTGGCACAAACTTGATGTCATTGACGTCCAGTTGCTCAGCAAACTTCAGATAATCGGCTTTGATTTTCTCGAACACGGCTTCATCAAAGTCAACGATGTCCATTTTGTTGATGGCCACAACAAATTGCTTGATACCCAGCGAGTCACAGATAAAACTGTGGCGCTTGGTCTGGATCTGCACACCATAGCGGGCATCTACCAGAATAATCGCCAGATCGCTGGTTGAAGCGCCGGTAACCATGTTACGAGTATACTGCTCGTGTCCTGGGGTGTCCGCGATTATGAACTTACGCTTGGCCGTTGAGAAGTAGCGGTATGCGACGTCGATGGTGATACCTTGTTCACGCTCTGCCTGCAAACCGTCAACCAGCAAGGCAAGATCCAGCTCTTCACCGGCATTACCGACTTTTTCGTTATCTTTATGCAACGCTGCCAGTTGATCTTCATAGATCTGGTGGCTGTCATGCAGCAAGCGGCCGATCAGGGTGGATTTACCATCGTCTACACTGCCGCAGGTCATCATGCGTAACAGGCTTTTATCCTGCTGGCGTGATAAATAGGTTTCAATCCCCAGTTCTTTTACTTCATTTGCGGTAGACATTAGAAATACCCCTCACGTTTTTTCTTCTCCATAGACCCGGATGAGTCATGGTCGATGACCCGGCCTTCACGCTCGGAAGAGGTCGATAACAACATTTCTTCGATGATCCCGGTCAGGGTGTTTGCTTCTGATTCAACTGCACCGGTCAGCGGGTAGCAGCCCAGCGTGCGGAAACGTACCGACTTCATCTCAGGCACTTCCCCTTCCGCCAGCGGCATACGCTCGTCGTCAACCATGATTAACGTACCATCACGCTCAACGACCGGGCGCTTTTCAGCCAGGTAAAGCGGTACTATCTCAATGTTTTCCTGATAGATGTATTGCCAGATATCCAGCTCAGTCCAGTTCGACAGCGGGAATACACGAATACTTTCGCCCGGGTTGACCTGACCATTGTAGGTATTCCACAGCTCTGGACGCTGGTTTTTTGGATCCCAGCGGTGGTGTTTATCACGGAATGAATACACACGCTCTTTGGCACGAGACTTCTCTTCATCACGGCGGGCACCACCGAATGCGGCGTCGAAGCCGTACTTGTTTAATGCCTGCTTAAGGCCCTGGGTCTTCATGATGTCGGTGTGCTTGGCTGAGCCGTGGGTGAATGGACCTACGCCCATTGCCAGTCCTTCCGGGTTTTTATGCACAATCAGGTCAAAGTTGTACTCTTTGGCCAGACGATCACGAAACTCAATCATCTCGCGGAATTTCCAGTCCGTGTCTACATGCAGCAGAGGGAAAGGGATCTTTGCCGGAAAAAACGCTTTACGTGCTAAGTGAAGGAGTACCGATGAGTCTTTACCGATGGAGTAAAGCATCACTGGGTTTTCAAACTCAGCAGCGACTTCGCGAATAATCTTTATACTTTCAGCCTCAAGTTGCTGAAGGTGAGTTAAAGCCATTGTCGTCGTCCTACTTAAATACTAAAAATAAAGTGGTTCATGTGTCAGGCGATCTTAGCGAGCGGCTGAGCGTAACTTGCAATTTGTTCTGTTTTACCAAACCAGGCCAGCTCCTGATGCAAAGCGGCTACTTCGCCAATGATCAGCAGCGCCGGGGACTGGATATTGTTGGCTTCGATTTGCGCTGCCAGCAGACCAAGTTCAGTGGTAACAACACGCTGCGATTTGCGGGTACCATTTTCAACGATGGCCACTGGCGTGTGTTCACTGCGGCCATGGGCCAGTAGTTGGGCCTGTATATGCGGAGATTTAATAACCCCCATATAAATGGCCAAAGTCTGGTTGGGCTTGGCCAGCGACTGCCAGTCCAGTTCCTGCCCTTCTTTTTTACAGTGCCCCGTCACAAACTGAATAGCCTGCGCATGGTCACGGTGCGTGAGTGGTATACCTGCATAGGCACTGCACCCCGCGGCGGCGGTAATACCAGGGACTATCTGGTAGCGGATGTTGGCCGCAGCCAGGACCTGCACTTCTTCGCCACCACGGCCATAAATAAAGGGGTCGCCGCCTTTAATACGACATACCTTTTTACCTTGCTGGGCCAGCTCAACCAACATCTGATTGGTGTCTTCTTGTTTGACACTGTGGTGTCCGGCGCGTTTTCCGACGCAGATAAGGTCGGCATCGCGTCTGACCAGTTCCATAATTTCATCCGACACCAGGTAGTCGTAGACCACCACATCGGCCTGCTGCATCAGTTGCAGCGCTTTTAGAGTTAGCAGTTCCGGGTCGCCCGGTCCGGCGCCTACGACATAGACTTCGCCTTGTGGTTCTGCGGTGTCGTTCAGCATGTCATGCAGCTGCTGTTGCGCACCTTGTGTGTCTCCGCTTTGTACTTTGCTGACCACGTGTGAGTCGAATACTCGCTCCCAGAATTGACGGCGATCCGCAAAATGCTTAAAACGACCTTTGACCTTGTCTCTGAATCCGCCAACCAGTTCAGCCAGTGGGCCGATATGTTGTGGGATCAGGGTTTCGAGCTTTTCTCTTAAGCGGCGTGCCAATACAGGCGCTGTGCCGGCACTGGAAATCGCAATGGTAATGGGATTGCGGTCAACGATAGACGGGAAAATAAAGCTACACTTTGGCTGGTCATCAACCACATTGACGAAAATATTGCGCGCATCCGCTGCATCGCGTACCTGCGCGTTGACGTCATCGTTGTCGGTGGCAGCAATAACCAGCGCCATGCTGTCAACGGCGTCGGCGCTAAAGTAGGCTGTCTTCAGATGCAGTTCGCCTTCTTCGGCTAACTGTTTGAGCTCGTCACAGAATTCAGGGGCCAGGACGGTTACATCTGCGCGGGCTTTGAGCAGCGCGCGGATCTTTCTCAATGCAACTTCACCGCCGCCGACGACCAGCACGGGTTTGTTGTCCAACTTGGTAAAGATAGGTAAGTACTGCACGCTGTTGCCCCTTAAACATCGTAAAACTTGATATAAGCCAACTCTGGCTTTTTCTAGAGTGGCAGAATATCCCGCGTACTGGCAGGGAAAAAATAACTTAAACCCAGTTTTTATAACTAAAAGTTATATAAAGACTTGGAAACAGGCTTACCTCATATATATCAAGGGGTTTTGCGTGGTTACATGTGTCTGATTACAGTTATAGCTATTGGTTATGAGTTATAATTCCGACAATTTATCCCAAAGCGTGCTTGTTAGCACTGAACAATGACGTAAATTTAGCGCCCTGGCGGCTGACTGAAGCAGCGGGTGTGGCCAAGTGAACTTGGTCGAGAATGGTGCGGACAAATGTCCTGTGGTCGAGTGGGGCAAGCAGCTAACGTTGAGGTCCGACTCATATGATGCAGCCATGTCCGTGGGACAGGGGCAGTAAAAAGGAAACGAATATGAAAATGCAAGCCGTCGCACGCGAGGTGCTTGGATTAATGGATCTGACGTCGTTAAACGAACAGGATAACGAAGCCAGTATCATTGCGTTGTTAGACAGCATTAAACCAGAATTAGGATTGCCCGCTGCTGTGTGCGTGTATCCGCAATTTGTGGCGTTATGTAAAAGTGAGCTGGCACGTCGAGGCTGGTCACAGGTGAAGGTAGCCACTGTCACGAATTTTCCCGGCGGTAAGCAGTCGCTACAACAGGTGCTGGCACAAACGAAAGAGGCTTTGCAGGCTGGGGCCGATGAAATTGATCTGGTCATGCCTTATCAGCAGCTCCAGGCAGGCGACCCGGATACGCCCTGGCAGTATGTACGCTCAAGCAAGCAACTCTGTGGCGCACAGGCAAAACTTAAAGTGATCATTGAATCTGGGGTGCTGGAAAATGCGCAGGAAATCGCCCAGGCCAGTGATGTTGCCATTCTGGCTGGGGCTGATTTTATTAAAACCAGTACTGGTAAAGTGCCGGTGAATGCGACGTTAGAAGCAACAAAAATCATGCTTGAACGCATCCGTGTTTCGGGCAAGGCTGTTGGCTTCAAAGCCGCCGGCGGTGTTAAAAGTGTTGAGCAAGCAAGTGATTACTTACAAGTCGCTCGCCAAATCATGGGTGATGACTGGGTGCGAGCAGAGCATTTCCGATTTGGTGCATCGAGTTTGCTACAAGATGTTCACCGCCTGCTGGACGACTCAGACTAACGGAGAATAAGGTGAAGCGTGACCAGGCAGTGATACGCGATAGTGAGCGAGAAAAGCAACAGCTGGAACATGGTGCAGCCAAGCTGTTTATGCGCAGCTATGAGCGTCTCACTCACATGCCAATGCGTCACATCTGGCATAATCAACCAGCGAAACCCGATGTCAGCTGTTATCTGGGTGAGTCACAGCTCGACATTGAAGTGGCGCATCTTTACGCCAGCGAAACGGAAGCGATGGCTGTACTCGGTCGCCCGCTGTCACTGACCATGCAACGTGAACTGGCTGTGATGGCGCAGGCGCCGGGCACACAGCGGCTGAACACGGGCCTGGGTCGCTTACTCAAGCAAAAAGCGGGGAAACACTACCATTCTCAGCGCGTCTGGCTGTTGATCCGAAATGCCAGCCCAATGTGGCATCGGGCCGACTTCGAAAAAGAGTTACCACATTTATCTGTGCCCCAAACACATCCTTTTGAACAAATATGGCTGCTGTGTGATTTCTTCTATGGTGATCCACTGCGCTTATATTAGTTCGGAAATTTCTGGTTTGTATCGCTGGGTAGAAGCAGAACCTGGCTGAAATTAGCACAAATACCGCTTTGCGCATCTTTTACTCTTGTTTTCAGTTTGTTCGTCAGTATAATGGGCATCCACTTTGCAGGGGCGTAGTTCCAATTGGTAGAACAGCGGTCTCCAAAACCGATGGTTGCGGGTTCGAGTCCTGCCGCCCCTGCCACTCTTAATAATCAGTCCAAATCTAAAATAATGGGTTTTACCATCACCGCTTATTTGTAAATTTGGATTGAAATGGATTAACCCTGCTCCTATGTAGGGTTGTTGTGTCTGTATTTAAGGTAAAAATAAATTATGAGCACTAATGTTGAAAACCCGTCTAGCTCGATGGACACGGTAAAGTGGTTGTTGGCAGTCGTTTTGTTGGCTGGCGCAGTTGTTGGTAACTACATGTACGCTGATATCTCAGTGCTATCGCGCGCGATTGGTGTGGTAGTTGCGATTGGTGCAGCATTGGGTATTGCTGCGACAACAGAAAAAGGGCGCACCTTTATCGCTTTCGCCAAAGAGTCTAGAATTGAGGTTCGCAAGGTAGTTTGGCCAACGCGTCAGGAAACAACACACACGACCTTTATCGTAATGGCTGCAACAGTAGTAATGGCACTGATCCTGTGGGGATTGGATGGCATTCTGTTTCGTGCAGTTGGCTATTTAACCGGTTTGGCCTTGTAACAGGTTAGCGTTTTAACTGGATTGGAGATCTGATCCCATGTCGGATGAGAACAAAGAAAAGAAATTACGTTGGTACGTAATTCAGGCGTTTTCAGGTTTTGAAAAGCGCGTCGCTCAAACTATTCTTGAGCACATTAAAATCGAAGGTCTGGAAGACTACTTCGGTGAAGTACTAGTCCCAACTGAAGAAGTTGTGGAAATGCGTGCCGGACAAAAGCGTAAGTCTGAACGTAAATTCTTCCCAGGCTATGTACTGGTTGAGATGGTAATGGATGATGCGTCCTGGCACCTGGTTAACAGTACACCACGCGTGATGGGCTTTGTGGGCGGCACGTCAGATCGCCCAGCACCAATCAGCAAAAAAGAAGCTGACCGTATCCTTAACCGTCTGCAGGAAAATGCAGAAGCACCTAAGCCGGCAACGTTATTTGAGCCAGGTGAAGTGGTACGCGTTATCGATGGTCCGTTTGCTGACTTTAATGGCGTTGTGGAAGAGGTCGATTACGAGAAGAGTCGTCTGAAAGTATCGGTACTGATCTTCGGTCGTTCTACGCCGGTTGACCTGGAATTTGGACAGGTTGAACAAGATAAGTAATTTTGTTGTATAATACAGCAAAAGTTATTGCCAAAGGCCGCTGGTTAATCTATAATCAGCGGCCTTTTTGTATGTCATTACGATGACGCACAAAAAGACAGATTTTTTAATTGGGAAGCCGTCTGAGTACGCGTCCTCGCGCGCACAAGGCTAAGACCCACATAACGAGGTATTATCATGGCTAAAAAAGTTGAAGCTTTAATCAAGCTACAAGTTGCTGCTGGTATGGCTAACCCTAGTCCTCCAGTAGGTCCTGCACTAGGTCAACACGGTGTAAACATCATGGAATTCTGTAAAGCGTTCAACGCACGTACAGAGTCTATCGAGAAAGGTGCACCGGTTCCTGTAATCATTTCTGTTTACAACGACCGTTCTTTCACTTTCGACATGAAAACTCCGCCTGCTTCTTACCTTCTTAAGAAAGCAGCTGGTATCAAGTCTGGTTCTGGCCGTCCTAACACTGAGAAAGTGGGTACTGTTACTCGCGCTCAGCTTGAAGAGATCGTTGAGACTAAACGTCCGGATCTTACTGCTGCTGATATGGACGCAGCTGTACGCACGATCGCAGGTTCTGCACGTGCAATGGGCTTGAACGTAGAGGGGTAATTGAGAATGGCTAAATTAACTAAGCGTATGCGTACTATCCGCGAAAAAGTGGATGTTACTAAAGAATACGAAATCAACGAAGCTGTTGCTCTTCTTAAAGAACTGGCTACTGCTAAGTTCGTTGAAAGCGTAGACGTTGCTGTAAACCTGGGTATCGATGCTCGTAAATCTGACCAAAACGTACGTGGTGCAACTGTACTACCTCACGGTACTGGTCGTGAAGTACGCGTAGCAGTATTCACTCAAGGTGCAAACGCTGACGCAGCAAAAGAAGCTGGTGCTGATCTGGTAGGCATGGAAGACCTTGCTGAACAGGTTAAGAAAGGCGAAATGAACTTTGACGTAGTTGTTGCTTCTCCGGATGCAATGCGCGTAGTTGGTCAACTAGGTCAAATCCTAGGTCCACGTGGCCTTATGCCTAACCCTAAGACTGGTACTGTAACGCCTAACGTTGCAGAAGCAGTTAAAAACGCGAAAGCGGGTCAGGTTCGCTACCGTAACGACAAAAACGGCATCATCCACACCACTATCGGTAAGGTTGATTTCGACGCTAACCAGCTTCAGGAAAACCTGGAAGCACTTATCGTTGCGCTTAAGAAGGCTAAGCCTTCACAAGCTAAAGGTACTTACGTGAAGAAAGTAAGCATCTCAACGACTATGGGCGCGGGTGTTGCTGTAGACCAAGCTACTCTAAACACGCAAGTGGCTTAATTTAGAGATAAGCGTTTACATGGCGTAAAAATTAGACTATAATTTTGCGCCATTTCGTTGAGAGCTTAGCTCAAAACGAAGCAAAGAATTCGGGTTGAAGCGCATAATTTCGGCACTTTGCAGACTTTATAGTCTACAATGATCCGATAAATTGCGTTTCCGTCCAAGACCGTAGGTGTAACTTAGTTACTTAATTCCCTACGTAGACGGTGTGAATCCCAGCTAGATTTTCCTAATCTTCTGGTTCTCGCCGTAAAAAGCAGCTCACAGTCGCAAGACGATGAGTAAAGTAGAACTGGGACACGTTCCCATCATAACCAGGAGTAACACCCATGGCTTTAAATCTTCAAGACAAAAAAGCAATTGTTGCTGAAGTCAACGAAGCTGCCAAAGGTGCTCTGTCTGCAGTTGTTGCAGATTCTCGTGGTGTAACAGTAGATGCGATCACTGCACTTCGTAAAGAAGCTCGTGAAGCAGGCGTATGGATGAAAGTTGTCCGTAACACCCTAGCTAAGCGCGCTGTCGAAGGTACTGACTATGAGTGCCTTAACGAATCGCTAGTGGGCCCAAGCCTAATCGCTTTCTCTTCAGAGCATCCAGGTGCTGCAGCTCGTATCTTCGCTGATTTCGCGAAGAAGAACGAGTTGTTCGAACTGAAAGCGGCTGCATTTGAAGGCAATGTTGTTGACGTAGACATGCTAGCTAAGCTGCCTACTTACGACGAAGCTGTTGCACGCCTAATGAGCGCTATGAAAGAAGCGTCAGCTGGTAAATTGTGTAAAACAATTGAAGCTGTACGTGTTCAGAAAGCTGAAGCAGCTGCTTAAATAGCACGCTTCTAACTTTCACAAATAAATTTTTAGAACCCCATGGTTCGTGATTAATTAGGAAACTTAAAATGTCTGTAACTAAAGACCAAATCCTTGACGCGATTGCTGAAATGTCAGTAATGGAAGTTGTTGAACTAGTTGAAGCAATGGAAGAAAAATTCGGCGTAACTGCAGCTGCTGCTGTTGTTGCTGCTGGTCCTGCTGAAGCTGCTGAAGAAAAGACTGAGTTCGACGTAATCCTAGCTGGCGCTGGCGGTAACAAAGTTGCTGCTATCAAAGCTGTACGTGGTGCAACTGGTCTTGGCCTTAAAGAAGCAAAAGCTCTTGTTGAGTCTGCTCCTGCGCCAATCAAAGAAGCTGTTTCTAAAGAAGAAGCTGAAGCACTTAAGAAAGATCTTGAAGAAGCTGGTGCTGAAGTTGAGATCAAGTAATCTGGCATTTGCTAGGTTCGCTGCCTGAGCAATCAGGCAAGGGCTGGTGATTATTTAATCACCGGCCCTTTTGCGCTATAGAGCGACGCTTTCCTGTTGCGCAATAAATTCCTATGTTTTTTCTTATTTTTCAATCTGTTAGTAGTATTTTGAAAGTGAGTGACTCATAGGACGACAATTAGATGTTGTTATCATGGCTTAGATGCCAATGAAGTCTGTTCTCCATGAACAGGTTGGGTCAAAGATCAGCAAGCTGAGGAACCCCATGGCTTACTCTTATTCTGAAAAGAAACGTATCCGTAAGGATTTTGGTAAACGTCCACAAGTTTTGGACATACCTTTCCTTTTGCAAACGCAGTTGGAATCGTTCAAAAAGTTCATTACACCGGACGCTGATGGTGATACCGGACTGGAAGCGGCATTCCGTTCTGTGTTCCCGATCAAAAGCTACTCGGGCAATTCTGAGCTTCAATACGTTAGCTATCGTATTGGAGAGCCAGTATTCGATGTAAAAGAATGTCAAATTCGCGGTGTGACTTTTTCTGCTCCACTTCGCGTAAAACTTCGTCTTGTGCTAATGGACAAAGATGCACCAGGCACAGTCAAAGACATTAAAGAGCAAGAAGTTTACATGGGCGAAATCCCGCTCATGACTGACACAGGTACTTTTGTTATCAATGGTACTGAACGTGTTATCGTTTCTCAGCTACACCGTTCACCTGGTGTATTCTTTGATAACGACCGTGGTAAATCACACTCGTCGGGTAAAGTACTATATAACGCACGCGTGATCCCTTACCGTGGTTCGTGGTTAGACTTTGAATTCGATGTAAAAGATAACCTGTTTGTACGTATCGACCGTCGTCGTAAACTGCCTGCGTCAATCATTCTACGTGCTCTTGAGTTCTCAACTGAAGAAATTCTTGGCATGTTCTTCGAAACCACTGCGTTCGAAGTGACAAACGGCAAAGTGATGATGGAATTGGTACCATCTCGACTACGTGGTGAAACCGCTGCTTTTGATATTAAAGATGCAGACGGTGAAGTCCTGGTTGAACAGGGTCGTCGTATCACAGCCCGTCATATAAAAACAATCGAGAAAAAGGGCATTGACCAGCTTGAAGTACCGCATGAGTACATCATTGGTCGTGTGGTTGCGAGAAACTACATCGATGAATCAACGGGTGAGATCATTGCAGAAGCAAATGCTGAGCTGTCTCTGGAGTTGATGGCCGAGCTTGTGAAAGCGGGTCACACTAAAATTGATACCCTGTACATCAACGATGTAGACAGCGGTGCTTACATGTCGGAAACTGTGCGCATTGACAGCACATCAAACCGTCTTGAAGCGCTGGTAGAAATCTACCGTATGATGCGCCCGGGTGAGCCACCAACAAAAGAAGCAGCAGAAGCGTTGTTTGACAACCTGTTCTTCTCTGACGAGCGTTATGACTTGTCAACGGTTGGTCGTATGAAGTTCAACAGCCGTGTTGGTTATGACACTGACACAGGCCCTGGCACGCTGAGCAAAGAAGACATTGTTAGCGTGATGAAGGTGTTGATCGACATCCGTAACGGTAAAGGCGATGTGGACGATATCGACCACTTAGGTAACCGTCGTATCCGTTCTGTAGGTGAAATGGCAGAAAACCAGTTCCGCGTTGGTCTGGTACGTGTTGAGCGTGCTGTACGTGAGCGTCTGAGCTTAGGTGATCTGGATAACGTGATGCCTCAGGATCTGATCAACGCTAAGCCTATTTCGGCTGCCGTTAAAGAATTCTTTGGTTCTTCACAGCTTTCTCAGTTTATGGACCAGAACAACCCGCTGTCAGAAGTAACGCACAAGCGTCGTATTTCTGCACTTGGTCCGGGTGGTCTGACTCGTGAACGTGCTGGCTTCGAGGTTCGAGACGTACACGTTACTCACTACGGTCGTGTTTGTCCTATCGAAACGCCTGAAGGTCCAAACATCGGTCTGATCAACTCATTATCTACTTATGCACGTACTAACGATTATGGTTTCCTTGAAACACCATATCGTAAAGTCGTGGATGGTGTAGTAACGGATGACGTTGATTACCTGTCTGCAATTGAAGAAGGTCAGTTCGTAATCGCACAGGCGAACACTAACCTGACTGAAGAAAACCAGTTTGCAGAAGAGCTGATCCCATGTCGTTATAAAGGTGAGTCAACCTTTATGCCAAGCGATAGCATCCAATATATGGATGTATCTCCACAGCAGGTTATCTCTGTGGCAGCGGCACTTATCCCATTCCTTGAACACGATGATGCGAACCGTGCATTGATGGGATCGAACATGCAACGTCAGGCTGTACCAACACTGCGCGCAGACAAGCCGCTGGTAGGTACAGGTATCGAGCGTACGCTGGCAAAAGACTCTGGTGTAACCATTGTTGCTAAGCGTGGCGGTGTGGTGAAGTATGCTGATGCAAGCCGTATCGTTGTTAACGTGAACGAAGAAGAGCGCGTACCTGGTGAAGCAGGTATCGACATCTATAACCTGACTAAATACACCCGTTCTAACCAGAACACCTGTATCAACCAAAAACCAACTTGTATGGTTGGTGAGCCGGTTGTACGTGGTGACGTTCTGGCGGATGGTCCTTCGACTGACCTGGGCGACCTGGCTCTTGGTCAAAACCTGCGCGTGGCATTCATGCCGTGGAATGGTTACAACTTCGAGGATTCAATCCTACTGTCAGAGCGCGTTGTTCAGGAAGATCGTCTAACTACGATCCACATCCAGGAACTACAGTGTATTGCGCGTGATACTAAGCTTGGTCCGGAAGAGATCACCGCTGATATCCCGAACGTGGGTGAGTCTGCGCTAGGCAAGCTGGACGAATCAGGTGTTGTATACATCGGTGCTGAAGTGAAAGGCGGCGATATCCTGGTTGGTAAAGTAACGCCTAAAGGTGAAACTCAGTTAACGCCTGAAGAGAAGTTACTGCGTGCTATCTTCGGTGAAAAAGCGTCTGACGTTAAAGACAGCTCACTACGTGTACCTAACTCTGTTTCTGGTACGGTTATCGACGTTCAGGTCTTTACCCGTGATGGCGTAGAAAAAGACAAGCGTGCGCTGGAAGTTGAAGACATGCAGCTTCGCGAAGCGAAGAAAGACTTCAACGAAGAATTCCGTATCCTTGAAGGTGGTATTCTGACTCGTGCGCGTGATCTGCTGGTACGTGCTGGTCTGAGCGAAGATAAGATCGCAGATCTGAACGCTGAAAAGCTACTGACGCAAAGCCTGGCTGACGAAGAGCAGCAAGCTGAACTAGAGCAACTGGCTGCGCAGTACGACGAGCTGAAAGCTGAATACGATAAGAAGTTCGAGAACAAACGTCGCAAGATCACCCAAGGTGATGATCTGGCGCCGGGCGTACTGAAGATCGTTAAGGTTTACCTGGCTGTTAAGCGTCGTATCCAACCGGGTGATAAGATGGCGGGTCGTCACGGTAACAAGGGTGTTATCTCTACTATCGTGCCTGTTGAAGACATGCCTTACGATGAAAGAGGTCGTACGGTAGACATCGTTCTGAACCCGCTGGGTGTACCATCGCGGATGAACATCGGTCAGATCCTGGAAACTCACATGGGTCTTGCTGCACGCGGTATCGGTGAGCGCATTGAAGACATGATGAAAGAGCAACGTGAACTACACGAAATGCGCGATTTCATCAAGAAAGCTTACGAAATCGGTGATTGCCGTCAGAAAGTCGATATTGAAAACTTCTCTGATGATGAAATCCGCCGTCTGGCAGACAACCTTAAAGGTGGTCTACCAATCGCAACACCTGCGTTTGACGGTGCACGCGAAGCTGAAATCAAAGACATGCTAGAGCTGGGTGGTTACCCACGAAGTGGTCAGGTAACGCTATATGATGGTCGTACTGGTGATGCATTTGAGCGTCAGGTAACGGTTGGCTACATGTACATGCTGAAACTGAACCACCTTGTTGATGACAAGATGCACGCACGTTCTACCGGTTCTTACAGCCTGGTTACTCAGCAGCCGCTGGGTGGTAAGGCACAGTTCGGTGGTCAGCGTTTCGGTGAGATGGAGGTCTGGGCACTCGAAGCATACGGTGCTGCCTACACGCTACAGGAAATGCTGACAGTTAAGTCGGATGACGTAAATGGTCGTACTAAGATGTATAAGAACATCGTAGACGGCAACCATAAGATGGAGCCGGGCATGCCGGAATCATTCAACGTATTGTTGAAAGAGATCCGCTCGCTGGGTATCAACATCGAATTGGAAGAAAGTTGATCCGCCGGGCCGCCTAAGCGGCCCAGACCGGACTGAAAAGAATGAAGGGGCAAGCCCGGCTTGCCCTCAAGATTAACTCCGACAGGAGAGCTAAGGTGAAAGACTTACTTAAGTTTCTGAAGCAACAAAATAAGACCGAAGAATTCGATGCAATTCGCATTGGTCTTGCTTCGCCGGACATGGTGCGTTCATGGTCCTACGGTGAGGTAAAGAAACCTGAGACAATTAACTACCGTACTTTCAAGCCTGAGCGTGACGGCTTATTCTGTGCCCGTATCTTCGGCCCAGTAAAAGATTATGAGTGTTTGTGTGGTAAGTACAAGCGCTTGAAGCACCGTGGTGTGATCTGTGAAAAGTGTGGCGTTGAAGTTACACTGACTAAAGTACGCCGTGACCGCATGGGTCACATTGAGCTGGCCAGCCCAGTTGCACACATTTGGTTCCTAAAATCATTGCCGTCTCGTATCGGCCTGATGCTGGACATGACGCTTCGTGATATCGAGCGTGTACTTTACTTCGAGTCATTCGTTGTAACTGAACCTGGCATGACGACGCTTGAGCGTGGCCAGCTGTTAGGTGAAGAAGAGTACCTGGATGCTCTGGAAGAGCACGGTGACGAGTTCGAAGCTAAGATGGGTGCCGAAGCGGTACTTGATCTGCTACGTGACCTGGATCTGGGCCAGCTGATCGCTGAAATGCGTGAAGAGCTGCCTACTATCAACTCTGAGACCAAGCGTAAGAAGATTACTAAGCGTCTTAAGTTGATGGAAGCGTTCCACCAGTCAGGTAACAACCCTGAGTGGATGGTAATGAGCGTACTACCTGTACTGCCACCTGATCTACGTCCACTTGTACCACTGGATGGTGGTCGTTTTGCGACGTCTGATCTGAACGATTTATATCGTCGTGTTATCAACCGTAACAACCGTCTTAAGCGTCTACTTGACCTGGCGGCACCGGACATCATCGTACGCAACGAAAAGCGTATGTTGCAAGAAGCGGTAGATGCACTACTCGATAACGGTCGTCGTGGCCGTGCGATCACAGGTTCTAATAAGCGTCCTCTGAAGTCGCTTGCAGACATGATCAAAGGTAAGCAAGGTCGTTTCCGTCAAAACCTGCTAGGTAAGCGTGTAGACTACTCAGGCCGTTCTGTAATCACAGTAGGTCCAACACTGAAATTACACCAGTGTGGTCTGCCTAAGAAGATGGCACTTGAGCTATTCAAGCCATTTATCTACGGCAAACTAGAGCGTCGCGGCATGGCGACAACCATCAAAGCTGCGAAGAAGATGGTTGAGCGCGAAGTACCAGAGGTTTGGGACGTACTAGATGAAGTTATCCGTGAGCACCCGGTTCTGCTGAACCGTGCACCGACACTTCACAGACTAGGCATCCAGGCGTTTGAACCGGTTCTGATCGAAGGTAAGGCAATCCACCTGCACCCGCTAGTGTGTGCGGCGTATAACGCTGACTTCGATGGTGACCAAATGGCGGTACACGTACCGTTGACACTGGAAGCACAGCTTGAAGCACGTGCCCTGATGATGTCGACCAACAACATCCTGTCTCCTGCGAACGGTGAGCCAATCATCGTACCTTCACAGGACGTTGTATTGGGTCTGTACTATATGACTCGCGACCGCATCAACGCAAAAGGTGAAGGCATTGCTTTCAAAGATGCGAAAGAAGCTGAAAAAGCTTACCGTACTGGCGCTGCTGAACTACATGCACGCGTGAAAGTACGTATCGCAGAAGTCCACATTGATGGCGAAACAGGTGAGCGTAAAGACGTAACTGAAGTGGTTGAAACCACAGTTGGTCGTGCCATCCTGTCTTTGATCATGCCTACTGGCCTGCCGTTTGAGTTGATCAACCGCACGCTGGGTAAAAAGCAGATCTCTGGTTTGTTGAACGAGTGTTACCGTCGTCTGGGTCTGAAAGATACCGTTATCTTTGCTGACCAGGTGATGTACACCGGTTTCCACTACGCGATGAAGTCGGGTGTTTCTATCGGTATCAACGATATGGAAATCCCACCTACGAAAGTTGGTATCATCGAAGCGGCAGAAGCCGAAGTTACAGAAATCAACCAGCAATTCCAGTCTGGTCTTGTAACTGCGGGTGAGAAATACAACAAAGTTATCGATATCTGGTCACGTGTTAATGAAAACTTGTCACGTGAGATGATGGCTAACTTGTCGAAAGACACGGTTGTGAATGCAAAAGGTGAAGAAGAAGAGCAAGACTCTTTCAACTCAGTATTCATGATGGCCGACTCGGGCGCACGTGGTAGTGCCGCTCAGATCCGTCAGCTAGCCGGTATGCGTGGTTTGATGGCACGTCCGGATGGTTCAATCATCGAGACACCTATCACAGCGAACTTCCGTGAAGGTCTGAACGTACTACAGTACTTCATCTCGACGCACGGTGCGCGTAAAGGTCTAGCCGATACGGCACTTAAGACAGCGAACTCGGGTTATCTGACTCGTCGTCTGGTAGACGTGGCACAAGACTTGGTCATCAACGAAACTGATTGTGGTACTCTTGAAGGTACTGTGATGAAGCCGCTGATTGAAGGTGGTGACGTTGTAGAGCCACTACGCGAGCGCGTATTGGGTCGTGTTGTAGCAGAAGACGTGGTTATCCCTGGCACTGAAGAAGTGCTGGTTGAGCGTAACGTAATGCTTGATGAAAAACTGTGTGACCTGTTAGAAGAGCACTCAGTGGACGAAGTAAAAGTACGCTCGGTTATCACCTGTGAAAACGACTTTGGTGTATGTGCTAAGTGTTACGGTCGTGACCTTGCGCGTGGCCATATCATCAATGCTGGTGAGTCTGTGGGTGTTATCGCGGCACAATCAATCGGTGAGCCGGGTACCCAGCTGACGATGCGTACCTTCCACATCGGTGGTGCGGCATCTCGAGCGTCTGCAGAGAACAGCGTTCAGGTGAAGAACAACGGTAGCATGAAGCTGCACAATGCGAAGTTCGTAATCAATACCGACGGTAAGATAGTGATCACCTCACGTTCAACCGAAATTACGGTTATTGACGAGCAGGGCCGTGAGAAAGAGCGCTATAAAGTGCCTTACGGTGCCGTATTGTCAGTGAATGACGGTGCTGAAGTGAAAGGTAACGACATTGTCGCGACCTGGGACCCGCACAGTCACCCAATCATCATCGAGCATGAGTCTAAAGTATCGTTCAGCGACATCGACGATTCTAACACAGAAGCACAGACAGACGAACTGACTGGTCTGACGCGTGTGGTAGTTAAAGACCTTGCTAAGGTGAATGCGAAAGAGCCTAAGCTTATCATTGAAAATGAAGAGCGTGGCCTGCAGGAAATTCGTCTGCCTTCGTTCACTACCATCGAAATCACAGATGGTGCTACGGCTCAGCCGGGTGACGTACTAGCGCGTATTCCTCAGGAAGGTTCGAAGACGCGTGATATCACGGGTGGTCTACCTCGAGTTGCTGACCTATTCGAAGCACGTAAGCCGAAAGATCCAGCAATCCTGGCAGAAATCACAGGTACCGTTAGCTTTGGTAAAGAAACCAAAGGTAAGAAGCGCCTGGTGATCACGCCGGCAGAGGGTGATGCATACGAAGAAATGATCCCGAAATGGCGTCAGCTGAACGTGTTCGAAGGTGAGCAGGTATCTAAAGGTGAAGTTATCGCCGATGGTCCTGAGTCTCCGCACGACATCTTACGTCTACGTGGTGTGACTGACGTATCTAACTACATCGTAAACGAAGTACAAGAAGTATATCGTCTACAGGGTGTAAAGATTAACGATAAGCACATCGAAACCATCATTCGCCAGATGCTACGTAAATGTATCATCATCGATGGTGGTGACAGTGAGTTCCTGGCGGGCGAGCAAGCCGAAGTGGCACGCGTTAACATCGCAAACCGCGAGCTAGAGAAACAAGGTAAGATCCCAGCTAAGTTCGAAATTCAGCTGATGGGTATTACTAAAGCCTCACTGGCAACAGAATCTTTCATCTCTGCAGCCTCGTTCCAGGAAACAACTCGTGTCCTGACTGAAGCCGCAGTAAATGGTAAGAGTGATGAGCTACGTGGTCTGAAAGAAAACGTTATCGTGGGTCGTCTGATCCCAGCGGGTACCGGTTTCTCTTACCACTTAGATCGCATCAACCGTCGTAAGCAAAATGAAGCTGCAGTTGAAGAGCAAACAGTAAGTGCTGAAGAAGCATCTCAGGCACTGACTGACGCACTAAACGCAGACTTGCTTGGCGGCCAAGACTAAAATTGACGAAAAACACGTCAATTACAATAAAAAGGCAGCTTTAACGCTGCCTTTTTAGTTGTTTTGGTTGACAGGTTAAACTTTGCTCATTAAAATTCCGCCACCCATTTATTCGTTCGAATAACAGAGCGTTTAAATTGGCGAAATTTGATTTTTTCAGTAGTAATTTTTATTAATTCAGGAGCTATTTAATGGCAACTATTAACCAGCTAGTACGTAAGCCACGTCGCAGCAAGGTTACTAAGAGCAACTCAGCTGCTCTTAAAGCTTGTCCTCAAAAGCGTGGTGTATGTACTCGTGTATATACAACTACACCTAAGAAGCCAAACTCTGCACTACGTAAAGTAGCGCGTGTTCGTCTAACGAACGGCTTCGAAGTAACATCTTACATTGGTGGTGAAGGCCACAACTTGCAAGAGCACAGTGTTATCCTTATCCGTGGTGGTCGTGTTAAAGACTTACCTGGTGTGCGTTTCCACACAGTACGTGGCGCGCTTGACTGTGCTGGCGTAAATGACCGTAAACAAGGTCGTTCTAAGTACGGTGCAAAACGTCCTAAGGGCTAATGGTTCTCCGTTAGTAAGGCCAAGCACTTAAGTTTTAATTTATATATTTTGTTTTGGGAATTCGTCGTAGTAAGACGAACCTGAAGATACCGGAGAAAGAAAATGCCTAGAAGACGCGTAATAGGTCAACGTAAAATTCTTCCAGATCCGAAGTTCGGATCAGAGCTTCTTGCTAAATTCGTAAACGTAGTAATGCTAGACGGCAAGAAGTCTACTGCTGAAAAAATCGTATATGGTGCGCTAGACGTGGCTGCTGAAAAATCAGGCAAGTCGCACCTAGAAATCTTCGAGTCTGCACTTGATAACGTACGCCCACAGGTTGAGGTTAAATCTCGCCGTGTTGGTGGTTCTACGTACCAGGTACCAGTTGAAGTACGTCCAGTTCGTCGCAACGCACTAGGTATGCGTTGGTTGGTTGAAGCTGCACGTAAGCGTGGCGAGAAATCAATGGGCCTTCGTCTGGCTCAAGAGATGCTTGACGCTGCTGACAACAAAGGCACTGCGGTTAAGAAACGTGAAGACGTTCACCGTATGGCTGAAGCGAACAAAGCATTCGCTCACTACCGTTGGTAATCTGCCCGAGACCTTTAAGAGGATAATATGGCACGTACAACTCCTATTGAGCGCTACCGTAATATCGGGATCTGTGCTCACGTAGATGCGGGGAAAACCACCACTACGGAACGTGTACTTTATTACACGGGCCTGTCTCACAAAATTGGTGAGGTACATGATGGTGCCGCAACTATGGACTGGATGGAGCAGGAGCAGGAGCGTGGTATTACCATTACTTCTGCTGCGACCACGTGTTTCTGGAAAGGGATGGATGCTCAGTTTGATGAGCATCGTATAAACATCATCGATACTCCGGGACACGTAGACTTCACCATCGAAGTAGAACGTTCATTACGTGTACTAGATGGCGCTGTAGTCGTATTATGTGCTTCATCAGGTGTACAACCACAAACGGAAACCGTTTGGCGTCAGGCGAACAAGTACGAAGTACCTCGCATGATTTTCGTCAATAAAATGGACCGTACCGGCGCAGATTTCCTCGCCGTTGTGGATCAGGTGAAAAAGCGTCTTGGCGCTACGCCTGTGCCAATTCAGCTACCAATTGGTGCTGAAGATGAATTTAAAGGTGTTATTGATCTCATCAAGATGAAAGCCATCAACTGGAATGCTGAAGACCAGGGGATGACTTTCAACTACGAAGAGATCCCGGCAGAACTTCAGGAGCTGGCAGAGGAGTGGCGCGCAGAGCTACTCGAATCTGCCGCAGAAGCTTCTGAAGAACTAATGGACAAATATCTTGAAGAAGGTGAACTGAACGAGGCCGAAATTAAGGCCGCGATCCGTCAGCGTACATTGAACAATGAAATTGTACCAATGACCTGTGGTAGTGCGTTCAAAAACAAAGGTGTTCAGGCAGTGCTTGATGCCGTTGTTGAATACATGCCATCTCCAACTGAGGTTAAAGAGATCCAGGGTATCCTGGAAGATGAAAGCGAAGCAACGCGTCCTGCGGACGACAGCGCACCGTTTTCTGCTCTGGCGTTTAAGATCGCCACCGACCCATTTGTTGGTACGCTTACCTTCTTCCGAGTTTATT
The DNA here is from genome assembly GCF_056161105.1 of Pseudoalteromonas sp. AWH4_217. Classification (NCBI taxonomy): domain Bacteria; kingdom Pseudomonadati; phylum Pseudomonadota; class Gammaproteobacteria; order Alteromonadales; family Pseudoalteromonadaceae; genus Pseudoalteromonas; species Pseudoalteromonas sp. AWH4_217. Next base: position 1,467 of record NZ_JBSWYM010000017.1, on the reverse strand, counting down.
CCGGCACAGTAGGTCAGGGTGACTCGGTTTATAACCCAGTTAAAGGCAAAAAAGAGCGCTTTGGACGTATCGTTCAGATGCACTCTAACTCGCGTGAAGAGATCAAAGAAGTTCGCGCCGGGGACATTGCTGCTGCAATTGGTCTCAAAGACGTTACCACAGGTGACACGCTTTGTGCCCATGATGCTGTTATCACGTTAGAGCGTATGGAATTCCCAGAGCCTGTGATTTCAGTGGCAGTAGAGCCTAAGACCGTTGCTGACCAAGAAAAAATGGGTATCGCGCTGGGTAAACTGGCGGCGGAAGACCCGTCTTTCAGAGTTGAAACCGACGAAGAATCAGGCCAAACCATTATTTCAGGTATGGGTGAACTCCACCTGGATATCATCGTAGATCGTATGAAACGTGAATTCAGTGTTGAATGTAACGTAGGTAAGCCACAAGTTGCTTATCGTGAAACGATCCGCGGTTCGGTTGAAGCCGAAGGTAAATTCGTACGTCAGTCAGGCGGACGCGGCCAGTATGGTCACGTTTGGTTGAAGCTCGAGCCTATGGATGTTGCTGATGAAGACGCGCCAATTTACGAATTCGTAAATGAAATCGTAGGTGGTACGGTTCCTAAGGAATACATTCCTGCGGTTGACAAAGGCATCCAGGAGCAGATGAAGCAAGGTGTTCTTGCGGGCTATCCTATGCTGGGTGTGAAAGCTACCTTGTTTGACGGCTCGTTCCACGATGTCGACTCAAATGAGATGGCGTTTAAGATTGCCGGCGCAATGGGCTTCAAGAAAGGCGCGCTTGATGCGCAGCCTGTGATTCTTGAGCCTGTTATGAAGGTAGAAGTCACCACCCCTGAAGCAAACATGGGTGATGTCGTTGGCGACCTCAACCGTCGTCGAGGCATAATCGAAGGTATGGAAGACTCATTTGGTGGTCTGAAGCAAGTTAATGCTCAGGTGCCGCTGTCTGAAATGTTTGGTTATGCAACCGATCTTCGTTCTGCAACACAAGGTCGAGCTTCGTACTCAATGGAATTTTCCAAGTACGCAGAAGCGGCGAAAAACGTTGCTGACGCAATTATTGCAGCTCGCGCTGTTAAGTAATTTTAGTTCGGTCCGGTCTTAGGGCTGGACTTTAATTTCTTTATAGGAATTTTGAAAATGGCAAAAGAAAAGTTTGAACGTTCGAAACCGCACGTTAACGTTGGTACTATCGGCCACGTTGACCACGGTAAAACTACCCTAACTGCAGCAATCACTAACGTACTTGCAAAAGTATACGGTGGTGAAGCGAAAGACTTCGCATCAATCGATAACGCTCCAGAAGAGCGTGAGCGTGGTATCACAATCTCAACTTCACACGTTGAGTATGACACTCCAACTCGCCACTACGCGCACGTTGACTGTCCTGGACACGCTGACTACGTTAAAAACATGATCACTGGTGCTGCTCAGATGGACGGCGCGA
>NZ_JBSWYM010000016.1:0-126997 GCF_056161105.1 Pseudoalteromonas sp. AWH4_217 | reverse complement strand
TCACCGGACCAAGCGGCCCCGCAAGACCCTGAAGCAGCGCATTGCTGCCAATTTCGCTCAGCGAGCCACCCGGCGTTTTGCCTGCCAGTTCCGCCTCTGTCGATGCCGGCTGAGTGGCCGACTTGTCCTCACCAAAGCGCTTGGATGTCAGCGACATCACCGGACCAAGGGGTCCAGCTAGACCCTGTAGCAGCGCATTGCTGCCAATCTCGCTCAGCGAGCCACCTGGCGTGTTGCCAGCCAGCTCCGCCTCTGTCGATGCAGGCTGAGTGGCCGACTTGCCCTCACCAAAAAACTTGGATGTCAGCGACATCACCGGACCAAGCGGCCCCGCAAGACCCTGAAGCAGCGCATTGCTGCCAATTTCGTTCAGCGAGACTACAGGCGTTTTGCCTGCCAGTTCCGCCTCTGTCGCTACTGGCTGAGTGGTCGACTTGCCCTCACCAAAGCGCTTGGATGTCGGCGACATCACCGGACCAAGCGGCCCCGCAAGACCCTGAAGCAGCACATTGCTGCCTGCCTGCTTGGCCAAATCTCCCAGCTTGATGTCTGATTGCTCGGGCGTTACAGGCTCAGGATGAAGCTCGGAAGTCGCAATTGCCGCTTCCTCAACTTCTTCAGAGACCATATCTGTACTTAGCTCAGGTTCGGGGTCATCCTCAAACCAGCCACCGAGCTTGTCTCCTAACCAGCCACCAACAGACTCTCCACCCATGGCGCCCAGCGCCCCGCCGATCAGGCCACCAACGGCCGTTCCAATACCCGGAATGACGGAGCCCAACGCGGCGCCTGCAGCAGCTCCGGCCCAGGCTCCCCCGGCACCACCCACCGCAGTGCCTAGCTGTTGGGTTTTCTGCTGCGCGGTCAAGGTATCGTCAGACAGTGTCGTCGCGACATCAACTGCGCCCATGACTGCACTCAAAGGCGCAGCCATCTTGCCAAATAGTTTGGCCCCGGGCAGACGACTCAGAAAGCCACCTTTTTTCCCTGCAAACTGACCAAGCTTGGCGTTTTTAGGGCTGTTGCCCGTCATTTTTTGTGGACTCTGACTGCCTTTATCGAGCTGACGCATGACATTGCCAAGCTTACTCTGCTTGGGTTTAGGCTTGGGCTTTGGTTGAGATTTGCCGGGTTTAGCACGCGTCTTGCCTGGTCGCGCTGATGCGTCCTTGCGTGTGTTACCTTTCCCTTTCGCGCCTTTCCCTTTGCCTTTAGCGCCCTTACCTTTGCCCTTTTTGCCTTTATTGCGGCCTTTACTTGGCTTTTTCTTGCTCTTCTTGTCTTTTTTCTTCTTATCCTGGTCTTTTTGTTCGTCGTCCTGCTCGGCTTCATCAAGCAAGTCATACTCATCAAATTCTTCGTAAGTCGCACCCTCAGAGTCAGCATATTCCGAGTCTGCTACCACATCGCTCTGATCTGACTCACCCTGAGCGTCACCTTCCTGCGCCCCCTGTTCGCTGCTGTCGCCAAACAAGCCAGAATCACTGAGCCACTGAGACGCCGCATCTCCTAAAGAGGACAAGTCGCCTTGCAAAAGGCCGGGTACATCCAGTTGCTTAAACACCGCTTCGTGTTGCTGCATAAATGCGGCAGCATCACTCATACCCAGTGCGCTAAACACATCCGGTGCAATGTCAACCAAAGAGGACAGATCACCGTCCATTACCCCTTTAATATCGAGCTGTTCAAAAATGCCTGAGTGTTGCTGTAATAAAGAGGCGGCATCTTTCATACCAAAGGCATTGAGCAGCTCCGGGCCGGCCTGTGCCAAAGAAGACAAGTCGCCGCTCATCAGACCGTCCAGGTCAAACTTTTGCAGCGCCGGTAACGCGGACTGCATGACGGTCCCGACATCGCCCAGGTCAAGTACCTCGAACAACTCAGGTGCCACATCAAGCAAACTGCTGAGATCGCCCTTCATCATGGCCGAGGCGTCAAGTTTGCCCAGCACTGGCATGGCTTTTTCCATCACCTGTGCAGCCCCTGGCATGTTCAGGGACTTAAACAACTCAGGTGCCGCCTTCCCCAGCGATGTCAGGTCGCCATTCATCAGGCCTTTAACATCCAGCTGTTGTACCACAGAGGCATGTTGCTGCAATAAATTTGCCGCATCGCCCATGCCCAATCCATGGAGTAATTCTGGGCCGGCTTCGACCAGCGAAGACAGATCACCGGCCAGTAAGCCGTCAACATCAAACTTCTGTAAAGCGGGCAAAGCTGCACCTATCAGCTGCCCGGCATCACCCAGTTGCAGCGCGTCAGCCAGCTCAGGCGCGGCACTCATGAGGCTCGACAAGTCACCCTGTGCAATGCCCTTCATGTCCAGTTTCGTCAGGCCAGGGATCGCCGCCTGGAATTTATCAGCGACCTCATCCAGCTCAAAGGCACGCATCACCTCTGGCGTCGCATGCAACAAGCTGCTGAGATCGCCCTCCATCAGGGCCGCCGGGTCCAGCTTGGCAAACACCGGCATGGCTTTTTGCATTGCCTGCGCTGCGCCTGGCATGTTCAGCGCCTCAAAGACCTCCGGCACTACCTCACTTAACGAAGACAAGTCGCCATTCATCAGGCCCTTCACATCCAGTTTCTGGATAAGCCCCGAATGTTGCTCAAAAAGTGTGGCCACCTCGTTCATACCAAAGGCATTGAACAGCTCAGGCGCGGTTTCAACCAAGGAGTTTAAATCCCCACTCAATACGCCTTGTGCATCAATTTTCTGTAGCGCAGGCAGGATATTGGCCATGCTGCGGGATGCACCTGGCATATCCAGGGCGGCAAAGACCTGTGGTGCCTGATCCAACAATGAACTTAGATCGCCACTGACAATCCCAGCCATATCCAGCTGTTTGAGCGCGGGAAGTGCCCGGGTTACGGCCCCTGAGGCACCATCCAGACCCAGCTCAGTCAACACACCAGGCGTGACTTCCAGCAAAGATTGCAGATCGCCCTGCAACACACCAGCCAGGTCCAGTTGCGCCATCGCCGGCAATTCAGCCGCGAGTGTTTTTTGCAATCCGGGTATATCTGCAACATCCAGCAACACCGGCAATGCGGCCTGGATTGCCTGCAGATCGCCCGCCAACATACCGCCCAGGTCTAGCTGTTGCAGCGCCGGCAGGGTCGCTTTAAATTGCGCGACCACAGTGGGCAGGCCAGATGCCTCAACCAGCTGCGGGGCCAGTGCCGTTAACTGCCCAAGCTCGGCAGATGCCCCCGTTGCAGGTGCAACCGAAACCGTGTTTTGCTGCGCACTAAGCGGACCTGCAACGGATGCTGACGGAGCAGCCGCTGCGCCATTGACTTCAAGATGTGTGGCCTGTTGCGGTGCACTCGATTGCGGTGCAGCAAATTGCGCAGCAGTCGCTATTGGCTGTGGTACTGAAGCTGCCTCATGGGCGCTATTGACCACAACAGCCGGCGACAAATCCAGACTGGTAATCGCCAACGTCAGCTTATCTATGGCCTGCACTAACTGATCTGAGTGCTCAAAGACCTCGCTGTGTTCCGCCTCAAGCGTATCTGGGGTCGCCCCGGCATCTGCTGCCTGCTCTTTCGCAGCCGGCTTAAAAAATTGCCTAAGCTGGGCTTGTAAATTGGCTTCGTTTGGGTCCAGCAGCGCCATGGCATTGAGTTGCGACATGGCATTCAACAGCTGGTTGACGGATTGGGTACTGGCGTGACTGTGTGCTTTTAACTCTTTAAGCGCATCACCCAGTTTGGCCAGTCGCTTCGCTGTACTCCCGCTGTGTGGGAGGCGATATTTAACTTTGTTTTCGGCCCCGGCGGGGGAACGAAGATGGTCGACAGATCCCTGTTGCTTCATAATATTACCTGAGAATGACTAGAAAAATGGCACGCACGCCAAGACAAAAATGACAGACACGGCAGCCGCCTCAGGCGCACAGCATGAGGATTTCGGTCCGTATCGGGATGAAGAAATTTTGGAAAGCGAAAAGGTGCTTTATAGGTAAGCGCTCTGATATGGAGCACTTACCTATAAAGGCTGACGGGAGTGAATTGCCCGTCAGCCCTAACCCGCCCACGAGTCAGGAGGGAGTGGTTGCGCGTTTGTAGTCAACCGCTGCCTCAAACCAGTCGATTAACTCGTCTTCGGTTAACGCGTTAAGCTCAGCCAGGCCCCAACCTGTGTATTTGGCCAGGGCCACGACCATGGCTCTTAAGCGCCTGGGCGGGATACGAGAAAAGCCTGTAAGGTTTCTCTGAGCTTCACAAAGTCGCTCCAGTCAAGCTCTTCGATGATATCCGGCGAGACTTCACACAAATTGGAGAAGTAACGAATTTCACTTTCCGACTCGCTGATATCTGCCTTATCCACCATTAACCGGTCACGTACTTTAGGTCGTCTCATTGTTAGTTCGGCATACTCATGCCCATCAACCGTGATTGGAAATGCCAGGGTAATGATTTCTTTCATGCTTTTGCTCCTATTTATTGTTATTGCGAGTTAGTGCTTAAGCGCCAATGGCGTTACGTAGCAGTTCCATGTGGTCTTTGCCGTTGATCTTACGCACATCGTTGTATAGGTCGATTTCGTAGATGGTGTCCGGACCAATCTGAAGCTTGTACTTTTGTACCGCATATTGCAGCGTCAGCTTGGCTTCTTCACCGTCTTTCCAGTTACCCATGTCGACTTCTTTGAAAAAGCCTTCCAAAGTAACCACGACCGGTACCGGCGAGTCGCCCTGTGCCTGAATCGCACCGCGCGCTGTCAGTGGCGTCGTTGCACTACTCCAGTCGCCCAGTAGCTTCATCATGTCGGCGTTGTACTCAAGCAAAGTCACCGTGCCTTCGAGTTTTTCCAGTTGGCCCACATCCAGCTCGATTGGCGCCTGGAAGCCAGAAGTCACTTCACGGGTTTTCACGGTTACTTTTGGTAACGTTAGCTCGTCCGCAATGCCCAGGTAGCCTTTACCATCTACGAACAGTTTGAATTTTTTAAGGATTTTAGGAGACATTGCCATTATACGATTTCCTCTAGGTAGTTGTTTGTCATGATGCTCTTGAAGGTGATGTGCTCAGCAGGAGTAGGTGGTGTAAAGTCAAAGCTAAAGAACACTTTACCGGCCTGAATATTTTCCGGCGTGTTTTGCTCTTCATCTGCCCAGATCTCACCGCCCAGAATTGCGCCCTGCGCCTTCAGGTTGTCCAGGTATGACTGAACACTTTGCGTCACATCTTCGATGTAAGTTTTGGTGATATTGCGGTCAACGGCCCACATATGAGCGCGTTGCAGTGAATCGTTGATCATGTCTGCGGTACGCACCACTGACAGGAATGCCCATTTAGGGTCGCTTGAACACGTGCGGTTACCCCACAGCTTAAAGCCATTTTGACGAATGATGGTCGCCACATCTTTGCTGTTTAGCTGGTTTGCACTGGCAAGCGGGTCGCCCAGCTGGAAGTCAACCGGACGAGCAGTACCGGCAATGCCATTGATAGCGGTGTTACTCGGGCTCCACCAGAAACCGCGGTCATTGTCAGATTTGGCAATCAAACCTGCAACACGGGCACTGGCCGGCTCAGCCTGAAGCTTGTCGCCTTTTAGTACATTTACCTGAGGGTCAACCAGGAACAGACGGCGAGAGCCAAACTCATTACGGTATTCCGCCGCTTTCTGGTCGCTATCATTTGGACCATCCGCGATGACCACGGCACGTAAGCGCTCTGCAACCGCAATAAGCTCGTCTGCTACAGCTTTTTGATGACTGAAGCCAGGTGCTACCAGAATACGCGGTGTCACGCCTAATACAGACTCTGAGCCCAGGAATGCCTCAATCGCCTTTGGCTGAGTGTCGCTGCCAACCATGGCGCTAGTCGCAGCACTGTCATCTGCGCCTTCAACACGGATAACCACAACCGCAGCACCGGCCTGGTCAAAAATGCCATCAATGGCGCGCAGCAGGCTGCCTTTTTTCGCATCATCAATGTCTGTGACAGCGTTACGCGCTTGCTCTTCGACCTTGTCCTGAATAGCGGTTTTTTCTTCCGCAGACAGCACATAGTCAGCATCTTTGCCATTTGCCGTCTTAAACGCTTCAACAGCCGCCAGATACTCGGCACTGGTTTCTAGTCTTGCATCGTCACCAGCCTTGGTTTTTGCCTCATTCAACAACGTCTGATAGGCAGCGCCTTTGGTATCAACCAACTTCATGGCATCTGCGCGCTTACCTGCGATCAATACCGGTGTATTGGCCGGAAACGCAGTAATATCAGCAAGGGGTGCTGTACCAATGACTCCAATTACAGAGCTTTTAACGGTTTTAACTGGGCGAGTACCAGACTGCGCCTCGATTACTTCTACACCGTGTAGAAATTCAGACATAGTTATCTCCTTTAAAGGTATGTCAATTAGCTAATAAAAAAGCCACAGGGTTGCGGATGGCTCCGCCCTTACCTGTGGCTTAAGTTGATAATAATTAAAATGAAAATGGTTAAAAAATTAGAACTGGATCCCTTCTATGGTCACCGGTTGTCCGCTAATGAGGTATAACCCCTCAATGGTAATAGACAACTTGCCATTACCTGCCGGGTGCACCGCCACGCCTTCAAGGCGAAACCTGGGCTCCCACAATTCCAGCGCATTGGATATCACCATAGTGATGTCGCCCACCAGCGAATGCGAAAATGGGCGGTCGACCAGCTCATACAGACCGCAGCCGTAGTTGCGGCGCATGACCCGACTGCCCAAAGGGGTAGTCACGATATCGCGAATACTTTGTCTGAGATGCGCCAACCCGCTCAGCGGCTTGCCTGTTTGTGCATCCATCCCCGCCATGCTTATTACTCCTTATGAATTAATATCCAGCTTGCTGTCTCCCCCAGTAAGCAATGCACCGCAGGAGGTTTTATCATCGACACGCGCAACGGGGATCCCCCCGAGCGAAAACAGTGCGCTGCCCGAGGTGACTTTACCGGGAGGATGAATCGTTTGTTTACTTTTGTCCGAGTGTGGCATAACCTCGTCACCGACCAGAATTACGGGCTTACCATTGACGGTGAACTTACGGTTTGGGTCCTTAATAACCACCGCGCCGGGGTCAAAACTGGCATCATGCGCTGCACCACCGGCTTTATCTCCCTTAATGCTGACATCTGCCATCCTTACCTCCTGTTATTAACTGGCCTTAATCTTGCCGCCTTTAAGCAACAGGTCGGCACCGCCCGCGTCAACTTCTAAGGCACCACCCGTGGATTTCACGGATACCGTATTGCCCTCAAGGGTTAATGCGCCCTGGCTGGCCTTGACCGTCAGTGCGCCTTGCTGCGCCAATACGTTCAGGCCGCTCTGTAAGGCTTCGATATTCAGCTCACCTTGAGCAGCTTTAATATTCAGTTCACCTTGTTCAGCGTTGATATTCAGCGTGCTTTGCTTGGCAGTCAGGTTAAGTTCATTGCCCGCACTCAGCGCAGCATTGTTGTCAACGGTAATATTCGCATCTCGCGTTACATTCACCAGGGCATCGCGGTCGCACTGGATATGCGCATCATTTTCGCAGTGAAGCCGAATATCTCTGGCAGAATGAATGTGGATCTGAGCCTCTTCATTGCCATCACGATTCGGTACATACAAATGATAGATATGACGCTCGGTGTCATACTCCACTAAAGCGCCGTCCTGATAACGGGTGCGATGTACATGCTCTCGGCTACTGGCCGCGGGGTAGCTTTCTCCTTCACCCGCACCCAATACATGATCGGGTTTATGATGATCGGCGGCAGCACTGTAAACACTGCCCAGCACCACGCCCTGCGCGGTGTCACCGCAAGGTGCCAGCACCACAACCTGTTCGCCTATCTCAGGCGCTCGCCAGCTCATATTGTGCGCGGCCATATCGGCCAGCCAGGGCAGCTTTGCCGTGATCCAGTCACCAATTTTGACTTTGACACGGGCAGTCTCATAATCGACTTCGTACACCGTACCCAGCGTGATCAGCTTGCTTAAACGATGCTGTAAATCAGAGACCGCCAGTTCAGATTGCATGGGGTCGGGTCTCATACTACCTCCGCGCTTGATGCGTCACTGCTGTAAATCAACTTGTGCTCATAGCCCTTTTGTCCCAGATACACTTCAGTGATGGCGGTACCTGGTAGTTCTGGGTATTCCACCTGATAATAGAAGGCCCAGTTCACCTGCAGCCGGGCCTTAATGGCTTCACCTTGCTGAGTAAAGTCAAACGTCGTTTGCTCGGCAATAAAATGTTGCCAGTGGGTGGGCACGTCGTCCGCCAGCATCGCGGCTTCGCCTACGCTGAGTACCTCATCCAGCCTTTCCAGCAGCCTGGCTTTATCGCCATCGAGCAACTCAATATCGAGCTGCACACTCAGCACCCGCCTGTCAAGCAGGTTCGGGCTGAGGTTTTTGTTGTACGCCGGTCCATAGCTGACACCTTTGTCGGTGCCTTTACTTTGCAGCTCGCTGGCCTGACGCTCCTGTGTCGGCGTTACCGTCAGTTGTGCGTGCTGGGTCAGGTCCGGGGCCACCTGGCTCGGGATTAGATAGTCCACCTGAGCCACCTGTGCCAGGGACGCTGTCAGGCGCTCAAGCACCTGGGTGATTAAGGTCGTTCGTTGCATAGACTTGCTCTTAGATTAAAAAGACTCGAAGACAATCAGTGAGTCAAGGCGGGCGACGTGCCCGAAGGGGACGATATTACAGCTCAGGCCTGACCGGCCACACGACTTCGTTCGGTGAGTTATATGCCTGCGGTAAATCTCTCAATGCCTGGCGGTAGTGCTTCAGCTCATCAGGTATCGCACCTTCTGTTTCCTGATACTTCAGTACTAACCAATCCGTTGAACGCAAATACGCATCGCGCATTGCTCTGATTGAGTGCCACTGGCTTTGCTCTTGCAGCATTTGAATAGACATTTGAGATTCATTTGTAAAATTTTCCATATTACACCTCCCAACTAGGTTTATTGTGGCTGATACGCTCTGCACAAGGCCTGCCACGAGATGAAGTATACTCACAGCTGATGCTAACGGCTCTGGCTGCCCCACAGTGAAATCTCGGGTCAACTTTCAGCGTCAATCTTGCAATACCCGAGTCATCTCCCTGGCCAATAGCCCTAAAAAATACAGGGATCGATGTCCCTGTAAGAGCTTTGTCCAACGGTATTTCACTTTCCGGGTTGTCAGGCTCAGAGATAAACAAACTCAAATGGCCATCCTTTGATACATTTTTGACTTCCATTACGCCTGATACGCAATCCTGGAATGAAGAGCCGGTGATAACAAAATGCTCATTGTACGAAGCGAACATCCCCCGGTGAGTGATCATAATTTCGCATTTAAAATAATCTCCTGTGGCGCCAAAGCCACCACCGTTTTGTGCATCAAACTCAAGTAAATTAATGTAGAACGGGTCAAGGGGGGCCGCACAGTATGGGAAGTCTCGATCAGGCCCATCAGCCGCTGCGGTATATCCACCATTGCTCAGCATGGTTGCAAAGTGGAAACGTTTGATGTTCCCTTGTTTGTGCACATACAAGCCATTCAGAAGCTCTGTGTAACCACTCTTCCAGTCATCAAACTCTGCTTTTGCCTGCTGTAAACTGGTGTTGATATTATTACTTTGCTCAGCCACCGTCTGGCACAGTGCATTGGCCCGCGCGGCCACATCGCTGAGTCGCTCAGTCGTGGTTTTATTGTCCGTTGACATAATGTCTCCTGTGAGCCTTGCCAGGGTGTGGCAGGCTTAGAATCGGCAACCCTGTGCCGCTGTATAATTCAGGTAATAAAAAGGCGTGCATGACGCCCAAGGGAAGAATCCGAAGTCTTGAGTTAACTTTCTCAAGCTTAGGTGTATCTTACTGATTTCTCTGAGGTAAAACCGGTCAATTCTGACCGGGTCAGAGAAAAAAGAACAAGGCACGTGTTCGTGTGTCTGCACTCGGGCTTATTCCTCAGAGACCGGTGCCTGAGGTAAAGGAAAGCGCGCTTTAATTTCGGTCACTTTATCGAGCCAAACTTGTTTGGCCGCCTCTGTCTGGTCGAATTGCCATTCCATATAGAGTGGGTCCGACTCACGCAGGTAAGAAAGTCGGCGATATTCCAGCGCTTCTTCGTGCTCAAAACGAAAAGTCAGCGCCTCAAACGGCACATCTATCTCATTCAGTGACAGAAAATGGCGGATCTGGGCCTCATTCATCAGCTCACCCAAAGTCGCCAGTACAGTATCGTTGTGGATTAATTGCATGTGTTGATCCTTGCTTACATATTAGGCCGGAGGAGTTTCGAGGTTACTAAGCCGCGTATTTAAACCATCAATATCGCTGGGTCTTGCGAACTCTGCAAATCGGCCCCAGGCGTTGGCTTCCAGGTTTGCGTAACCTGATACCGTACCAAATAAACAGATCAACGCTTCCCCGGTGAGTGAACTTAGCAATAATTTGGCATGGGGCGCTCTAAAGGCACCTCCCTGGTGATTGGCTTTTTGACGACATGCCAATAATTGCCAACCATCTCCAAATTGAGTGACAGGCTGCATTTCGCCACCCACACTGCCGGATATGACCTTCAAATAACACCCTGTGGTCAATGCCCCCTGATGATATCCATTAGAAAAGTTATCATCGAGCCGCGCCGTCTTTTCGGGGTCTCGGGTCCACTTGATCCTTAAAATATGAAATGGACCGTTTACATAGCCATTGTAAACATTGCTGCGGAAGTTTTGTGCAACACCCGCGTCGGTATGCTCAGTATCATTGGTGCCGGGATTTGCATAGATGGTTGCCTCTTTGGTTACTTCAAAAGAGGTTAAACCTATGGTATTAAAGCCTTTTATTGCACCACTACCCAACAACTCCATTTGCTGGTTGCGGCTCAGCAAAGTATGAGACTGCTCGGCGCGTGCACCGGCTATATAATTTTGAATATCCTGATGCGCCTGCTGTTTTGCGGCGTCCATCTCTGCTTTTTTGGCATTCACCGTAGCATTGATATTACCCGCATGATCTTCCACACTCTGGCACAGAGCATTGGCGCGCACAGCAACCTGAGTCAGTAATTCAGTGGTATTGTCTGTTGACATAATAAATCCTTAAAAAACACTGTGTTACGCCTGTTCCAGCGCCACTAAGCGCCATTCTTGTTTGATCTGACGGTGCATAGTATCTAGCTGCACCAGAGTCAGCTCGGCCAGTTCGTTGTCGAGGATCAGGTTGAGGTTATCGACACCGAGTTTGACCTCAACACTGTCGGAGGGCAGCTGGGTCAGGCTTAGGGTGAGCCACTGCAACACTTTGACGTCCGGCGTACGATACCCAAGCGTGGTGTTAGGTTTAGAATACACGCCCAGTAAAATGAGTTTGGGCTGACCGCTTGCCAGCTTTTCGCCGGAATCCAGAAACACGCCAATTTCACCAATGGCGTATTCCAGCGGCGCCTCAAATTTGGCGGCCACTTTCAGGCTGCTGCTTTCACCGTCGGCGTAATCCGAATCGGCAATTTCCACCAGCTCTTTTTGTGAGCGCAGCGTGGTTTGATTTTTAGATGGGGTGTAGCTTGCATCGCCAAAGGCCATGTGGCTGATTTGCCCTTTAAAGCCTCTGGCGCGCGCCGACAACAGCGCATCCAGCCCCACCTGAGTAAATTGCAAGGTTAATGCTGACATTACGTCACTCCTTGGAAATGAAAAGATTGAATATTCAGCGCATCTAACCCTGAATACAACGCCAGTGCGCCGGCCATAGAGTCGGGCATCACGCCCAGACTTTCGGCTTCCAGGCTGGCGGTATTTAAGGACTGCAGCTGTGCATGCGCTGCCATTGTCCCCTCGCTCGGATCCGGAGTGATCCCCTCGCCCTCTGTATGCCAGCGCTGACAATTAACTAAGTGCCCCGCTGCGGCTGTAGCCACAGCTCCCAGTGTCGAGTCTGGCGTCACCCCCAAACCCGTGGCTTTATGGTCGATCAGATTAAGCGGCGATTGTGCAGCTCCAAAAGGGGCCACGGATTCGCTCAGTGCGATACCCAGTTGCAAATCCACATGAATAGCACCGCGCTTAACGGCATTGATCACCCGGCGGATTTTTTTCAGCATTTGGGGAGTCAGCAGTCCTTGCTGATTGTCGTCCAAATTCTGATTCACCAGTGCCCACACTTTAATCGTCCCGGGCGGCATGATCTCATCTAAAGGGGTGTCCGCTCCTTCGGACTGCCACCATTCCTTGATCTCAGTAGCAATGTTTAAACTGTCGAGTGCTTTTTGCAGCGCGTAAGGGGTGCCCTTGTACTGGTGCACCGCAAAGGCATCACGGATCACCTGGCGTTTTAGTGTTTCTGACCAGGTTTCATCCCACTCATCCACCGACATAGCCCATGCCAGCCAGGGTAGCAAAGGCGCAGGACAGAGCATGGGATCCCAAAGCGCGCGAAGCAGCAAACGGATATCCTGTAAAATACAGGCATCCTGCAGCGCCCGGCGCTGTGCTTGTTCATCCAGGTAGTCAAGCCAGTTGGGGATATTGAGTGCCAGGGCAAGCTCAGCAAGCTTAGCCGCCGGGCAAATCGCCTTATCCCATAGCAAGGTCAGTAACAGACTGATATCCGCACTAATAAAAGCACTGTCGGTCGTGCTATTTAACCGCCATTGCGTGGCAAGGCGCTGGCGCTGCGCCTGGCTCCTGTTGCTGATATCCAGCATTTCGAGCAATAGTGCGCGTACCCGATCAGGTCTGACTATCTCATCCGCAACCGCCCGGCTCAGCGCCGATGCATTGGTTGGCAATAATTCATTCATCTTTGACCACCACAGTCACTTGCGTATGCTCACACCAGGCCGATTGAGTCTGTGTGACGGACACATTGTTGACGGGAGACAGCAAGTTCACTTCGTCTACTCCTTCACGATGCAGCGCCGCGAATAAGCCAGCGCGGGTCACTTTTTTCCCCAGTGCCCTGCGACTTGTCAGGTAGACTTGCAATGCATCTTCGGCCGCCTGACGGATAGCTTCGGCAGACGGCCCCGGTAACACAATCAGCTGGGCGTTAACCGTAAAGGACACAATTTGTGCGCCATGCACAGTTACTCTGTCTCCGAGTGGTCTCACTTGCGAGGCACCCTGGTGCTCCCATCCCTGGGCAGCAAAATGTTTACCCACCTTGTCGAGCAAAGCCTGCGACGGTGTACCGTCCCCTTCGTTGCTCAAAATGGTCAGTGCGATCTCACACGGCGCCGGACTGTGCACCGTCACATCCCGAATGGCCGGGTCGAGCGACAAAGTATGAAAGGTATAGGCCGATGCGCTGCCCGCAGTATTTAACCCGTCGAAGGCCAGCTGAATACGCTGGCGAAACCGGGTATCACTTTCACCCTCGCTGCGCAGCAGGTTATAGCGAGATGCAATGACATCCAGGTCCGCACCACTGGCGGTTGACAGCATCACACCCCGCACCGCCTCATTTGTCTGCTGAGTGTTTAACACCTGCTGATAGGCCAGCGTTTGTAATAAGGCCGTCAGCGGGTCGCTTTCAAGCTTAAGGGCATCGGCATACTGAGGGTGAGACACCAAAAAACGCTGTTTGATTTCACTAAACTGCTGCTCGAAATCCACATCCTGCAGCAGGTCCGGTAAAGGCACCCGAGACAGGTCTGGTGTTGCAAATTGGCTCATCTCATCCTCGGTCTTTACAAAAAGGAATAAAAAAACCCGATTTGGTCCTACATCAGTGCAGTACCGCATCGGGTTTGTCACGGGAAGTCTGTTATCTCTGTTAGCTTTCTCAAGCTTAGGTGTATCTTACTGATTTTCTGTGATTAAAAACGGTCAACTTTGACCGGTTTAAATGCCACAGAGTCATCCACTGTGAACCAGGCATAAAAAAACCACCAGTCGAAATACGAGCCGGTGGTTTTTAACTTGCGGATGCTTTACTTACAAAGTTACCGTTTAACTGGTTGCTTGACTTAACTTTCTCAAGCTTAGGTGTATCTTACTGATTTTCTGGGCAGAAAACCGGTCAAAACTGACCTATTTCGGGGTATCTTGCAAAATATTACTAATACCCTGAGCACGCTGCTGGATCTCCTGCAGCACCACATCCGTGCCTTTGCCCTGATATGGAAATTGTAGCTCACCCGCCGTGACTTTATCACTGATGGCTCCCAGCAGTTGAGCACTGTTTTGTGCTGCTGGTTTAAGGTCCTCAAGCGACTGTGCACTGGAAATCGCTTTAACCAGGTTGGCAAACTCAACCAGTAACAGGTGTGCCGTATCTGATGTGGTGCCCAGCAAGGACTCATTATCAGCTACTTGCAATACGATTTGGCCACGCTTGACCTGCTTTTCCAAGCCTGAAAACATAATTTGATGTTCTTCTGGGGTTGGGAATTGCTCCATAACACTCTTCCTATAATCTGATATTGGGATAGTTGACGACGCGGTCAACAGCAAAGGTTGCATTGCCACCAAACTGGTTAATATTCTGTGGTTGTTTATCACTTGATACTCGCGTACTTGTACGGTTTATGAAGCGCACAAACAGCCTGGTATATGGGTGCAGGCCCGCTATGCCCAGGCAGGGAATTGTCTGCATTTTGGCATTACTATTCCATCCACCAACGGTGTGAACAACCGTACCCAGACGCTCTAGCTCTGCATTGATCTGCTCGCTGGATGCTTGATAATTGACTAACACAAACTGCATATACGTGCAGCTCCAGTCGTTCGTATACGGTGTACTCTCTGAGTATCCGGGTTCAAAGCTGTAGCCATTTTTCAGGTGTACCTTAGTATGTGCGCCAATGCCTGGGTATTGATAGAAACCAATGTCCGACACCGGAACCAGTTTCCATTTAGACATATGAGGCTGAGCGGGATCGGCTTCAATTTCCATTGATTCTTTCGAATGTGTGACCCCGTCGTAATAATTGAAACGCACATCAGAGTGACTGGCAGCCAGGTCAGCAATCGCCTGTTCCATTCTCGCTTCTGCGCTGGCGACCGTGGCGTTAATCGCGCCCATTTTTGCCGTCACTTCGCCGGTGAGGGTATTATTGGCCGCCACCAGTTCGCCATTGGCTTGTTGTAATGCCGCTATCCTTTGGTCAAGCGACAGTGAATTAGAAGTGCTCATTAACTTCTCTCCTTGTTTTTTCTTAGGCCTGTGCAATTAAAAACCGTTAGGCTGGCCGTTGTGGCCATGTCACCTGCTCTGGCGTTTCAAATATTTCCGGCAGGTTGCGCAATGCCTGGCGATAAGTTGCCCAGAGCTGTTGCTGCTCATTACTAAGTGGACTGTCCGTAACCTGAGTAAAGTCACTGTCAGCCAGTAAATTATCTCGCTGTTGACGAACCTCACACCAAGTCGTACAGACCCGCCTGACCTCATCGGGGTTGACCGGCCCTTCCATTGCAGATCTAGCGATATCTACTGCCTGCAGCTGCGATACCATGCCGCCATGCAGCGCCACCAGGCGCTCATTCACATAAATTTTCATTCGCGGTTCTCCTTACACTGAGATGTCTTCGCCATGGGCAGACGCAATATGCGGGAAATAGCCCCATTTAGGATTATTGCGGTCTAATGGTGCAACCCCCGCCACGGCGCCATACCAGGCAAACAAGACTTCACCACTGGGTGTACTGGCATAAGGGTGGGAGTGGACATAGTCTCCAGGCGCTCCCCCAGAGTGATGGCCACACAAACCCCACTCATTCGTGATCCCACTAAATCCGCTCCCATATACTTGACCGGAAATGAGTTTAGCGTAGCAAGCGACCGTTATGTTATTCGAAGCGTGTATCTTCTGATAAAACAGGTGATTTGCTCTGGTTTCCTCACCTTCTTGCCAGCGCATTCTGATAATTCTGATCGGGGCAGGCTTAATATAAATGCGTTGAGCCATACCCATTGCAGTCAGGATCTCCTTCGCTTCATCATCTATCGCATTGTCGCCATCCCAGATAACATCCGTATCAATGGTCCGGTACTCTTCAAACGTAATATTCAGATCAGGATTAAAACTGTAATCAGCCAGTTTGCCATCTGTCGTCAGGTGACCAAACTGGTTTTTGGTCAGGCGAATAAAGGGCATTTCCTGGCGCGCATCCGACACATAGTTATTGACCGTATTGTGCGCCTGCGCCAGCTTACTGGTCATTTCGGCTCTGGCTTCGTTCAGTGCGGTATTAATTTCGCCCATTTTGCCAGTGACCGTTGCCGTCAGAGCGTTGTTGGCACTCACGAGTTCACTGTTGGTTTGTTGCAGCTCAGAGATCCGCTGCTCCATAGATTTGTTGTCTGTACCGCTCATTTTAAACTCCCAGTTTCAATAAACGATCGTTGAATTGAATTTGTCGGTGGTTTGACTGTACCTGTGCAATCGCCATATTGGTTTGCGCCTGGGTCATCGCCAAGAATTCTGGTGCATAGAAGAGATTCAGATCACCGCTGGTATTTACGGTTAAATGCTCATAAGGCACCGCCGTGACTGTCAGATCAAAGCCCTGCACCACCCGGGCAACCGGCGTTTGATAAAACAAGACGTTTTCAGGGTGAGACCAGATTGCAAACAGAGTTTTGCGTTCATCGTCGGAGTGGTCGTTGAGATAAAAGCCCACTTCACGAACGGCATATTCCTTATCGTCAGTAAATACGCCAGACAGATGAAACTGGCCGTCGCCAACCACCCGGCCATCGGTGACAGGCACATTGTTACGTTCATTTTGCAGACGGGTCTGGGTGCGGGTCGGTACATAGCCTTTGTCGCCCACTCCGATGCGCCCAACCTCAAGCTGAATACCATGGGTCTGGGCATTCACGGCGGCATTGATCCCCGCCTGGGTAATAATGGGTGTATAAATACTCATAGGTCGCCTAAACGGTTGTCATCATGACCTGTTGCAACTGTGTAATCGCCATCCCGTCGGCCACCCACACCCCGCTGTTCAGTTGCATGTACGCAGTCTGACGAAAGCAAGGGGTCGATACCGAAAGAGACTGACCAGCCGCTGACAGGTGTGTTGATGAAGGTGAAAAAGAAAAATCGTAGTGCTCAGACCATTGCCCCGTCTGAGCGCTCAGTGAGTTTGCGCCCGCAGCCAGGCTCAGTGTGCTTTGTTGCCTCACTCCAACACTAAACCGGATCTGACTACGACAAGGTTTAGTCGCAGCCACGTTTTGCCACAGCTGAGCCTGAAGTTTTGGTGTAAGTAAGGTGCTGCCTTGCGGGTCCAGGTTGTCATGGGCCAGCGCCAGCAACTCGGCACTGTGAGGCACACCGCCAGTTTGCCACCACTCGTGTAGCTCAACACTGACATTTAGACTGCTGAGTGACTGCTTGATGGCCCCGACCGTACCTTTGATCCTGTGATTTGGCACACTGTCCGCGATGACCTGACGCTGAACTTGTTCAGGCCAGCGGCTATCCCAGGTATCCACGCTCAGGCCGTCGGCCAGCCAGGGCAGAAAATGTGCCGGGCACTGCCAGGGATCCCACAAGGTGGCAAGCGGCACCGGGACCTGCTCGATGCGTGCTGCCACACTATCCAGGGTCTGCTCCAGTGTTGTTGCCTGATTAGGTAGCAAGGACTCAGACATGCTCGCCTCCAATGCCGACCTCAATCGCTGAACAATAAGCCGCTTCATCCTGGCCAACGGTGATATCCCACTGGGGTTCCAGCAACTCGACCCGCTGCACGCCCTCGCGATGCAACACTGCATACAAGGCAGACAGAGAAATATCATGGCCAAGCTGACGGTGTTCATCCAGCCATTGCGCAGTCACTTCTTTAGCTTGCTGCATAATGGCATCACCATCCATACCCGGATACAGATACAAACGTGCGTCAATGGTGAAGGGCTTGATTGTTGCAGGCTTCACCCGCACCCGGTCAGTTAACGGGCGGATCTCATCCTGATTGAGATAGGCCTGAACTGTGTTCAGTAAAGCGGTCGATGCCAGCCCGGATCTTTCGCTGCTAAGAATAGTCACGGCAACATCGCCGGGCATAGGGTCAACCAGCCCGGCGTTATACCGGCAATTCAGCACAAACGCTTCTGTCGAGTCAGCTATATCGGCTCGTTCAAACTCTGGGGCTGACACATAAACATCCCGCACCAGTGGCGATGCCTTCATTGCATGAAACACATAGGCGCCGGGAGGACCGGCGGTACTGAACCCCTCCAGTGCCAGACGAATTCGCTCACGGTAACGTTCATCCGCTTCGTAACTCGGCGGTACAGCCGGTGTCGCAGTGACATCGCTCGGCGAAATCACCACGCGCTCAACACCAAAGCGCGCGCCGAGATAGTCCAGCTCAGCGCTGCTGGCTTTGGCCAGCAACACCGACTCTGCCGCCTCGTTAATGCGCTGGCGCAGTAACATCTCACGATAGGCAAAGGCTTCTATCAGCTTAACAGCCGGGTCGCTGGCATAATCCAGCATCGCCTCACCATAGCGCTGCTTAAAATCCACCAGTATGGCAGATTTAATGTCGTCGAAGCTTAAAGGTTCAATTAACGACGGGGTTGGCAATCGTGCCAGGTCGAAGGCACTAAAGTTGGTCAGAGACATAGCTGCTCCGATAAAATAGATGAAAACAAGCAGGGTAAAAGGAAAGAAAACGCTAAAATGCAGGCAACTTACAGCAGCTCGCTAACACCGTTGGCGCGCTCAATCACCTCTTGTTTCACGGTATCCAGCCCTTTGACCTGATAAGGAAAACGTAGCTCGTTGTTGTCAACTTTGGATTCGATATCACCAATGGCTTGTTTCATAGATACAACCGACGCGTTAACCTCGTCCATATCCCGGGCTGCTGACAGTTTATTGACAAAGCCACTTAGTTCATACAGTAAAACATGGGCAATATCGGTAGCCGTGCCGGTCAGTGAGGCACTATCCGCAACGTAATAGTTAATTTTATTGCGCAAGGTATTCTTTGCCTGCTCTACTCCATCATGATCCACCAGCTGTGGCTTTTCAGTTATATTTTCATTCAGCATCATGTCCTCCTTGTACTTGCTCAGCATCAGACTCAATCACTTCAATATCACCCGCTTTGAGCAACCGGCCGTTACCCACTCTCATTGCGTCAACACTGAAGGTTAAGAAATGTTTGTGTGTAAATGACAAACGACAATAAACATGGTCATCACTACCGACATACAAAGTTGGTAAGTGGCTTCCTATTGCTTGCTTTTTTATTAACTCGCCAATGCGCGCGTAGGAATAGCCAACAAAGGTTGCATCCACAACCTTGCCTTCATGGTAAGCATAACCGCGCACTTTGAGGTGAAACATCTCATCATGTGTTTTAACGTTCAGCGGCAAACGCAAATGCACTTTCGTAGGTCCTGCGCCACTTGTAAAGAAATGCGCTATGCCCATTGACAAAGTGCCTAAGCCACCGTCACCGATGACCGTTAAATCATCCAGCGAGCTATCCACTCGGGCCTTTTGCTGTGCTACAAAGTTATTCACTTCCGTCATTTTGCTGCTGACGGTGTTATTAATACTCTCAATTTGATTATCTACTGTGCTGGCCAGCGCTTCAGACGCTTCAACCAGGCTGGCAATATCATGTTCTAATGCCATCGTTCTCTCCGATAGGGTTTGATTTTTAATCAATACGTTTAAAAAAGGGATACCTGGAAATCAGGTACTCAGGTTTGAAGCCCTGAAGGTGGAAAGGTGATTAGTCACTAAGCAGGTTGTTAACACCGTTGGCGCGTTCCAGTATCTCTTGCTTAACCGACGCCAGACCTTTGGTTTGATACGGGAAGGTCAGCTCACCCGTTGCCACCTGGCCTTCAATATCACCAATGGCAGTTTGGATATCCTTCGCCGAGTTGATAACGTCCTCCAGCGAACTTGCCGCAACCAGTTTATTCACAAACCCACTGAGTTCGTTGAGTAACAGATGAGTGGTGTCCGACGTTGTGCCAAGCAAAGACTGGGTATCGGCTACTTGCTTTTCCAGCTCGCTGCGGATCTGAAGACGGTCTTTCAATTGCTGTTCTGAGTCGCTTAGCTCAATTGCATACTCGCTGTGCTGACCGTAGTTTTCTTCCACAAACTGCGCAACCACAGCCGGTGGTGTAAAGGGGTCAAAGAATTGCTCTACGACCTGATTATTCACGATAAGTTGTGCCATGTTTCACTCCTAGGGTAAAGTTGGGGTTGGTTGATGCTCATAGGCAGACACTGTACTGTCTCCCAGATAAGGGAACTGGCCCCAGGCCGTTGAAATTGGCACCTTGCCAGTAACCACCGCAGGCAGTGCGACCTGGATCACCGTTGTTTCAGACAGGTCAAGGTGTGTACCATTGACATAAGGGTGACAATGTGTGTAAAAGTTACGATTACTATGGCCTATACCATCACCGCATACCTTAGCTGGCGCATTTGCTTCTAAGCCAGTACACCAGTATCCGGTTGGCACTACACCACGAATGTGCTTTACAATGGCCGCACAGGTCAGGTAAGTGGGGCGGCGCGCATACTGATACATCATGTATGACGAGACTTTAACCGTCTCTCCGTCCGTATTGGTCACGTTGCGGTAAGGCAGAAACTCCATTTCCCAGATATTAAAGTTTTTGGCAAAATGCTTGGCATCTGAGCCAATTGCGCGTAAGAATTCGCGCGCGAGAGCGCTTCTGTCTTCTGGATCAACGCCGGTTTCGACTGTCTCAACCAGCCTGGCTTGCTTTAAAAACCCCGCACCCCAGTCTTTGGGAAATGAACCGTCTTCGTTGGGAAGCAACACCTGGTTTTTAGTTACCCGAAAATGCGACTGAGATTCCATATATTGACTCAGCTGCGTATCTACCTTTGCCAGATGCTGATCCGTTTTGCTTTTTGAAGTACTGATCGCGGCATTCAAGGCGCTATCAATACTCTGAATTTTATTATCGACCGTACTGGTCAGCGTCTCAGAGGCTGCAACCAGATTGGCAATATCCTGTTCTAATGCCATAGTTTTCTCCGTTTAAAATTGGAATTAAAAAGTTAAGTAAAATTAAGTTCTTGGGAACTGCGCCTTAACCGCATTGCGAGCACCGAGCCAGCGCTCACGGGCTTTGCCGGCTTGTGGGCTGTGCTCGCCGTATTCTGCGCAGGCAGCCAGAAACTGAAAAGCCAGGCCATCGCTGTGTTGCTGATATCCCTGTATCCGGGCGGCATCCACCTGTGCCTGATGCTGCAGCGCTTTGGCCTGTTTGAGCAGTTTCATTGCCTCCTCGGCCAGCTGTTGAGCGCGCTGCGGCGCATTTTTTGCGAACGGGTTATGTTCTGTCATTGTCTTGCTTCCTTTGGTGTACTGAACGGATGCTTACAGCACCCCGTTGTCCATCAGTGCAAATTTCAGTTTAAGATGGCGGTTCATGTTGCCAATTTGCGCTGCGCCCATCTTGGCCAGCTCCGGGGCCACCAAAATGTTGAACTCTACACCCTGATCGATCACAGTGATCGAGTCGGCAGGCACCCCAGTCAGGGTTAAATCGAACGCCAGCAATAGCTCAATATCATTGGATTTATAGGCAATGGGTTCATTGGAAGAGTACACAGCAAACAACACATACTGGATCTCCCCATTCACTTCCTCTTCGGTGTAAAAGCCAATTTCGTTGACGAAAAACCCGTCTCCCTCAACCTGCTCGGCATCACGCACGGTCAGATGAAGCTGTTTGTCATCAGCCAGGGTTTTGGCACTGGCCAGGTCCAGCCTGTACTTTTCATCCTGCAAGCGGGTGATCCCTTCATGTGGCTGGTAGCTGCCGCTGCCCAGGCCGACCTTACTGATTTTGGCCTTAAAGCCACCTTGTTGCGCCCTGAAAAGCGCCGATAAGCCCGCCGAGGTGATCACGGGCTGTAACAAAATACTCATTAGTCCTAACTCCTTTATGCAGGTGCGCCAAGCGTGCCATAGCAACGCACAGCACTCACCCGACGGCGGCTGATGTGCAGCAACGGCGCAGCGCAACTGGTACTATTAATAAAATGATCGGGAATACGCTGATCCGTAAGTCCCCTGAAACGAACCACCTGAAGCGGCTTGCGGGTAATGCTCAGTGTCTGACCCAGCGCACCGCGCCAGTGACAGCGGCGCACTTTGGCGCTCTCGATAACCTGTCTGAGCACCTGATAACGCGTGCGCGATAAATTGGCGGCCATAGGCAACTCACCATGTGCGCCACGGTGGCGCGCTTTGTCCACCTCAGCATGATGCCTGAGCACCTGATAGCGGCTGCGCGACAGATTGGCCGCCACAGACAAACCTGCCTGGCTGTCTCGATGTTTGGCTTTGTCGCCAATACAGGGCTCCACCGCCGCATACATCCGCTTGTGTGTGATCGGGTGAACGATTGCGCCTGCCGCCGCACCACTGGCCATTTTCATCCCAACCAGAAAATCAAAATGGGCCTTTTGCGGCTTGGTTTGGTTAGTCACCCGGTAAATGGCGTCGTACAGCGCCTGGTCCAGCTTGATAGCCCGGCTTGTGTAAGGCAGCGCATTGGCCCACGCAATAAATACAAAGGTATGCGGCTCCTTGCTTAGGTAAGGAGCCAGATAGACATCATCGGTATCCTCAAACCACTCGAAAAATTCCAGCTCCAGACCGAGTGAGGACAGTGCCCGCTTAACCGAGCCCACCGTTCCTTTGTGTTTGTGAATTGGCACAGAGCGGGCGATCAACGCCCGCTTGGTCTCACTCGGCCAGCTTTCATCCCACTCATCGACCGACAGTGCCCAGGCCAGCCAGGGCAACAAAGGTTCCGGGCAGGTCTGTGGATCCCACAGTTTGGCTATCTGCTCTGGCACAACCCCACGCTCGGTGCACTGTGTTACTTCGCTCAAGCCACGTTCCAGTGCGCTTGCGCCTGGCGGCAGTAATTCTGGTGTCGCAGTCATTCCCCCCTCCTATAAAAATGACAGTTGCAGTGACAAACTCATAGCCTGTGTTGCCTCAGGCGTTATGTCATCCGACGGCGACAACAGCTTGATTTTGCGCACCCCACCCTGGTGTAACATATCGATAATGGCCGAATGCGGGATCTCTTTGCCCAGACGGGTATGTGAGTGGTTGAAATCGTCCATAGCCGTATCAATTGCCAGCCTGACCTGAGTCTCATTCACACCCGAATTGAGGTAAATATGTGCGTCAACCACCACACTGGTTGGTCGTGTAACCGTTACCTGCACCTGATCTGTCAGTGGCCGAACATCTTCATGGTTCAGGTGTGCAGACACCGCCGCCTGCACCGCCGCCTGATCTGCCCCCAGATCCGTGAGCACCGTGACCTCCACCACACCCGGCGTATGTGAGGCCACATGCACATCCCGCACTCGCGGGTCAGCCGACATCGCCTGAAACTGATAAGCCCCATTGGTGCCAGCCATGCTGTGGCTTTCTAATGACAGTGGAATGCGGGCGCGGTAACGTTCATCGCTCTCCCCTTGTGAGCGGGCAACACCAAACAGGGCACCCAGGTGATCCAGGTTGCTTCCTGCTGCAAAGGCCAGCATCACTGCCTGGGCAGCGTCGTTGACTCTTTGCCTTAACAGTAATTCCCGATAAGCGGCAACCTCCAGCACTTTAACTGCCGGATCAGACGCCAATAGCGTGTGTTCAGGCAGGCGTTCGGTGATAGCGCTTATGAGCGCTTGGCGGATTTCGTCGTAATTCAGTGTTTCTATCACCGCCGGGGGGGCCAGGCGTGATAGATCAATCGCGGTATTCATAGATCAATTCCTCAGGCAAAATCGTCCCGCCCGGACAATATTGTTCAGGTCAATTCAGTCATTTAAAGGACGAGGCAGAATGCTTCGGCGGTGCAACCTGATGCAGATGTGCTGCATCGACTGTGCCTTCAGCTAGCCGTTATTGCGTTTTGCACTCAACAGGGCGTCGAGTTTTTTATCGATAGAATCCAGACGCTTTTCGATGCGCTTCTGGTCCTCTTTGCGGATCTGCTTTAGATGTGCCAGCTCCTGTGAGTTTGTGGTGATCCGTTTATCCAGATCGTTTAGATATAAAATGCCCGACACCACTAGTGCAATGGTGGTCAGGATATGAGCCAGATTCAGCTCCTTTTTCATTTGCCATTGATCGGCTTGCATGGTTTGGCCACCTCCTCATTCATAGTTACCCCCAGCAATTTAGGACTGCCACTGGCCACTGAGCATTTGCTGAGCCAGCTCCTGCGCCCGCTCAGGCACCTGGCGAGCCCAGCGGCTGTCCAGCATTTCCAGTGCCGCACGTTCAAAGTCGCCACTTTGCACAGCTTCCAGCATCTTTTTGAAGCCCAGCAACCCCTGCATCCCCAAATTAAACGCCATATTGGTCAGTACGGCCTGCCTGGCCTCGTTGCAGTGCACAATATCTATGCGGCGTCGCACGCCGGCCTGTGCATTGGCCACATCCTGTGCCAGCAACTGTTCCGCTTCTTCCTCAGCAATGCCATTCTGTTCCAGGTTTCTGCCATAGCCGATAGTCAGCTTGCCCGCTGTGCAGTAATAGGGGAAACGGCGAAACCCTTCATGCTTTTTTAACTGTTCAACCGTGTTCATAATGGTCATATTCGCTCCTTATGGATGACATAAACTCTGGAGCAGGCTTCTTTCTGCTTTCACCAGCCAAAACTCCATCGACCGCTTGGAGTCAAACCCCAGTGTTTTGGCAACCAGGGCAATATCCCCCTCGACCAGGTATTTGCCCCGCAGCGCCCGAATACACTCAGGTCGCAGCCTGGCTATACATTGTGTCAGCGTTTCAATTTCTTCAGGCACCGTCATCATGTCACTGCTAATATAGCCTGCGCCAGAATCCCCTATCCGCTCAGTCACAGCCTGACGGCTAAACCCTTTGCCCAGCTCTTTGGCACGCCAGAATCGACCCCAGCGTTTTAAGGCGGTGCGCAGCTGCTTAATGGTTGGTTGTGTCATCATCATTGATCTTTCCTATTACTTCTAAAATATCGAGCGAGTAAACATCTTCCACCAGACCGACTACATCGTTCCATCTGGGGCTGTACTCTTTGTTTTCCCAACGCCTTAATGTACGCTCCTCAACACCATAGTGCGCAGCCGATTCGGCCTGCGTATAACCTCGAAGACGCCGGGCAAAGCGAAGAATATCGGCACCCAAAGGCGTTTTTCGTTGCGGCGTAAGCCGCGACTGTGCGTGCATAAATTGCTTCATCGTTTTCCTTATACTGTGAAGTCATTTGTTAAACAGAACGATCCCTGACAGACAGCCACCAGCATGCCGTGTCATCACAGACGTCTTTCGTCACTATCATTGTTTTTGGTTATTGGGTTGATGCGAGAGCGGACCAGGTGTTAGTGCGCTAAAAATGGGCGGTTTGCTGTCCCAATTCATTGAGTGGTACACCCACTGGACGTGATATGCACTGGTGCAAATATCGCATCACATGTTTACAACTCCATGTCGTACCTTTATCAAGCTTAGGCACATAATACCGATTTCCCCGATTCAAAACAGGTCAATAATGCCCTAACAATTAGAAAGTTAAACAATTCAAGCGAGTTGAACTCAAGATTGAGTAAAAAAGCTACCAGACGAAAACAAGCTGAAACACAAAGTAACAAAAGTAAATATAACAACAATGAATTGCTTCTTTAATGCAGTACACCAGACAAACATTGCCCCAATGCACGGCATTCACTAAAATAACCACATCTAAACAAAGAGAAGCAAAATTCATGGCTCAATATATCTATACAATGTCGCGGGTGAGCAAAGTAGTGCCACCCAAACGCACAATCCTAAAAGATATTTCTCTGTGCTTTTTTCCGGGTGCCAAAATCGGTGTGCTTGGTCTGAACGGTGCAGGTAAATCGACCCTGCTGCGCATTATGGCTGGGGTAGATACCGAGTTTGAAGGGGAAGCACGTCCACAGCCAGGTACAAAAATCGGTTACCTGCCACAGGAGCCGGTACTGGATGAAAGCAAAACGGTCCGTGAAACCATTGAAGAAGCAGTGGGTGAAGTAAAACGCGCACTGAGCCGTCTGGATGAGGTATACGCTGAGTATGCAATGGAAGACGCTGACTTTGATGCACTGGCCAAAGAACAAGGTGAGCTGGAAGCAATTATCCAGGCACATGATGGCCACAATCTGGACAACGCATTAGAGCGTGCAGCCGATGCACTGCGCCTGCCTGAGTGGGATGCCAAAATTGAGCATCTGTCTGGGGGTGAGCGTCGCCGGGTTGCGATTTGTCGTCTGTTACTTGAAAAGCCAGACATGCTGCTACTGGACGAACCGACCAACCACCTGGATGCAGAGTCGGTTGCCTGGTTAGAACGCTTCTTACACGATTACGAAGGTACCGTGGTTGCCATTACCCACGACCGTTACTTCCTTGATAACGTTGCAGGTTGGATCCTCGAGCTGGACCGTGGCCATGGTATTCCGTGGGAAGGTAACTACTCTTCATGGCTGGAGCAAAAAGATGCCCGTCTGAAGCAAGAAGAAAAGTCTGAAAAAGCACGCCAAAAGTCGATTGAGAAAGAACTTGAGTGGGTTCGCTCAAACCCCAAAGGTCGTCAGGCTAAATCTAAAGCCCGTATGGCACAGTTTAGCGAGCTACAGCAGTCGGATTACCAGAAGCGTAACGAAACCAACGAGCTGTTTATTCCACCAGGACCGCGTCTGGGCGATCAGGTCATTGAAGTGAACAACCTCACCAAGAGCTTTGGCGATCGCGTACTGATAGACAACTTAAGTTTTTCGGTGCCAAAAGGCGCAATCGTTGGGATCATTGGTGCCAACGGTGCAGGTAAGTCGACTCTGTTCAGAATGTTAAGCGGACAACACCAACCAGACAGTGGTGAAATTGTACTGGGTGAAACCGTGGAACTGGCCACCGTTGAGCAGTTCCGTGATGATATGGATGGCAATAACACCGTATTCCAGGAGGTGTCAGACGGTCAGGACATCCTGAAAATTGGTAACTTTGAAGTACCCAGCCGTGCCTACGTGGGCCGCTTTAACTTTAAGGGCAACGACCAGCAGAAGTTCGTAAAAGAGCTCTCTGGTGGTGAGCGCAACAGACTACACCTGGCTAAGCTACTCAAAGCCGGTGGTAACGTGATCCTGCTGGATGAGCCTACCAACGACCTCGACGTAGAAACGCTGCGTGCACTGGAAAACGCCATTTTGGAATTCCCGGGCTGCGTTATGTGTATTTCGCACGACCGTTGGTTCCTTGACCGTATTGCGACACATATTCTGGATTACCGCGACGAAGGTCAGGTGAACTTCTTCGACGGTAACTACACCGAATATGAAGAGTGGCTGAAAAAGACCTATGGTGCAGAAGCCGCGGAGCCTAAGCGCATCAAGTACAAGAAAATTGGTTAATCACCAGTAATACCAGATAAAAGCCCTGATTTTCAGGGCTTTTTTATATTTGATTTAAACCAGAAATTAGCCCGTGAAGTGGAGACTCGGCAAAAAACTGGCTAAGCTATAGATAAACAAGCTAAGAGAAGACTAATGAAAGAACGTAGACGATTTTCACGCGTACTGTTTTCTAACCCGGCCGTACTCATGACTGCCAGCGGAGACTATAAGTGCGAAGTGATCGACCTGTCACTGAATGGCGCCCTGCTGACTTTACCGGTGGGGTATGTGCCCCTCAAAGACGAACCAGCCAGCTTGCGCTTTGCCTTACCACAAAGTGACATACAGATTGCAATGGAAGTGCAGATCCGTCACATCGAAGAAGGCCACCTTGGCGTACATTGCAGCCAGATTGATCTCGACAGTGTGACCCATTTGAAGCGACTGATTGAGCTGAATCTGGGTGATGATGATGTATTACACCGAGATTTAGAACAGCTTATCCTGCACGACTAAGGCTTCACTGCCTGTACATCAGCCCTGTCACTGAGCTGGACAGGGCTCAGCATTTTGCCATTCCCCACAGCGCCGTTTCCTCAATGTTCCGTACCTTTATATAGTCGCACACAGCCCCTCTGTGGTCCTTGGCTGGCACGATCGATCAGCAACCCTTCATAGCTTAAATAATTGATAGTTTTAAAATTACTGGACTGAACTTATATTACACAAGTAACTTCATACAAAGATACTTGACAAGAAGATACGTTGCTAATAATCTTTATATAAAGATTGTTTGTAGCAAGATAGTTTCCAGACGGAGAAAGCGATGAACAGACTCATTGAATTGATCAGATCAGCGATACCACGGCAGCACAGGTGTGAAGGACACACCATAGGGTGGTTGCTCGTGGCAATGATTGCCCCTGCAATTTGGGGGAGTACGTACGTCGTCACCACAGAGATGTTGCCTGCTGATAAACCTTTAATGGCGGCGGTATTCAGGGCACTACCCGCGGGCCTGCTACTGCTGTTATTTACCCGTGCCTTACCTCAGGGGCGCTGGTGGCTGCGCACACTCACCCTTGGAATATTAAACATTGGCGGATTTTTTTATTGCCTGTTTGTAGCGGCTTACCTGCTCCCGGGAGGGGTGGCAGCACTGGTGATGTCGAGTCAACCTATCCTGGTTATGATATTGGGTGTGCTGTTTCTCAAAGAATCTCTTAAGCTCCATCAGTTTATTGCTTGCCTGACAGGCATGGCTGGCCTGTCAATTTTGGTTCTCGAACCCAGTATGGTGTTACCTACAAAGGGCTTATTGGCCGGGCTGGGTGGTGCAGCGTCGATGGCTACTGGCCTGGTGCTGACCAAAAAATGGGGGAAACCTGAGGGTGTGTCTATTGCTGCATTCACAGGCTGGCAACTGACTGTTGGGGGACTCTTTTTACTGCCGTTTGGACTCATTCAGGAAGGCTTACCTGCCGCACTCACCATTAATAACCTGCTGGGATATGGGTATCTGAGCCTGGTCGGCGCGCTGCTGGCTTATCTGGTATGGTTCAAAGCCATTGAACAATTGCCCGTGGTCAGCGTGTCTTTTGTGTCGTTTGCCAGCCCGCTGAGTGCGGCATTACTCGGGTATTTCATTCTTGATGAAACCCTGACACCCAGCCAATTGCTCGGCGCCGGCGCCATTGTAGTGGCCATCGTTATCTCTCAGCGACACACTTTTACACACTCGAAGGCTGAGTGCTCACACGCCAAAGTTCACAGTCAACTAAGTACCAAACCATCTTAATACTTTTCGGAAAATTTAAGGAAAATACTATGCACACTTTATTTGAACCTGTTCAGTACGGCAGCATCGCTACGTCTAACCGATTTGTAATGGCACCAATGAGCCGTAACCGGGCCACAGAACACGGCCATGCAACGGCGCTGATGGCAACCTATTACGGTCAGCGCGCGAGTGCCGGATTGATCATCTCTGAAGGCATACAACCCAGCCAGGTTGGCCAGGGTTATATGAATTCGCCTGGACTGCACACACTGCCGCAGGCAAAAAGCTGGCAACAAGTAACCGATTCGGTACACGCACAAGGCGGCAAAATTGTTGCACAGCTCATGCACTGTGGTCGCATAGGTCACCCCAGCCTGTATCCCAGTGCACACCAGTCTGTCGCCCCCAGTGCCATTACAGCGCAAGGTAAGACGTATACGCCGGATGGTATGAAAGACTTTGCCCCACCCCGGGCGCTCACAATGGATGAAATCCAAAGTACAATTTCAGACTACGTACAAGCGGCCAGATACGCCATTGAGGGCGGCTTTGATGGGGTTGAAATCCACGCTGGCAACGGGTTTCTGCCGCACCAGTTTCTGGCCAGCAATACCAATCAGCGACAAGACTGCTATGGTGGCAGCATTGAAAATCGAACACGTTTTACGCTGGAAATAGTCGCGGCAGTATCAGACGCCATTGGCGCCGGTCGCGTCGGCTTGCGTATTTCGCCTCACAATACCTTCAACGATATCGCCGAAACGGACAGCGAACAGTTATACAACCTGCTGATTCAAGCACTGCCCACCGAGCTGGCTTATCTACACATTATGGAAGCTGCATGCCGTGCAACCAGTGATGCAATACGTCGATTATGGAAAGGGGCATTGATCCTGAACCCACATAACCACTGGGAAGACGGGCCTGTCACGCCAGCAATTGCTGACAAAGTACTGCAACAAGATCTGTGCGATGGGGTGAGTCTGGGCGCTTTATTTGTCGCAAATCCGGATCTCGTAAAAAGAGCCAGGTTGAATGCGCCTTTAAATGACATGGATGACAGCACCCTGTACGGCGGTGGTGCCAGGGGTTACACGGATTACCCGACACTGACCGAAGTCGCACAGGCGGTATAAACCAGCAAAGAAGGGGTGAGTAGCCACCCCTTCTTATATAAACCTGTTAGTTACACCCTTCCCAGGTCTGGCAACGACGTTGTGTCAGACAATCTGCGTCCCACGTCATGCAATAGTACTTTTGCTCTGTCCAGCAAGCGTAGTAAGAACCCGCGCCACCAGCGACATTCGGTGTTTGACCTTCCAGCGTTTTGCCGGAGAAGGTTAAACGTTTGAGCTGTTTTTTATTTAGATTAAGTTTCATCACAGTTTCCTTGTTGTTGTTTTAGGTAATACCAACCACAGCCTATCACAGATTAATTAAATAAATATTTTACTTTGTTTTCACACTTGTCCTATGTTAGTTTGATTACCGTAACAAACAAAGGAGATAACTATGTTACTAAAACTAAAAAAGAAACCAATGAAAGCCCTATCTAACGACAAAGCGGGCGTACCTGCAAACATGACACCACAAGTTGCTGGTGGTGTAGAGCAAACTTACTACTGCTGGTCAGATCATCGCTGCCCAGGCACACAAACTTCTTGGTTGTGCTAATCACCCAGTGAAGTTTAAGCCCGCTGAACGAATTACCTATCAGGCGGGCTTATCAGACAGGTTGATTTTAAACATTTTTTATCCAGCACCTATTCAAACACTCCCCTCTGTCCACAAACTTTATTCTACTTAATGTAAGAATATGCACCCAGCAGGCTTGAGTGCATCTGCCTGACATAGTTTCTTATACATACCACTAATTTACCGTTTTTACTTATCCACCGACCAAGGCTCAAATTTCACTAGAAAATCAGCCGAAAAACCAGGCCAGACAGAAAAGTCACAACATTGTGATGGTTTTGTGATAATTCCGGGAGCGATTCTCCATAATTTGCCTGCATGCTTGTCAGGGTCAAATCCAAACAACAAGAGTAAATTATGAAAACACGCATCATCCCCCTCATCACAGGTATTTTACTGGCATCTGGCACAGCCAGCGCAGCTTCTCTGGACGTTAAGATCACTAACCTGACACAAGGGATTTACTTTACTCCCTTACTGGTGAGTGCCCATACCAGCAACGCCATGTTATTCCAAGCTGGAGAGCAAGCGTCTGAAGCACTTCAGGCGATGGCCGAAGGTGGTTCACTAACCGGTCTGAGCGAGATACTGACAGGTGTCAATGCCAACACCATGGAAAACCCGGCTGGAGGTCTGCTCGGACCGGTTGCTTCAACAATGACCAGTCTGGAAACCGATGCCGGAAACGACCGCCTGTCTATCGTCGCCATGATGCTGCCTACTAACGACGGTTTCGTTGGTCTCAATAGCTGGCCCATTCCAACCACACCTGGCACATATCATATCTACCTGAATGCCTATGATGCCGGAACAGAGGCAAACAATGAGTTGGTGGTGGATGGCTCTGGCGCACCTAACACCCCAGGGATCCCCGCATCTCCGGGCGCTGCTCCAGGTACTCAGGGCAGCGGTGTGACGGAAACTGAAAGTAACACGCTTGTTCATATTCATCGCGGCAATATAGGTGACGACGACACAACAGGCGGTAAAAGCGATTTGCACAATACGGTTCACCGCTGGTTAAACCCAGTTGCTAAAGTGACTGTAACAGTTAAGTAAGGGGTCCATTATGAAACTATTCAGACTTACCCTGCCCGCAGCCTGCTTAGTATTGGCGGCGTGTGGCAGTGACAATGACGACCCTATGCCGACTACGATGCCGGATGAAGATATGCAAATGGTCGATGACCCTGCCCCCGTTGACCCAGTAGATCCGGTTGACCCAGTTGACCCGGTTGACCCAACTCCGACGACCGTCGAGTTAATGATCACGGCAACAAACCTGACCTATGCACAGCCCTTGTCTCCCATCGCAGTTGCACTGCACCAGGAAGGACAATTCTGGCAAGTGGGCGAGCCAGCCAGCAATGCACTGGAAGTGCTGGCAGAGGGAGGCGATAACAGCGACCTGCTTGCACTCGGTGTTGTGCAAAGTAAAGCGAGCGCAACTGCCCCCTTACCACCAGGACAAAAAACCCAGCTGACTCTGACCCATGACTCGCTTGACGGACAAAAGTTATCTCTGATCTCCATGATGGTGAATACAAATGATGGCTTTACCGGTCTTAATGCTTTGGATGTGTCTGCAATGACAGTGGGTCAAGCCATGACGTTCACGACACATGCCTACGACGCGGGCACAGAGGCCAACACAGAAGCTCAGGGCACCATACCCGGCCCGGCGGATGGTGGCACTGGATTTAGTGCCGACAGAGAAGCGTTAAACAAGGTGGCTATGCACCCTGGTGTGGTTGGAATGGATGATGGGCTGACAACATCTGTATTGACGAGCAGTCATAAATTCGACAACCCGCTGATGACGGTTACCATTACAAGAACCAAGTAGTCTCCGAACCGCTCCGTGACCGTTGCGGTTGCGGAGCACGAACAACCGGTGTCAGCCACCGGTGCGGAGACCTGCTATGCAGCAAAAAGTGCTTATCGTTGAAGACGATGCCGACATTGCCGATCTATTGCGCGTTCACCTGAACGAGTTGGATCTCGACGTAGAACATCTTGCCAGTGGAGATCGGGTTATGCCACATCTGAGCAATCATCATTATGCCATCGTCATACTCGACATCATGCTGCCCGAAGTCGATGGCCTGACTTTGTGCAGGGAGATCAAAACACGCTATCCCAAAGTCAGTGTTATCATGATGACGTCGAAAAGCAGTGAAATGGACCGCATTATTGGCCTTGAAATGGGGGCCGACGACTATATCTGCAAGCCCTTTAGCTACAGGGAATTTCAGGCCAGAGTTAAGGCTCAGCTCAGACACATTAAGCTGCTGTGCGAACCACAGCAACAAACGGCAACAACCCCCAGCCCCAGCCCGGTGGTGATTGGCCAACTACATATCGACCCGCATTTTCATGAACTGACTTTGCAGCAAACCCCCGTAGACCTTACCGCCACAGAGTTTGATTTAGTGTTGTTTTTTGCCCGCCACCCCAACCAGGTGTTTTCCCGGGCTCAGCTTTTGGAATCGGTGTGGGGCTATGATCATCTGGGCTATGAACACACTGTCAATTCCCATATTAACCGCATTCGCAACAAGTTTGAGCAAATTACCGATCATACGATCATAGAAACCGTGTGGGGTGTGGGCTACAAACTTAATGCCAAACCGCTACAGCAGGAAATGCAATGACTCTCTCTCTTTATCACCGCCTCGCACTGATAATCACGGCCGTTTTTATGCTTATCGTGTCGGTGTTTGTCTGGTGGACCCAGAATCTGTCATCGGTTTCACGTGCACAGGCAGAGCAACAACTGCATATTGGGCTAGCTGAGCATCTGGCACAAGATAACCCGTTACTCCAGCAAGGAGTCTACGACTATAAGGCGCTGGAGAACCTGTTTCATACCCTGATGGTGTTGGGCCCGGCATTTGAATTCTATTTTGTTGACCCCAGCGGCAAGCTGCTCACCTACTCTGCCAAACCAGGTGAGGTAAAACGCGAATCGATTAATTTAAGTCCGCTGGTACAGCTGATCAATGCCCCCGCCAGACTCCCGGTGTATGGCGATGATCCACGCGCATTAACAGGGCAAAAGATCTTTTCTGTTGCACCTGTGTATAACGAACAAAAGCTGCAGGGATATCTGTACGTTATTATAGGTTCGTCGATTTATGACTCGATTGTGGCGCAGCTCAACAGCTCTGATCAGCTGGTAAAGCAAGCCGTATGGCTGGGTGTCTTTTTGCTGCTTTTATTTATTACCCTGCTGTTGCTGTTCCGTTTTATGACCAAACCTTTGAAGCGTTTGAATCAATATATTCGCACCGTTGAGGCGCATAAATTTGATATCAAACAAGCCCCCCTGCTTGAGTGGCAGCAACAGGATAACGAAATCCATCAGCTGGGCAACGGTATCAACACCATGCTGCACACCATCAATAAGCAGATGTCCCAGCTAACAGCGGTAGATGAGCAACGCCGTCAGCTGCTGGCGCATCTGTCACATGACTTGCGCACGCCATTAGCCTCTTTACAGGGCTATCTCGAACTGGTTGAGCGAGGATCTGCAGCAACCGGCGACATGCAGCGTTACATGGAGATAGCCCTGAAAAACTGTGCGCAACTGAAAAACCTCATCGACCAGATCTTCGAGCTGGCACATCTGGAATCCGGACATACTCAGGTGCATTTTGAGGTCTTTAATATGGGTGAACTCATATACGATGTGCTCGCCAAGTTTGCCCTCAAAGCCCAGCAGGCTGAGATCACCCTGCGCGTCACCCCCACAGAATGTGACTATGTAGTGTACTCAGACATCGCCAAACTAGAACGCGTACTGAGTAACTTAATAGAGAATGCACTGCGTCACACCCCGGCTGGTGGCATTATCTCTATCGCCATAAATCCCAAGGATGGCGGTTACGATATTGCAGTTCAGGACACAGGAGTTGGGATCAGTCCCAAAGAGCTACCCTATATTTTTGAAGCGCGCTATCAGGCCAGTAACAGTAAAGGCTGCAAAAAAACCCATGCAGGCCTTGGCCTGGCCATAACCGCCAGACTATTAAAACTGCTCAAGTCAGAAATCAAGGTAAACAGCCAACTTGGTCAGGGCAGCGAATTTGTATTTCAGATAAGAGGCGCCGAGTGATAATTCACTTGGCCTTTCGATAATCTCTGCACTCGGCTCTTTAGCCAGGGGCCCTGTGAACAGGGCGGACAAATTTAAAAGTGCCAAGCCGCAACTTATCTGCGCAGGGCTGGGTGTCTTATAAAGTCTGCCTCTCTTTCATCATGCGCGCTGACCTTCTATGAAAGAATTGCAGTATTGCAAATGCAGCCACTAACCCAGCAACCAACACTGTGGCAATGATACCCTCTTTTGTTGTGATCCAGACCTTTGCAAATACAAGCGACATGGAAGCAATCACCCATAAAACATCGCCGGCAGAAAAGTAGTAAATCAGGTTATTTGACGGTGGTCGGAGGGTGGATGCCCATAACAGATGGAGACCATTGAAAATAAGCAGTATACCTAAACCGAGCACAACCCATGATGGCGGTGGCGCAGTTCCGCCCAAAAAGGTGGCAGCCAATTCCGGACTAATGACAAACACAAGGCCAAACATTAAACAGCTGGTAGCATTTGCTCGCATTACTTTAGTGAGGGTTAACATTGCAACGACTCGCATGTATACTTGGTTGACATAGGTTATGTGTAGAATTCATTTATGTCAACTCAGTTTACAAAAAATGAGGTTCCTATGGTGGAATCTCAATCTTTACAACTCATTCAGCATGCAGCGCAACTCAATGATGCGATGACACAGCATATTTCTCAGCGACTCATTGCTAAAGGACATACTTCACTCACCCCTTCTTTATTGTCTTTTTTGAGTACGCTTGAATGTGGCGTGAACTTTGGCTCAGAGATAGCCAGGAAACTGAGGGTTACAAGACAGATGGTAGCTAAAACAGTCAAAGAGCTATGCCGGCTAGGATACTTGGAACAAGTTCAGGGTACAGGACGACAAAAAGAAATCCTGTTTACTGAGCGAGGGGAGCAGCTGATGTCAGACGCAAGAGCCTTACTATCTGAATTAGATAATGTGCTTTTAGCCTCTACGGATGGTGACAAAATTAGCCGATTAATCAATGAACTGAGCTGCATTTACCAGCTAGTAGAACAGCAAACCCACACCTCAGAAAAACAGTAACAAGGCAGGCTCTGCCCGCTTGTTTTATCGAGCAACCCAGGGCTTCGCTAACTTAGGAGCGTATCCAAATCAGGTTTTCCAAGTCACACAACACCGGACCTTGACAGTACCCTCTTAGTTGTTTAATCACGTTATTGCGCCCCAGTTTGTCCAAACCCCACACAACCCATAACAAAATCCAAACATCTAGTTTACTTCCAGTTTGCTCCGTGTGACCATAAGGGGGTGTAATACAGCCCGTTTTGTCGGTTTATATTCCGACCTTTTGGGGTGAATAAATTGTTTGGATTTCAATGAATCTATTAGGGATGTGAGCTATGAATGAAGAAACACTAATTGGTATCGATGAAAGATTGAGAATTTTGGAGCATGAGAACGCAGAACGAAAACCGGTTTCGGAGTTAATAAAACTGCTCATGTACTTCCTCATTGGAATATCAGTTGTACTTGGATTGTTTGGTCTAAAACAATTTTCTGATATTGGGACGATTATTCAGGAAGAAGTCGCACGCCAGTACCCTAAGGGACAACAAAAATATTTGGACTACAAGACTCTTATAGATGACACGCTAGAACTATATAAAAACTTCGAAAAAATAAGTGGAAAATATAGTGTAGCACTAAGTAACTTTTCCAATTTAGACAAGGTGACAGCTGATTTCGATATTGAAGGAAAAATCGGTCAAGTTATCTCAGACAGCACAGATAGATATCGCGCTGATCAAGAGAGTGGAAAATGGGAAAAAATATATGAAGAACCATGGCGTAGTAACGCAATTTCTCTTCTTGAGTTACTGTCGTCCTTGCAAGAAAAAAAGAATTTCGATTCAGATTTTATCTTTAATGCAGCTCAATCCGCAGATCAGTTACAGCTTGATGAGCTTGCTTATAGATTGATGAAAGCTGCTAATAAGAAAAGGCCAAATTCTGCAGCAATTAAGGCGGGAATGCTGTCTGGAGCAATAGATATTGGCAGTGAAGAAGAAATTGATCAAGCGTATGGACAGTTAATGGATATGGTCAGAAATTTAACGCTAGATAGCCCAAACATAGTTCTTTCAGAAGCTTGGAACGCTACAGAGGACGAGCGACAATATCCAGCTTTAATTGAAGCAATAGATGACTTAATTAAAAAAGGAGAGTTCATACCATCTTATGCCTATGCCATACAAGCGGAAGCCATTCTGCGGGAGTCAAAACAGGGATCGCTGGATCGTGCTCGTGCAGTTCTTGAGTTAGCAAAAAACAAGATGTCAGAGGAAACAGCGCACTCAGTGTGGGCCGAAAGTTCGATGCGACAAATAATAAAAGTAAGAAAGGCAATAAATAAAACAGTTACTGTACATGCGCTACTCGACAATAACCTAACAAACCTGTAAACACGGAAGAAATAAAAATCGCGTCACAATCCACCAGAAAAGGAACTTTTATTCCACCAATTAAGCGAGGCGCTAGGTATTACAGCATGGGAAGGTTAAGTGGGAGTTACACTGGCACTAACGAAGGTGGGTGATGAGATGGACGCTCCAGCGATGTCAAACCGAGTAGGCCTGCTTGCATGTCTTCTGAACGGCTACGCTAAAGGGCATACTTCACTCACCCCGTCTTTACTGTCTTTTTTGAGTACGCTTGAATGTGGCGTGAACTTTGGCTCAGAGATAGCCAGGAAACTGGGGGTTACAAGACAGATGGTAGCTAAAACAGTCAAAGAGCTATGCCCGCTAGGATACTTGGAACAAGTTCAGGGTACAGGACGACAAAAAGAAATCCTGTTTACTGAGCGAGGGGAGCAGCTGATGTCAGACGCAAGAGCCTTACTATCTGAATTATAAAATGTGCTTTTAGCCTCTACGGATGGTGACAAAATTAGCCAATTAATCAATGAACTGAGCCGCATTTACCAGCTAGTAGAACAGCAAACCCACACCTCAGAAAAACAGTAACAAGGCAGGCTCTGCCCGCTTGTTTTATCGAGCAACCCAGGGCTTCGCTAACTTAGGAGCGTATCCAAATCAGGTTTTCCAAGTCACACAACACCGGACCTTGACAGTACCCTCTTAGTTGTTTAATCACGTTATTGCGACCCAGTTTGTCCAAGTTTCGCACAGCCCCGCCTTTTAAGTTGCAACATATTGTGTACTATGCGTTTATTCCATGGAACTATAGGGTAATGTAATACAGCGCGTTTTGTCGGTTCATGTTCGACATTTGGGGGGCGGATAAATTGTTAGCCGTCAAAAATAGGTCTGAAGCATCGGAGAAATTATATGCCAAGAAACAAAAAGTCTTTGCGTTATAGCTATAATTGCAAAGATGCGAGTGGTGCCAAATTTTTCAATAAAAATTTTAATAAAACTGAAAGCTGTAAGACTAATTTTACAGGAGCTCTATTTCGAAATACCTCTTTAATTGGGGCTAAATTCAAGTTTTGTAACTTGAACGAAGTAACCTTTGAAAATTGCTTAGTGCAAGGCGCACTTTTCAGAAAATGTCAGATGGATAACGTTAAATTTGTAAATTGTATTATCACAGCAACAAATTTTGATTGCACATCTTTAAAGCATACTTTCTTTGAATCCTCTGTTATTCTTGGCAACCCAAAAATCAAAAGCCTACCTCAAGACAGGTTTCGTGGCTGTGATATTATAGATAATTACTACCCAGACACGGAATTTAGCGCTTCAATTTTAGAACAATTTGAATCTCTTAGAAATAACCCTTTCATCAATCGTTCGTCAGTTTTGCATCGCAAAAAAGGAAAACTAAATACAGTAGCAATCAAAATATTGCTTAAAGAATTTAGTGAAGATGAACTGCTTAATAAACTACCAAAACTAGAGAAAGAAATATCTACAGATTTCTATACTCTTAGTTACATTTCTTTGATGTTGAAACGAATAAGATGTGATGCTAATGTTGCATAACCCGGCCCACTACAGCATAGAAAATACTGAAATAAACTGACAGAAATTTGTCTACGGACCGATGCGAGTTGAATGTTGATGTCGTTAAAATGTTTGTGGAGGTGATGCCTATGGTATTGGATTTTATGACAGTTGCAGCCTTTGTTTTACTTTGTGTCTATAAGCTTTTACTAAAACTCCTTTCTATGTCTGCTAGTGTGGTTACAACTTACGAAAAAGCGACTAACTAACAACAAAAATAGACACTCACTTCTATGTCACTCCAGTTGAACCTGCACGAGCAAAGCACACAAGTTTTGGTGTGGATGTCTGGTCTGCGAGTGCGTGCTATGGCCTGCGTGTTAGGTACTTTTGAACTCTCCCGCCTTGCTGGCCCAATGTTGCAAATGAGTTATTAAATGGTTAGTATCTTTCAATCTCAATTAAAGGTACTGGACAAGTACTCGTTTGAACAGGAATAAGGAACCGTGACTGTGAGGGACAGGCCGC
The DNA here is from genome assembly GCF_056161105.1 of Pseudoalteromonas sp. AWH4_217. Classification (NCBI taxonomy): domain Bacteria; kingdom Pseudomonadati; phylum Pseudomonadota; class Gammaproteobacteria; order Alteromonadales; family Pseudoalteromonadaceae; genus Pseudoalteromonas; species Pseudoalteromonas sp. AWH4_217. The sequence continues at coordinate 87,583 of NZ_JBSWYM010000016.1, read as the reverse complement.
ACATGATAACCGGGGACGACTTGAAGAACATGCGTCTTCTGGCAGGAAAAACACAACAACAAATGGCTGACTTAGTGGGTATTTCTAGGGACACATATATCAACTATGAGAAAGAAGTCAGTAAAATCCCACTTGAGTACTTTATTGTCTGGAGCAAGGCATGTAAGATTGATTTTACGTCTATTTTTAGACAGTTAACCGATTGCAAATTTAGTGTAGAAGCAAAGGGTATTTTAAGAGCGAGACAGCGCACTAAGGGAATTGATAATGAAGAAAAATCCTAACCTTACTCTCAGAAAACGTAGCCTAAAAAAATTAACTGATGAGCAATCTAAGTCTATTGCTGGTGGTACCGGAACAGCTAAGCCAGGTGGACCGCACTATGCAAAGATAAGCCCTCCGCCTTTAACTACACAATGCAGTCTTTAAGGTAAAGAAATGAACGCATTTAACTTGCTCGTTGTCATTGTAGCAGCTGTCGCATTCACCGCTATACAGTATTTGGGTGCAAGCACCTATGTCTTGTCTATGCTTTGCTTAACGGCAGGCGTAATGATTATTAAGAAAGATAACGTCAATGTGACGCATGTTTGTGGGATAGTTTTTGCAACCGCTCTACTGGAATATGCGCTCGTTTTTATCGCCCCAATGAAAGGGGGTATACCTATGGTATACTGGGGCACTTTTATCTTTGGTACACAAATTTTGATCTGCTACATAGCAATCAGAGTGTTAGTTTTAAGAATCTACCTTTCCAGAAAGTGGCTTACTAAATTCAATGTTAACAAAGTACATGAAGTGCACTTGACTCATGCTGAAGGTATTATCGCGGGCGTCTACCGTGTTATCACCATCGTAATGTGGCTTGCACTGGCCGAAAATATACTCCGGAATTTGGCACAGCTTGGGATAGACAAAGAAATAGCCGATATGTTTTATAACTGGACCTTCATTTACTACAACTATGAACTATTTATCTATCCATTGAGAGCCATAATCTGCGGCCTTGTGCTTTCCTTGTTAATAGTTTCAAGTATAGACACTGAACGTTTAGAAAAGAATCAAACGTCTTAATACCTCAAGCAAGTATTGCAAAGATCCTTATAACTTATTGTCACAAGTCTCCACATGCTAGCCAAGCCAGACGATCGGGCTTGGTTAGCTCATAAATATTGTTTCAGTTTTATCTGAGGTGCTTAAGGACACTCGCTCCGTAAGCGTGCGGCTAACTACGCCTAAAAGCTAACATGCCAAGGCAGTAAACTGTCGATGTCGCGCTGTGGCTTAGCTAGTTTGTTTAAGCAATGCATCACGTTTTTTTGCAAAACACCCACCCTAAATTGGTGCTGATGGGGATTTCAATCACCCAAGTGCACAACTATTAATTTAGGGACAATTTTTTCTGAACACATCGTGTACTATGGCAGAGTCACACATGGTGTTGTTATATTATTAGCTTTTAGCGCAGTAAATTAAAACAATGCCGTGCATGTCTATTACATGACTTTAAATCTAATTTCTGGGAATGCCTCAGAGTGAGGCGCGATGCGACAGGGAAACAACACATTATGGAAAAAACATTATTCATTGCAGGTGCTTCCATTTTTGGCCTTCTGGGGTTGATCCACCTGGTTTATACCTTCTTCTCTAAAAAGTTCGACCCCTACAACCTGGCTGTGAAAGAAGCCATGCTTAATACCTCTCCCAGAATCACAAAACAAACCAATATGTGGCAAGCCTGGGTCGGGTTTAACGCGAGCCATAGCCTTGGTGCGTTGTTATTTGCAGCCTTTTACATTCCTCTATGCATCAACCACTTTGATGTTGTCGCGGGCACTATCTGGTTTTCAGTTCTGCCATCGGTTGTAGGTGTTAGTTACCTCCTGTTGGCAAAAAATTATTGGTTTAAAGTACCCTTCACGGGTATTTTAATCTCCTCGGCTTGCTTTGTAGTCGCGGCATGGCTAGTCAACACGTAACCACACCAAGCTTGTAAGTGAGTTTAGAACAGAGAACATGCAATTTAATTGAGAAAAACACTGAGTAATTACTCACTCAGTGTTTTCAATACCTGCCGTGCCCGGCGTTTTTTGGCCTTAAAAACAGGTAACAGGACAGCCACTGCCAGCAAGCCTAACAGGCTATTAGGCAAAAATATCGAGCTCATCGCGTACTGAACCAGGATCAAAAGCACAAGTACCAGCGCAAATAGCAAAGTGGCTTTTATGCTTAGATCCCAGCGCCAGAGCTCCTGTCTGAGCAGCTGCTGATGCGCTTCCAGCGACTGTGAGAGCTGCTGATTTTTTAATATGCGTAAACTGATCATGCGACTTCTATTCACCAGTAAGTACATGCTCGCGCCCCAAACGCAGCCAAAACCAAGCCAAAATTGAGTGACTAAAGGTGCACTCTCCTGTAGTGCCTGTACAAACCAAGCGCTCACTAACAACATGATAAGTGTTTCAAGAGCGATACCAAAAAAGAGTCGAAGCTGCTGTTTTTTATGACGCTGAATGCACTTTTCCAATGCTGGTGGTGGGGATGCAGGCGTCGACTGCCAAAGCTGCGCCAAATCCGAAAAATCATGATTATCCATTAGTTTTTCTCCATTAATTGCTCTGTGAGTTGCGCTTTGGCACGATGCAGCCGGATCCCGACGTTAGCTTCGCTGATCCCCAGCACATCACTGATCTCAGCCGTATCAATTCCTTCCAGTTTTAGCATCATCACCTGCCTGTGACTCAAAGGCAGCTGCTGAATAGCCCTTTCCAGGCGCTGCTGTTGTTGCTGTTGTTGCATGTTTACTTCTGGTGAATCAGCGCAGTGAGCCTGCTCCTCAGCCCATTCATCTTCCTTTTGTCTGCTGTACTTGCGAATATGATCAACCGCTACATTGTGGATCACCCGATACACATAAGTGTTTAACTTACATTGCCCATCAAAGTTACCCAGCGCCCGCCAAAGCGCAAAGGCCATATCCTGAGACAACTCCTCACACAACGCCGAGCGCTGCTCATAACCCTTCGCCGCACGCCTGATCTGCGGCCAAAACGTCTCAACAATGTGCGACCTGTCCTGATCCTTGATGTGCTCAGTCACTGATACTGCTCCACTCACTATAAACTTGCCTATACTAGTCGATATGATCTGACATTTATTACAACCAGCCGGTTTTTAAAAACAGTACCCTGGCAAACATCAACCCCAATCACTTTACTGAACAGGGCCAGATTGCGAACAGATGTTCCCAGCACACAGTCAGATACAAGGCAAAAAACAGCATTTTAAGACTTTTCATAACGATTCCTTATATTGATTATGCTCTGTTAGTCGGCGCAGGTTTACCTTTATTACAGACAATTCGAACTATTTTCATTCTCAGCCATTGGAAAACGAGAAGAAAAATTAAAACCGCTTAAAAATCATAGTAATAAAACAAAAGATGCAGAATAGATAAAATTATTTGTAAAAACGACCCGCGTGCTGCGACTAACCCCAACGAAACACAAATTCACTCACATAATATTAAGGAGATACTTATGCTGACCATATTAAAAGCAAATAAAAAACGTGCCTTAATCACCATTTGGACAAGCGTTGCTCTGGGCTGGATAGTGATGCTTTCGGTCCTGTTTATCAGTGATACCCAAGCAGTCAGGCTCGCAGTGGTGACAAGCGTTGCGTTGGCGACAGAGGCGGCTATCTGGCTGAGTGCCTTATTAATGGGTCTGGCTCTGGCACAGGGCAGAAAGGCCATAGTGAGGAATGTGCTACGACTTATTAAAAAACACTAATCAGTCATCACAGATGACCTATCAACAGGAAAAAACAATGCAAATACCAGAAAGAATAAATAAAAGCCAAACCCAGCTGCTTGCGATTGTGTGGTTAGTTGCCGTACTTTGCCTGATCAATATGGCGCTGATCCTCGCATTTACCCCATTTATGATTTTTAAATTCAGTGCAACATTGTTGGCTGTTGGGGCCACTGAGTTGGCCATAGGCATAACCAAACGCTCAGTCACATCAAAGCGCCTTGACGCCTTTTTGGGTATCTGAATTTCAGATGAGTTAAGTTTGCCTGCTAAACAACAAGTTCACCCCAGATACCGCCAGAAATGCCGCGCATGCCCGGTTGAAACGTTTCACCATGTGCGGCTTAGAAAACCATTGCCTCAGATATAAGCCAAACAGGGCATAGATAGAAATGGCGCATAACTCAAGTACCAGGAAAACACAGCCTAAAGAGAACAGCTGCTCTCGTACATTTCCTTTATTATCAACAAATTGAGGTAAAAATGCGGTAAAAATCAAAATCGCTTTTGGGTTACCCGCCGCCAGCAGGAACTCTTGTCTTGCCAGTCCAAAACGACTCTTTTCCCGACTCACTTCAGCCAACGGACTGACTTCTGATCGCCAAAGTGCAATGGCAAGCCAGAGCAAATAAGCGGCACCCGCCACTTTAATGGTAAAGAACAGGGTTTCAGAAGCATACAAAACCACGGCCAGACCAGACGCCACCAGAGCTATCATGATTGTAAAAGCGACTATCCGTCCACTACCTGCAATAACCGCTGTTCTGAACCCGTAACAGCGCGCATTATTCATACTCAATAAATTGTTAGGGCCTGGTGCCATATTCAGGGCAAAACAGGCAGGAATAAAGAAAAGTAACTGCCACAACGTCATGCTATCTCCTTGAGTTATCTCCCTGATTGGGTGTATCGATGGGGAAATCCCACCTCTACCTTTATGCCTCTGATATTTGCTATTTGAACCGTCAGAGTACCAAATACAGAAACTAATTTGTATTGCCAGATATAGTTATACCAGCCCAATTTACTACTGAGCCATCCGGTATGATTGGCCTACAGAAGCTTCATCCACCCAATCCAAAAAGTGCTCGACCTGTTCACTATCTTCGGTAGGTGCCCATTGGGCAAAATCACTTTCTACCGACGGCGTATAAGGGCCCTCTTTGACTTCAAGAATGATGGCGTGGTCAGTTAACGGATATACCATATGCCATGTATTAGGCTGGAGCTCAATCCCACTGAGGGCATCTCCCGGGCTCAGTACAAGCTTCTCCAATATTGCGCCCTGTTCATTGAACACTATCAACATCACACTTCCCGTGAGCGCAAGCATTAGCTCCCACTTGTTACTTTTAGGATGGTGGTGTGGGCGGACATAAGTGCCCTTTTTCAGAGCAATTGCCAACCGTTGCACGGGTTCATCCAGAGCCTGGTGTAAATTATAATGACTGCGTTTTCTGGGGCTTTCATCAGCCTGGCGCATTAATTGTTCACAAAACGCATTATCTAATCTTATACTCATATCTATTTCTTTTTAAATCAATACACTAAATTAAAACGTGGTACATTCAAGTTCTCACTTGATACATCGAATTGACAACAACTTTGACCTCGCAGGTAGTTATTATCGATATAAAGTAGTGAGTACGTCATCAACCGAATGTGCAACCACTGGAATATGCTCTTGTTCATACTCAAGGTAAATGAGATCCAGTTGTGAAAAGTTCGCACGTTCAAGCCAGTAGTCGAATTTACGCACATAGACGACATTGCCTACCCTGCCATTAGCGCCAACCAAAATGGTGCGACTCTTTAATGCCTGACCTAACGCCCGCCTGTCATCAACCAGCTGTGAGGTCAACTCGGTATGTGCCCAGAAACTACCATCAAATGACACATGGCGCTGAAAAAATGGCTGCTGTGGATCATCCATCAGCAAAACCAGACCCACGAATAGCCCTGTATAAGAGTGGCCCATAATAGTCCGATCCGATTGGTTGACTGGATATTGGGTTTCAATATGTGGCGCGAGTTCTTTACTAATAAAAGCAAAGTAATCTTCTGCCAGAGGCCACTGTGAGTAGCGTTCTCGATGCTGATAGCCTTCATCGACGTAATTTTCTACACCGACCAGGATCACTTCCATCTCGTTTTTATCCAGGCTATCGGCAATTGTTTCAAAACGCCATTCAGCGTCTAACGAGTAAATCACAGGATACGTTTTGTTCGCGGTACGATTTTGCGGCAGGTAAATTTTTAATGGATACGACACCCCTGTATAGGTCGAGGAAATCGCTTCAAGTTGCAGTCGCTCGCCGGGTACAAAAGGTTGAGCAGGCGACTCCAACTGTGTCGCCCCAGCGTCCGAGCCGCCACCACAGGCAACCAAAGTCATTGCCAAACTACAGAAGAAAATGGGCGTAACTATTTTAAGTAGTGAGTTCATGGAATAAACCATCCTGTTTAAATTACCCGTAGCGGTACAAGTGGCTTATAATAACTGAGTTACCGATGGATTGTTATGTCTTGCAAGTTGAAGAAACAGATAGCTAGGTATTCATACCACACCAGTCAACAAGTGAATACATTGATTTCAAGCTGAGTTTCAAGTGGGGAAAAATCGTCTCTAAACCGATTTAGTTTGATTTTTATGTGTTCTCCACAACCAGAAACCTTGAAAAAATCGCTTTTTCCCGACATCATAATTTACTTTTAAAATTACCTAAAAAAGAGCCATGACAACCTCTACTCCCTTTATGTCGAAACTGACGGCACTCGTTGAAGCCCAATGGTTTCAAAACTTTCTGATTGCAGTCATTTTATTTAATGCCATGACTTTAGGTCTGGAGACCACTCAGTTTGGTAAAGACAACGCCACCATCCTGCATAAAATCGATTTTGTCATTCTGATGATTTTTACCATAGAACTTGTGCTTAAGCTGGTGGTATATCGCCTTAAATTTTTCAAGTCGGGCTGGAACTGGTTTGACCTGATTATTGTGGCCGTTTCCTGGGTTCCCTCAAGTGGTCCGCTCTCGGTATTGCGTGCTTTCCGTATTTTACGGGTTTTGCGGTTGTTTTCTATTGTTCCACAAATGCGTCGGGTTATTGGTGCACTGGGCCACTCACTACCGGGTATGGCGTCGGTCATCGGCGTTCTGGGGATCGTATTTTACGTCTCTGCGGTACTAACGACTAAACTATTTGGCCAGCACCCGGATCCCAATATGCAAGAATGGTTTGGCAGCATCGGCGCATCCGCGTATACCCTGTTCCAGGTCATGACTTTAGAGAGCTGGTCTATGGGCATAGTGCGTCCGACGATGGAGCTGTTTCCGCAATCCTGGTTGTTCTTCGTGCCCTTTATCATTATTACCAGCTTTGCAGTACTGAACCTCTTTATCGGTATCATAGTTGACGCTATGCAAGTGATGCATGAAGAAGAAGGTAAACCAGATCAAGTTCTGGCTACTCGCGAAGACATTGAGCGAGTCGAAGCCAAGTTAGATGCGCTGTTGAAACAGCAAAAAGACTAGTCATATAGCCAGTTTGCCGCTTTGGTGACATCCCCCTTAGCGGCAAACCATTGCCACTTTTCACGCTCATCTAACTCTATCCGCTCCCCTAAGATTCTTATTACTGCGCGACAGCGGCTTTATAGCCCCCCTTTAATTTATGGTATGCAACTTGCGTTACTTGATACGGATAATACAAGTGCTGGAACACTTGTCGTTAACTCAAACTTTATCAAAGGAGCTGAACATGCAAGTTACATCCAACCCGTATCAGGTGAACAACGCATATCAGAAACCCACTAAAGCGACACAAAGCACCGACTATGTTCAAAAGCAAACAGGGCAGCACTCAGAGCAGGTAAATACACCACAAAATGGCTTTGATGTACGCGGTAAAGTCAATCTGGTCTACTTGCTCAAGCCGCAAGACATTACCGAGTTTTCGGGAGAGCGTAATTTTCTGGCCGATTTACATACCGCCTCTAAAACTCCGCAAGAGCTGGAGCAACAATATATCCAAAAAGGACTGCAACGAGATGTGGGTACCATTATCTTTGTGGAAGGCAAAGCGGTCGCGTCACAAAACTATGACGGCGCCATATACGGTCAGGGTCCTATGGCCGATATTTTCAAACAGGCCGGTCAAGATCCAGAAAAAATAAAACAACTCGTTGCCCAACACTTCCCCGATGCCCGCTTCGAATTTTACGCCGAGGGCAAAGGACCAACCAATGCCGAAGTGTTTGAGCTACGCTATGGCGAAACCTATGAAGACTTTGTGCGTGAGCAGGTGCAAAGCCATCGTGACCAGTATCTGACGGACCAAATTGCAGCCGAAGAACACTATCGCAGAAAGCTGATGTTTGAACAAACGCCACAGACCAGTGTGTTCAGCGTTGATGGCCAGGTTGTGGCAAGCAGAGATGAAAAAGGCTTTGTCGACGCAGGCCAACCCCTGCTAAACGTAGCGGATACAAGAGGTATAGAAAGAGAAGTACTTAAAGAGCTATTCAGGTACTCGCCTGAACGCTCACCTGAAGACTATCAAGCCCTGTTGCACGAAGTATTTGGTGAAGGGGTTGAACTTACAAGCTATAGTACAGCACAGGCCCCTACCAGAGCAGAAGTGTATAAACTGGCTGAAACAGGCTAAATACCTCCGAACACTTCCGGTTATTAATCACACCGATATCGGACATTTATCACACAATGATTCATATTAACTGTTATGCTTCCTCAGATAAACAGTCCAGATAATAGTCACCTCCCCTTCTGGTCCTTACTCATTCCCGGACAACAAACGTCCGGGAACCGGCAAAAAACCTTGACTCCGGTCAACGCAAACCAAATGTGGCAAAATAGACAAACCCCGCTGCTAGCTCGAAAAATACAGGCAGCATAGATGCCGATAAGTTCATTATGTTTTCATGACTCAAAAGTCAGACTGTAACCTTGTAGATCCGTCCTCAGCTTACTTCCACTTCCTATCTCTATAAGGTACCGGGTATAATTCGACGTAACTGTCTTATATTCATAATACTTGGAAACTCCATGAAAAAGCTCTCTAAAGTCCAGCAAAAACAGCAGGCGCTGGTGCTCAGCGTTGCCGATGCAATCGAAGAACAGGCGCGTGCGCAAATCCCCGGAATGGTGCAGTGCTGGTTTGATGTGGAATATCACTTGTTCCCGGGTTCACTGCTGCTGTGCTTTCAGTTTGAAGAGCAAGCCGCGCTGGATGCTGCCAAACCAGACTTATTAAAGTGGCAAAAACGCCTGAGCGCCGCAATGCTAAAAAAAGGAGTGATCCTAAAAGATATGCGTAAGCACTTAACCTTTACTTTAGACGGACCAGAAGACTGAATCAGAGAGTAATAAAAGACAAGCAAAACCAAAAAAGGCAAGTAAAACTTGCCTTTCAGAAATACAGTGTATTTAGCTTTATAACTAGCAAATAGTTGTTCTGCAGCAACCTGTCAGGCGTGTTGGATTATATGTTCTGCACTGTGGATCATCTGTTATGCAATCTCTTGTGCATACAGTACTGTTATAACCACCAGCCACTGCGGGGGTTGCCTGAGTTGGCAATTTTTTATTATCCGCACTCAGCATTTTGATGTTTTTTTTGCTTAAATTGAGCTTCATTTTTTTAATTTCCTTTTATAAAACCAGTTTCCAGAATACAGACAAAGTAATATACTTTCAATCCCCAAATGCACCAATCATCAAACTGGCTTAAACTCAGAGAATGGTGGTCTCTTGGAGTCTGTTAATGCAACTTCCAACCTTTTTTGAAAAGATGCAAGCGCCACTCAATAAAGCCAGACAAGAAGGCGTAATTGATAGGCTATCAGCCAAGTATGAGCTTAATCTGGATAACTTAAGTCACTGAAAATGCAATGGCGACATTAACCACCCACACTGGCTGGCACAAAATCATCCACATGATACAATCGTCTGCCAGATATTTTGGTAGCTACGCTGCCTGTGTTAAGCGTCCCCGGTAGCCTTGCTGCCGTATATTGAGAGTGAAAAGTATGAGTGAATCGTTTGCCGCGATTGGCCTGGTCAACCCTAAGTCGCCAACTAACGTGGGGGGCGTGTTAAGAGCTGCGGGTTGCTATAATGCACAAGCAGTTTATTTTAACGGTAATCGCTACGCAAAGGCCGCCAAGTACCATACTGACACCAAAAATATCGCCGATAATATTCCAATTCAACAGGTTGATGATCTAACTAGCTTAAAAGTACCAGGCCGCTCGCTTATCTGTATCGAGCTGGTGGAAGGCGCAACACCACTGCCGCAATTTACTCACCCCGATAATGCAATATACGTTTTTGGACCCGAAGATGGTAGCCTGCCACAAGAGATTGTGGATGCCGCTGATGCCGTGGTATATGTGCCAACGACCGGCTGCATGAATCTCGCCGCGACGGTTAATGTGCTGCTTTATGACCGTATGGCAAAACACGCAACTGAATTTGATGCAGGCCAGATCCTATCCAGTAGGGACACCAATAATCGCCTGGTAGTGGGATAAATTTACCGGCTGACAGATGTGATGTAAGCGGTCTGCATGGATTTTATCACTCTGACGAACTTGACACATGCGAGTACGCTTGGTATCGCAATTATGGGCAGAAAATATAGCAGGCGTTTTCTATTTTGCTGCGAGAGTGGTGAATGTGAGTACTAAAGCCGCTCAGGCTGCGGCTTTACTTGCTGTGGCAGGCCGGGCACGTTGTTGCTGTGTGCCCGCTCTTGAGGTTCCTTTATGCGCACCGCTAATCTTTGTGAAAGCCAGAGCTGAATAACTCATCAGTATAGTGCTGCTCCCACAATTTATTACTGAAGCGATTGTCTGGGTCTATTTTCTTTTTCAAAGCAAAAAATGCGTTTGCTTTTGGGTAAGCGGCATGAAATTGCTCACTGGTTGCGTGTAATTGATATGGCAAATAATAAGTGCCACCTTCAGAAACAACCGCGTCAATCATTTCTCGGCTCCACGCCCTGACAGCTTGCTTGTCTTGTTCCGACGTACCCTGGCGGTAATACACAACAAATGCAAACACTTCCTCTTTGGCCCATGCTAATAAAGAGCCGGTATCAGGTAGTGCATGACGAATGGAGACATTGAGCACATTTACTTCATGCTTTTTAAATATATCTGCCATTTTCTTGGAAAAATGATCAAATCGTTCAACAGGTACAAAATATTCGCGTAGCACGTACGTAGACTCTGTTCTGCTTTTAGGTTCTAATTCTCTGACGCTATAGCTGGCTTCATAATTTCGCCACTGCACAGCATCGGATGAATACAAAATAGGTTCAAACACATGCTGCCTCACCCATTTACCAAAGTTTGAATCTGCGACAAACTGAGTTGCTTTGGGTTGCCACCAGTACTCTGTACCTCTGGGAATAAGTCTTTCTGTCACGGTGAGTGGCTTATCGGTTTTGACCCAGTTCACACTATTCACATGAGTGTAATGTGGTGGATAAATATCTGCATTATGAAAAACGATATGTGAATTATCCCTGACGGTGTTTTGAAAAAACGCACTGTACTCGTCAATATGCATATAAGCCGTTTCCCGGGCCACTTTAGTGTTTGGTACAAGCTCCAACGTCGCCTCCACAATCACACCTAGTCCACCATAACCACCTATTACTCCGTAAAAGAGTTCTGAATCTTGTACAGGAGAAGCGGTCACAACTCGCCCGTCAGCCAGCACTAGTTTGAGTGACTTAACCGACCGTATAATGGGCCCTTCTCCCATATAACGACCATGTACATTCACACTCAGCGAGCCCCCAACAGTAAAATTTGAGTATGATTGCATGATTTTTATCGAGAGATCTTCAGGGTCAATAATGTCTTGAATATCACGCCAGCGCATACCACTTTGAACCGTAATTTCTTTTTGTTCAGGACTAAATGAAACAACCTGATTAAACTGCCTCATATCAAGGTGCAAATGGTCATCAAGCGCGACCTGACCACCCTGACTGTACCGCCCTCCACCAATGGATATTTTGCCTTTTGTCGTACTTATCGCTTTTTGAATATCCTCAATTGAGGTGGGCACAACGACTTCCGACACTTCAATTGGGTTAAGCTGAGTTATGTCGTTTATTATATTGACGCGCTCGGGAATATTTTTTTGTTCTGCAGAAAAGTCCAGCAGACTATAGGCTACGAATAATAAAATGGTGGTAAAAAGCGTAGAGAATATGACTACACCGTATTTCAATATGTGCTTTCCTGAGACTTGCATAGGTTCCCTTTTATGATTTTTTCGACAGGCAGGGTACCATTTTGACAAACAGCGTTCAAAAGCAAAATGTAAGCACCGATTATATAAACAATACAAAAGACACAAAAAAATCAGCGCGTTAAACTCATCCTTTGTACTCAGACCCCTATAAGTATCAGGATCTGAGAAGTACATACATCTACTCACTCGCCAGCTTGCAGAATATAACGTAAAATAGCGTATTACATTTGTGTATTTATCCGGATATAAGCTTTTTGCTTGATAAGTACACACTCCCTACTCAGGCATGCTTTTTGCCGATTGAGTAATTCCTGCTTGAAGGCAACTATGAAGAAAACATTTGAACTAACTCACCCAAAAATCAAACTTGCACGACGCGTTGACGCCGTAAAGCATGAGCTTAAAAAATATCTCAAGCGCGAGCGCAACAAAACGTTGCCAGCTGGCGCGGATTATTGGGACTTTGACTGTCAATTTGGCAACACAGAAGCCGAGGCTGAGCCTGTACATGTATCACAACTGAACAAGTTGATTGACAAGACACAGGAAGAAAACCTCACTTCTTTCTATGTGGAAATTCTGGCAAAACCAGCCGTCAGACAAGCACATAATTCGTCTGACGATGAGTCAGAGGATTACTAAGCCAAATCTCTGGTTTATCTGTCCTGATTTAGCTATTGCCTTGCAGAACCAGGTTCAGCAAGGCATTTCAGCATTAAGCCTTTGCACAATCAAAGACAACGATTGTGGTTGTGCTATATACCCAGCCTTTGTCGCATATAAAGGCCGGATCCAGCCCAAAAGCACTGAGAAGCACGCAAATTGCTTAGTACCATTCAAAAAGTTGTTTTTGCACACCACCATTCAAAACGTTTTGACAATGCTTTGAGCGATACGCCTTGTTATAAAAAATAACATTACGGATCTCCTGGGCTATGCAATCTGTCTCATACCCCGTTTTATTATAATTACTAAATACCATCACGGCCTGTTTGCGATCCAGCAGTCTTGAAAAACTCGTCACCCAGGAATAAGGGTAATTACCAGAGTAACTTACAAACTTTTCATATCCTTGCAGTTTTTCCATCTCAGCAGGTGAAATAGGCGTATCTGGACAGTCCAGTTCCTCTGTGTAAGTTTTAGGGATGTAATTAACAAACCAGCCATAGCCAAAATACTCGCACTGAGACACGCTATCAGAATTTTGGTCCTGAGGCTCCTTGTCATCCTGAGCTTCATTACCCGCCTTTTGGTAAGGCGTAAACGCCCTTTTTTTCTGTTCATCATTAAGAATCGAATCGCCATACAAGCCCTTATCCCAAAGATGCATATCCTTGACAGTGGAATACATGTTGCCCGCAGAATACAGCACCATTGGGTTGCTATAAGGGCTTTCTAAGATATCTGCGCAATCAGGCAAACCCGTGATAGCTTGGCAATCAGACACGCCCGTTTCCGGTAAACGACCTGTAGTGTCAGACAAGAGCAGATTATCTTTATTAACATAGCCAGTCGTCATGTTTTCATAGACACCAATCGCATTAAATGTGCCGCTGTCATGCATTTTTAACTCACTTAGTATGTCCTGTTTCAAGATGTTGCCAAAGTAAAACTCGGAGGGAATGTCACCTTGCTTTCCAGCGTTGAGCTGCTCAATAATATTACCAATGAGATAATAATTGCAGTTGCTATACTCAAACTTCGAGCCGGGTGTAAAGCTGGGGATTACCTCTTGTTTTTGACAGGTACAAAAACGATTACTGAACGCCTCAGGCCCATTCAAATTTAGACCTGGTTCATATAGATATGGCCGCCACCCCCAGTTCAAATATACTTCGGGGTCATTGCTATAGTTATTTATGCCTGACGACATAGTCAGTAAATTGTGAAGCGTTATATCCTTGCATTCATTGTTAGGAAACCAAGATAAATAATCACCGATGGTCTTTGTTTCAATCTCTTCCTGAGAAAGCATTTGTTGCAGCAGAGCCGCTGCAAACTCTTTGGTATTTGAGCCAATACGGTATTTGGAGTCTGACGTATTTAAGCCAACTTGATACTCTGGATCTAAGGTGTCTGGATCAATATTATGCTGCTTCGCAATCCTCATAAAATGCGTATAGCTTGAAAGATTTCTTGGCCCACAATTCGCCTCGTACACAACATCATCACCCGAGGTGACATAGACAGTGCCAAAAAACGACGTATCACAGTAATCTGCCAGTATTTGCTTAAACAAACCCACTTTTTTTGGCCCAATTGTGTGGTCCTGAGCAACGCTTTCTTTAAAACACGCACTCAGAAACACACATGAGCAACACAACAGTATGACTTTTAATCGAGGTTGATAACGCTGGTACATTTTATTTCCTTAAAGATGTTTAGATAATTTGCCAACCTCTCAACTACTAACAAAATGAATGCATAATCACAGCTCAAGACGCAGCCAGTAAGCGCCTTCACACTTATTTTATAAGGATATTATTGGTTTCATGGAGGGGCAATTACAGCTGGATTACAGGCAGCCTGCTCAGGTTGAGATATTTAATGTTGCTGTATCAACTGCACGCACACCGTCACTAACAACATCACAAGGGCTCATTAAGAACGACCAAAAGCTGAAAGAAATAACTGACCCATCCAACGCTAAAAAACCACATCACGGTAGCCAGTTTATTCAATTCATTCTAGTCCTCAGCGCTTAAAATTATGAGCAACACATTTATGCTGGTAACGGCCTAACCATGTAATCAAACAGGAGCTTTCCATGAAATCAGAACTTAAGCTGGCGTTTCAATACGAAATGGCTGCCGCTAAAAAGCTTTATCAGCAAGCCGACTACAGCAAGAGCTTTTATCACCTCGAAAGGGCACACATACTGGGGCAATCTTTTACGATCCCTCACACGCAGTCGCACTGGTGGATGCTCAAATTAGGCTACAAAAGAAGTAACCTCAGGGAAGTATTAGGGCAAGTTGCCCGGATCTTTGCCTCAATTATCTTCTCCCGAGTTTGGGTGCCAAAAGGTAATACGGGCGGAACCAATGTAAGCCCCGTTAAGCCAATGCCTATACCTGACGATTTAGCAAAATACTTGAAATAGGTCGAATGAAATGACCAACAGACATAATGCACAATGAAGATTTCGATAGAAACTCCATTTAGTCTGTGGGGAAATATGGCAAGATAGAGTAAATGTGTTGCCTCATATTTGCCGTTTGGGGCACAACAAATTGTCAGGCGCTTTAAGCCGTGCGCCTAGAGATAAAAGCGGTTAAGACAACCTCAGGACCATTTCAGTGATAACGCCCAATATATGGATAGACACAGGCCTTGTGCTCATTTACGGCTCACAATTAGATGCCGACCATCATGAACATGTTGCGATTCAGGTGATTTGGCCATCCAGGGATTCGGTCTGTGAATTAAATGGAGAGTCTGTCCAAAGTTTAACAGTGATCGCTTCCAGACAAAGGCATTGCCTTAAGATGTCCAAAGGGTGGGTGTTATTGGTCGAACCAACTAGCCAGCTGGGAGAGCAGCTGGAAGCAAAATTACAGGGTCAGCCCATTGTTTCTTTTGAGCTTAGTGCTGACAATAAAGCGTACAGCCCCGTTGACAAAAAAAGCGCATTTAAACGCCTTACCCCCCTGTTCGAATCAATGTCTATTGCGCAAGCATTGTTGAACTTGAATCAAAGCTCTGTCACTGATGAGCGTATTCAGAGCTTACTCAGAGATCTGGATGCGTGTTTTATTGCTGATTGTATTAAACCAGCGCACTGGCGCGCAGCCGACGTGGCCCAAACACTCAATCTGTCAAAAAGTCGATTTCTTCACCTGTTTAAAGAGCAGGTTGGCATAGCGTGGCGCCCTTTTTTGTTATGGCGAAGATTGATTTGTGCACTACAAACACTCATTAGTGGAAGGTCAGCAACGGAAGCGGCATATCTTGCAGGATTCGCAGATAGCGCACACCTTAGCCGTACTTTTCGCAGCACATTTGGTATGAATATCATGCAAGCAAAAAATCTGCTTAAGTGACCACTGCAAATCTGTTGAATGTTACGGCTGTGACGCCTGTTTGAACGTTTTCACGCCCCCATTCAAACGTCATAACAGGGGCCAAAAGCGCTGGATGTCGTTTATATCAAATCCAGGCAATGTTGAGTACGCCCCTTCAGTTGCCTGTAAAAAATTGACACTCCTGTTGAAGGCCTCCCTTGCGAATGAGAAAGACCCACTAAAAGTCAGTGACTTAGATTAAAATCATGACGACTAATAAATTTGGTTTGAAAAATGCATCGGAAAATTAAATGCAAATTTAAGAACGTCACTAATATGAATAAAAGCGCTAATACAGTTTACGTGTTGAGTGGGTACGCCAAATGCTCGACCACTCAACAGGGCAAGTACAAGTTAGGCAACAAGCACTCTATCGGTCTGCTTACAACCGATAAAAATTATCAAGAGAACATCGGTCAGCTCAAGACTTTCATTAAAGACTTAGGCTGGGAATCTGTCATGTTTTGCATGGTTGAAGAGGTCGATGATATAAACACTCTATCTAATGATGTTTTGATATCCAGTTTTCTTCGCGCTCAGAAAAATGGCCAGTCATTGGTGGTCAATGATCACCCTATTAGCGTGCATTAAAGCTCAAAGCATAAAGCGAGGTCGGGCCAAGGACTGCGAACCCGACTCGAAGGACCGGGACCAGTTAAGCTTATTTCTGAACTATATTTACTTTAAAGTCACCGACCCACTTAACTATGAGTTCAATACTTTTAAATTTATCATCGAATTTACCAGTACTCTTCAGGAAGCTTTCAGTAATTACGATTGGAGCGAGCGGATGGCATGACGGTGCATCTTTCCAGGATCGATTGTCAGCGCTGTATTTGGCCGATATGTTAACTTCCTTTTTCCCCTCTTTATCCGTCTTATCTCTGACGTATGTGAACTTCAAAACTTCCCATCTTTCATTTGCTGGGAGGTTTTCTGTGTAGCACTCCATCATAACTTGCGCATATTCTAAATCCGTTTTTGGATCTAAATTCTCCGCAAGCGCACCCGCTGAAAGCACGGAAGTCAAACATGCCATTAGTAACTTGAGTCTCATCGAAAGTCAGCCTCTTAATTCTTACCGCCCAAAGTGTCGGAATGTCAGCCGACGATACAGGCGATACTTTACCGAACCATCATTCCATCGAATACATATAAAGTAAATAGGACAACGCAGTGGCTTGGTGTCTTTGGGCAACACATAATACCAATTTCACTTAATACCTGTTCAATTTGAAGGAGCAAATATGCCGCTAACGGTGTTAAAAATTTCTCATTTAGAGCAACTAAATAGCGAAATTTTTGCCTCGCCTATATGGATGTAGGTGCCTCAGCGATAGCAGGACGCGAGAGCGGTGTTATCGACGATATTTTCTCGCCTCAAAATAGAACACTTAATTAAGCAAGTTGGTATAAAAGGAACAAACACCGTTATCGGTTTAATCTGGCAAGCGAACCGCATTATAGGTGTAGTGAGCCTAATATTAATTGGGAGCTTTAGTAAAGAGACTCGGGACTTAGATAGGTATGAAGGCTTTTAAACAAGGTTATAACTGTATTACTACATGAAATGGCGGAGTGGACGGGACTCGAACCCGCGACCCCCGGCGTGACAGGCCGGTATTCTAACCAACTGAACTACCACTCCGCAGTGGTATGACTTTTTATGCTTATATCAAATGGCGGAGTGGACGGGACTCGAACCCGCGACCCCCGGCGTGACAGGCCGGTATTCTAACCAACTGAACTACCACTCCGCAGAGATATAATGCAATTTTTTTACTCGTTAAAATGTTGGCGGAGTGGACGGGACTCGAACCCGCGACCCCCGGCGTGACAGGCCGGTATTCTAACCAACTGAACTACCACTCCACGAGTAAATAACGATGTTAGTGACGTCGTTTTGTCATAAACTCAGATTACATTAAATCTGAAAATCCAAACTAAACCCTGGCTAGATGGCGGAGTGGACGGGACTCGAACCCGCGACCCCCGGCGTGACAGGCCGGTATTCTAACCAACTGAACTACCACTCCACGGTGGTTTAGCTCGGTGCACTTCTTAAAGATGTTGGCGGAGTGGACGGGACTCGAACCCGCGACCCCCGGCGTGACAGGCCGGTATTCTAACCAACTGAACTACCACTCCAAAGAAGTACTACACAGAATAAGCGATTGGCGGAGTGGACGGGACTCGAACCCGCGACCCCCGGCGTGACAGGCCGGTATTCTAACCAACTGAACTACCACTCCAGCGTGCGCTTATAAGAGAAAAAGTAAGTGGCGGAGTGGACGGGACTCGAACCCGCGACCCCCGGCGTGACAGGCCGGTATTCTAACCAACTGAACTACCACTCCGCAGCATCTTGTTCTCTCGCTGTTCAGGTGTGCTCCCTGACAGCGGCGTGAATAATACGAATGCCCCCCTTAAGAGTCAACACCTTTTTTGAAAAAATCGGGGATTTTTAGTCATCCGACATCGAAAGGTTCAAAATATCAGCTGATTTATCATTTTTTGAACTCTGTTTGCCCGAGTTTTCTTTATCTTGCTCTAACTCTTCTAAATCTAACTGCTTTTTCTTTCCCAAAAACGGCAGGCTTATTTTGAGTTTGATGGGCTTTTTCTGTACAAAAATGCGCACTGCCAGCCAGCCCAGAAGTAAAATCAACACATTTCCCACGACGACAATGGCTACGATTACGCCAGTACTAAGTCCGGGCTCAGGCTCAGATGGGGCAACAACGCGCTGCGTTGGCCGCTCAGACTCAGGCAATTCAGGGACTTTTTCTATCGGACGTTCTATCTCAAAGTTGTAATCCGGCAGACGAGCCATAAATTCACGGCCATTGATGTTTTCGCCAAAGGCAGACAATTCCACACTATATCGACCCCAATCATAATTCTTGATGGCCAGCTGTCGATATAGGCGTTCTTCCCCATTGAGAGTAAACATTTGCTCTTCCCCATTGGGGTATAAGATCTTGCCCTGAAAAATGACGGTCTCGGGCTTAACCACCTCAGAGGCGAGCCGAACTGTCAGTTGATGTTCAAACTCTTCCGGCCCGGCCAGCATTAAATCAAAGGAAAATGGCGGTTCTGCAATTATGATAGGATCTTTAACGACCCGGCGTTTAAGAATGGGGGTCTCTATAAAAAACTCAGGTTGCCACTCACCTGCTGGAAAGTTCAGTCGAAATTCGCCGGTGAAGATGCCATCGAGCGGACGCTCATCGAATTCACGGCCATCATCTTTAAACTCGGCCACACTTTGAGTGCCCGCGCCAAAATTAGCGTACTGATCGTTATTGGTACTGACAAACTCCACATAGAGGGTAACTACATCGCGGAAATAACCAATGTCGACAGGCTGGCCATCATTGGTGACTTGCCCCTGAATTTTAAGCATTTCTCCACGAAAGATCAGTGGCGGTAAGGGGTCGACTTGCAATTCAATGTCACCTAGCACCATCACTCGACTATCCTGACGGATCTGACCTAACACCTGCCAGGGTCCCGGCATGGGATCTGTGACTATCACCAGGTCATAGCTGATCTCGTCATACCATTCGAGCTTTTCGTCACCAATGGCATGTGTGGCGTAATATTTACTGCCGTCGGGTTTAACCAACACCACGGCTGGCGTGCCGGGCGCACGAAAGAACAGCAAGGTGATTTTCTTCACATTGTGGTCAATGCGAAAACGGTTATCCAGCAGCGGGATTTCATTGATTTTACCGTCTCGCTCAAGCAAGGTTATTTGCGGTGTCTCGGCCATCGTCATCGCGCTGAATAACGCGCTACATAATAACATCAATCCTGCTAAGCCGATCCGCATGCTCGTTTACCCCATAAAAAGTTAATCTTTCTCTTTGACTATCGATGTCATACCTGACAGCCATTATTGCTGCCATAAACTCTGGCCACTGGCTTTGTTAACCAGCTCCATACGTGCTTCATGGGCATCCAGCTCTTCGTCTGTCGCCAGCACCACTTTTAGCGGGGCCCTGTCAGCATTCAGACGACGTATTCCCCCCCCACTACCTTGTTGTGCCTGTTCATTATGTTGAGCCAGGTTCAACTTCTTCTGTCCCCCGGTCATGGCCAGGTAAACATCCGATAAGATCTCGGAATCCAGCAATGCGCCGTGCAGTGTTCGTTTTGAGTTGTCTATATCATAACGACGACACAAGGCATCAAGGCTATTCTTCTGACCTGGATGCAAATCCCGCGCCATAACCAGCGTATCTAAGACTTCACATACATCGTGGGTTTTTGCGAACCCCTGATTAAGCATGGCAAACTCGTGGTCCATAAAACCGACGTCGAACGGGGCATTGTGGATCACCAGCTCGGCGCCCTGAATATAGTCGTAAAACTCCTGAGCAACCTGATGGAAAAATGGCTTGTCTCGCAGGAACTCATTGGTGATACCGTGAACGTCTATCGCTTCTTCTTCAATACCACGCTGTGGATTGATATAAACATGAAAATTATTGCCGGTCAGGCGACGATTCACTAACTCCACACAGCCGATCTCAATGATCCTGTGACCTTCTTTGGGGTCTATGCCCGTGGTTTCTGTATCCAGTACTATTTGTCTTTTATGCATATCGTCGATTGCCTAACTTTGCTATGGTTAGCGTCTATTGGAGTATTTTACATAAAAACAGGCAAATTCGTGCAAAAATCCGTAGAGATCTATACTGACGGCTCCTGCTTAGGTAACCCCGGGCCTGGTGGCTATGGTGTGTACCTCAGTTACCAAGGTCATGAAAAAACCCTCAACGCCGGATACCGGCTCACCACTAATAACCGTATGGAGATGCTCGCTGCCATTGTTGCACTCGAAACGCTAAAGCGTCCCTGCCAGGTAATTCTGTATACAGACAGCCAGTATGTGAAACAGGGCATAGAGTCCTGGCTGGCAAACTGGAAGAAACGTAACTGGAAAACCGCCGCGAAAAAGCCTGTTAAAAATGTCGACTTATGGCAACGCCTGGATACTGCTGTGCAACGCCATACGATTGAATGGCGCTGGGTTAAGGGCCATGCAGGCAATAAATACAACGAGCTGGTAGATGATTTAGCCCGGGAAGCCGCTGGCGGGAGTAACCTGTTGGAAGATACCGGCTACCAGAGCGAGTAGCTGCCTACCCTTGCTTTTGATTTCGGCTGTGTTTCAGCCGCGCGCCTTTCACCGCTGGCGTCCATTTGGGCCGTGCGTGCCACTTTGGTTTGATCGGCGTTAAAGGAGCAACCCGCTTGCGAGCCACCAGTAAATACACACTGCCCATAGGCTTCATATAATGTCGGCAAAAGCGCCGCCAGGGTGCAAAACGTGAAAGTCGCGAGCCTCTTGCCAATGAGGCATGGACAAAGCGCTCATCAGCAAGGATTTCAAACCCCAATAGATCCAGCCAGTCTTTAACCCGCGATGGCGTAAAAAAGCGCCCCGACCAGGGCAGTTTTTCTTTGCTAAAAGGTAACAGGTGCGCCAAACCACATAAGCTGAATGGGTTAAACCCACTGATCACAATATACCCGCCCGGGATCAGCGTTCGGTGCGCCTCTCGCAAGATATGATGCGGATCGGAATGATATTCCAGACACTGACTCAGAATACACGAGTCGACACTGTGTTCATAAAAAGGCAGCTCATCAATCTCAGCAAAAACTCCCACGTGCTCTCCTTCTGGCGCAACACAGATTTGATGACTGATCGGGCTTTGTGATGTATCCAGCTGACCACTCAGGCAACCTAGCTTAAGCATATGATAGCCAAACATGCGAGGTAGCCAGTGCGCCATCCGCCGCTCGATCCCTGCACGCACATAATCCCCATGCGGAAAATCCTGCCACTGGTAGGGTTTAGGCCCCTGCTGAAAACTTAGAGCTGGTTTCATTATTCGCACTCGCTATACTAGTTACACCTTCACTTTATAGAGCAATGAGTTATGGCGCAAGTCGCGGTGCAGATCCACCCCATCAAGGCCTTTAACGATAATTATATCTGGGCAATATGTCCGTCTGATAGCAATCTGATGTGGGTTGTTGACCCCGGACAAAGCGAACCTGTCATTGAGTTTGCAACGACCCGACAAAAACAGCTGGCAGGTATATTAGTGACGCACCATCACTGGGATCACACCGATGGTATTGCTCCGTTGCGCACGCACTATGGTGAGCTGCCGGTATATGGCCCAAAAAATACGCCTTTTAATGGCATCACACACCATTTGAATGACGGCGATAAAATAAAAATTGCTGGACTCAACTTTACCATTACTCACACACCCGGACACACACTGGACCATATCTGCTACCTGACACCAGAGCTGGCGTTTACTGGCGATACCTTGTTCAGTGCAGGATGTGGTCGTTTATTTGAGGGCAGCCCGCGGCAAATGTGGCAGTCATTGCAAACCCTGGCGCAGCTTCCGCCTCACTGTAAGATTTATTGCACACATGAATACACCCAGGCTAACCTGGCATTTGCAGCAGCGGTCGAACCAGAGAATGAAGAGATTATTCAGTGGCAACAATGGGGTGAGCAGCAACGCGCACAAGCACAGCCGACATTGCCCACCACAATCGCGCGCGAGTTGAGCATCAATCCTTTTATAAGGGCAAACCTGCCACACATGCTAAATACTTTGCCCGCTGACATGCAGACAGAGTGTAGTGAAGACTGGCAAAGGTTTGCCGTGCTCAGGCGATGGAAGGATAATTTTTAGCCACTGCTTTAATTTTTACAACTAAACAGTTAACATTGACGGGTTTTAGCTGTGGATTTTTCTGCGGCGCCGTACCCTGACAATGGATCAATGACCGAGTTTTATGAAAAAGCCTCTCTTGCTGCTGGTAGTATCAGCACTGCTGAGCGGTTGTCAAACTACGTTCGACAGCCCGACAATTGAACAAGCCGAACAACTGGATCATGCCAGTCCGGCCGAGATCAGCGACACTCTGATGAGTGCCATCCAGGAACCTGTGGAAGCTGATGAGCCACCACCGGTGTTCGACGACGTCTGGGAGCGGATCCGCTATCAGTTGTCTATTGATGTGCCGCAAAATCGCCCCGTAGTCGCAGAGCGTAACTATTATCAGCGCCATCAGGCTTATCTGGATCGTATTTCAAAACGCGCTGAGCCGTACCTTTATTATATCGTTGAGGAAGTAGAAAAACGCGAAATGCCGATTGAAATCGCACTGTTACCAATTGTGGAAAGTGCCTTCGATCCATTCGGGTATTCTCATCGCAGCGCATCCGGGATTTGGCAGTTTATGCCACAAACCGGCGAGCGCTTCGACCTTAAACAGAACTGGTGGTATGACGGTCGTCGCGACATCGTCCAGTCAACACGAGCCGCTCTGGATTATCTCACTTACCTGCATAAAACCCTGGAAGGAGACTGGCTCAATGCCATTGCGGCCTATAACTCAGGCGAAGGCCGTCTGCTCAAGGCGATCCGTAAAAATCGCAAAAAGCACCTGCCAACCGATTTCTGGTCCTTGGATCTGCCACGCGAAACCACAGCCTACGTACCTAAGTTGCTTGCTCTGTCTGACTTGTTAAAACGCCAGGATGAGTTCAATGTTAAATGGAACAAGATAATCAACGCACAGGTCGTTGATACAGTCGAAGTGGGTTCACAAATCGATTTAGCACTGGCTGCCGAAATGGCCGATATGTCACTCACTGAACTGTATCGTTTGAACCCGGGGTTTAACCGCTGGGCAACCGATCCGAACGGGCCACATACCTTGTTGCTGCCGGCAGATAAAATCGAAGCTTTCCAGACTCGCCTGGCCAATACCCCGATCAAAGACCGCTTGCGCTGGCAATATTATACGGTCGCCCGGGGTGACAGCCTGTCAGTCATAGCCAAGAAGTTTTCAACCAGCACCAGTGCGATTCGCTCCCTGAACAAGCTGGATTCACACATGATCCGGGTTGGTCAGAAACTGTTGGTCCCGCTGAGCGACGGCGAGTTACAAAGTGAGCACTTACCAGATGCCGTGCGCAGCGCTGCGAACAAAGCAACACGTAATAAAAAAACCCACACGGTCACCAGTGGTGATACCTTATGGGACATTAGCCGCGAATATGACGTTACTGTGGCACAGCTTGCTAAGTGGAATAAACTAAAGGCCAATGCAGTCCTTAAGCTTGGCCAAAAGCTCACCATTTATCAGACTCAAACAGCCACTCAGCCCGTTGCGAACACAACTGAGCGCACCATTACCTATAAGGTTCGTAAAGGAGATTCTCTGGCACGGATCGCGGCTAAGTTTAACCTGACTGTCAGTGAAATCGTGAAGTGGAATAAGCTTGCGGGTCAGAAATATCTCTACCCTGGCCAAAAGCTGAAACTGACCGTTGATGTCAAAAGCTCATAACGTAAAAAGCCGCTGACAACAGCGGCCTTTTTGTCGGTTCGTCAAATCAAAAGTGTTGCAGCCACTTCTGTAGCCAAGGTGAAACCGCTTCATAAGGTTCAAAATGCTCACATGCATCGACATCCAGACGAGGCTCAGCCACAGTCGCATTCAGCTCTTGAATTAGTGCATCGATCTGACGTCCGGCGCCACAAAAGGTGTCCCCATAGCTACTGTCACCCAGGGCAATAACTCCGACTGTCTTGCCCGTCAGCATAGGAAACTGACTTTGCATTTGCAGTATCAAAGGTAACAGGTTATCCGGAATATCGCCTTGTCCGGTTGTCGAAGAAATAAACAGCAGGTTTTCTGCTGACTGAACTTGTTGCAAAGTGGGTACTTCGGCAATTGTTGCAGTATGACCTAGCTGTTCAATGTCATTTTTAACCTCAACCGCCAGATTTTCTGCATTGCCAAATACTGAACCGACAAAAAGTGTAATGGATGCCATTATAGGTAGTCCTTTTCTGTACTCGGCCAGCCCAGTTGCCTGCATAAATTCAACATTTCCTCTCCCAGACTGGCGCGAATGATGATGGGTTGTTGACTATAAGGATGCAAAAACTTCAGTTCAGTTGCAAATAACATCAGGCGGCGAATGCCAAAATGATCCTGAAAAAAGTGGTTCTGCTTGTTATCCCCATGATTTACATCGCCAATAATGGGGTGATTAAGATGGTTGAGGTGGCGACGGATCTGATGTTTGCGACCCGTTTTTGGAAAACACTCAACCAGGGAGTAGCGAATACTGGGGTATTTACCCAGAGGAATATCCAGCGTTGCCTGATGTAAGCAGTTGAACTGGGTCTGTGCTTCCTGAGGTGCTTTATCCTGATCGGCAAACTTGTCGGCAATTTTATCTAACTGCTCTTTCAGCGGTTTATCGACATACACGTCTTCAGGAGCAAAGCCACGTACTAAAGCCAGATAACGCTTTTGCACTGTGCCATCGATGAATACCTGATTCATATCCCGTGCCGCTTCGGAACTTAACGCAAACAACAGAACGCCCGAGGTAGGCCGGTCGAGTCTATGAACAGGAAACACATGCTGCCCAAGCTGATCGCGCAGCATCTGCATTGCAAATTGGGTTTCACGTTTGTCGAGAAACGAGCGGTGAACCAGCAATCCTGAAGGCTTGTTGATAGCCACATAGTGCTCATCCTGATAAATGATTTCTAGCATACTGCGACTACTCCGAAACGGCCAAATCTAGTCGTTGCAATACACTCAGTAACACTGCCAATTTAGGATGCTGTGCGAGGCTGACTTCTGCCATCGGAGCAATAGCCATATTGGCGGGTAATGCTGATCCGCTTTGCAATAGCGCACGCATCTTGACGACAAAGACAAACTGTAACCATTGTTCGAAACGTAGCGTATCGCAGCAAAATGGTTGAGTAGAGCGTAACGCCTCAACCGGAACAGGCGTTGCCTGCCAAAGTTCAGCCTGACGCAGCGTATGCTCCAATTCGTCCAGCAGGCGCCATACAGGGTGATCCATAGTGCTTCCTCACACAAATATAAAAGCGATATTATACCTCATCAACCCCCAACGTTTGTATCTTTATGGCTGCTCTTATCAGTCACTGAGAATAAAGCTATAATCGCGCTTCAACGCAATTAAGTGAGATGATAATGACAGCGCAAATTACGACTTTAGGTGAACTACTGACTTCAGCTGGCACGCAATGGCGCGCCTATGATATTGGCCGTCGCATAACCAAAATCGATAAAAAGCAGTTTGCGCAGATCGAAACCACTCAGGTTCCTTACCCCTATCCGCTTGCAGGTCATGCATTGCTGGCAATCCAGTTTTGGGATAACCAGGCAACCCAGGACCCTTATGTGTGGTTTTTAAAACTTCCGTTGGATGAACAAAGTAAGCTGGTTGCCGCCAGCCGCGATCACTTTGCCTCTATGGTGATTGATGCAATAGGCACTCAACTGACCGGTGAAGATGCGCAGGGTAAACTGGATAATAATCCGTATGTCTATGCGCCCAACGCAAATAAGCTCGCCGCATTTAATGCGTTATTGAAAACGGAATTAAAGCGGCCTGCATCGCAATACTATGAGTACGCTGAGCTCTACTTTGCTCAGAAGCTGGGGTTAGATCAGTGGCAAAACCTGGCGGTACAGGGCCTGGCAGATTTTGCGATGCGTCTGGATCACGGCAGCAATCGGGACAATTTAAAAGCCAGCTGGTCACAACTTCCTCAAACGGTTCAATCACCTTTAGCAGCGATGTTAGAGCATGTAGCCATTGGTGTTGAGCTGACAGAACACTTACTCAGTGGCCTGAAAACAGCTGTGGCTAAAAATGATCTGACAGCCTGTGTTAACCATCTTAGAGCTTTGTCCGGCAGCCACAGCCTGGGGCTTATCGCCGAAGCCGTAGATACTATTCTGGATTCGCCTTTGGCAGCACACGCCGACCTGCAACTGACCATAACCGGACGTTGCTGGGAAACATTGACCGAGACACACAGGTTAATCAAGCTGATGGACCAGGCAGCCCACAACACCGATGTAGAGGGGCTATTTGAAAGCATTTTCGCCGACTTGGTTGCAATTCCGGTTTTGCGCCCACATGTCTTAGCTCTACTTAGAACAGAAAATCGCAGTGAAACACTGTCAAAAGCGATAGGCAGGCTATTTAAACGATGATCACTCTTTGGCTTTTTATTCTTATCGGCGCAATCATTGCGTTCTTTTGGTTTGGCCGCCAGATAGCAGAAGCGGCGCAGCAGCATGCAATTGGTCAGGCTGAAAAACTGAACGTACAGCTACTTAGTGTCGCCTGTGTTAAACGCAGGCTCGCAGTGCTGAGCAATGGAAAACTGGGAATAAAAAGTCAATTTGCTTTTGAGTTCAGTTCAGATCAGCAAAGTGCCTACACCGGCACTATGTACCTGGAAAACCTGCGCCTGAAGAAAATGGACATCCCACCTCATCGCATGATGTAGTAGATGCACCGTGAATTGGTGAGTAGCTGATTAGATAGATCTTTCGATTTTGGAAAACGTACCTGTTCAATCAGGTATCAGGTTAACGTATTAGCTAACTGCACAGTCAGGCTAACAGACAAGCATAAAAAAACCAAGGCGTAACCCTTGCGCTACGCCCCAATCTGACGAATTTCCTGGGAGGTATCCGATACCTCTGCTTACAACAAACTAGCAAGCCGCCAAGCTTCATCATCCCCTGAACGGGTATACATCCTGACACACCCGATCTTCTTCCCTGACTTCATCCGATAGGTTACGTCCTGTAGATATCCTTACCGCATCCAAGCACATCCTTTGTCTTACAGTATGACTTTGTTCACACCGTTCGACTCTTCTTCCCTATTCCTTTTATAAACAACATCCTGTTGTGTCCTGAGTCATCCTGACTCTATCCACTTCGCTTATCCTAAGCGCTCCTAACATCCTTTGTTCAACATCGTCCTGATGTTTCCTGAGTCATCCTGACTCTGTCCACTTCGCTTATCCTAAGCGCTCCTAACATCCTTTGTTCAACATCGTCCTGATGTTTCCTGAGCCATCCTGACTCTGTCCACTTCGCTTATCCTAAGCGCTCCTAACATCCTTTGTTCAACATCGTCCTGATGTATCCTGAGCCATCCTGACTCTGTCCACTTCGCTTATCCTAAGCGCTCCTAACATCCTTTGTTCAACATCGTCCTGATGTTTCCTGAACCATCCTGACTCTGTCCACTTCGCTTATCCTAAGCGCTCCTAACACCCTTTGTTCAACATCGTCCTGATGTTTCCTGAACCATCCTGGCTCTGTCCACTTCGCTTATCCTAAGCGCTCCAAACATCCTTTGTTCAACATCGTCCTGATGTTTCCTGAATCATCCTGGCTCTGTCCACTTCGCTTATCCTAAGCGCTCCTAACATCCTTTGTTCAACATCGTCCTGATGTTTCCTGAACCATCCTGGCTCTGTCCACTTCACCTCTTCCTGGCGCTGATGTCCTTCCGTCCTTGAACACGATTAAGTTTACGCAATCCTGGCCGTCAGAAAAGGCGCTTTTTCTGATAGTTTTTTAAGTCATCAAGTTGAAATAAAAACAAAATAAATATAAATCATTAACTTAGTGTCAAGTGAGGGGTTAAATCAGCAGGTCTAAAACGCCTTGACCTACATCCATGTGAGAAAAGTCTCACAGCGTTTTTTCCATAATGGCCGCTCGAGTTTTAAACAGCAATTCCCCCTGTACTGATCTGAAAGTTAAAACCTGATGCTTTTCATATCCATGCTCTTGAAAAAACGCATGTTGGTTAGGTTCTGAGACAAACACCCCAAGGCCTGTGGCAAGTGGGTTCTCTTTCACCAATTCGTCCAGCGCGCTAAGCAAATGGTGCCCCAGACCTTGCCCCTGATATTGCGGCTCTACCGCAATAAAAGACAGAAAATAGTAATGCCCCTGTTCAGACAGTGCTTCACGGATGGTTTTCTCTTTATCAATCAGCTGCTGCGTTTGAAGATAGCCGGCACTCATCATGAGTCGCAACCGCCAGTCCCAGCGCCGCGACGCTTGCAATTCGGTTTGCGCTTCAAACACGCAGGCAATCGCAAGCAAAGATTGTCCCTGATATAGTCCAATCAGTGGCTGGGCTGATTGGCCAAAGCAAGACAGTTCCTCGCGGATCAATGCACGTAAGCGCGATTCATAGCTTTGCTCATCGGATCCACCCAGAACACCTTTAAACAACTTGTCATCATGGTAGGCTCGATACAACAGACTAGCTGCAACAGTACTGTCTTCCGGGTGTAAGTGTTTAATTGTCAATTGTGTAACGGATGCTGGGTTAGTCATGGAGTGTCCTTGTTTTTTGTTTTGATTATCCGACGATAATTTACTTGGTCGGTGTCGTAAATCTACTATAGTTATAGCGTACTTTTTAAACAAAAAGAGGGGCGTATGGATACTAGTGTACATAATCTGAAAAACTTGTTTGCACAACTCGGGTTGGATAACAGCGATGCCAAAATTGAGGCCTTTTTCAGTCAACACAGTCTACCCAGTGATATGTTGCTAGCCGAAGCCCCATTTTGGAATGAAGGGCAAAAACATTTTATTGAAGAGTCACTTCAAGAAGATGCTGACTGGAGTGAAGTAATAGACGAGCTGGATGCGCGATTGCGCTGAGCGTGCCTGGACAGTATGCAAGTGTTAAATAAACCTGTGTGCGGCCCGGCATAGGTTCGCATGTTAGTCCGGCGGCTTTTGATGACCCATCAAAACAGCTTAATACAGACTGTTTTACTGGTGATGTTCTGCGGGCTAAGATGTTACAATGCGCTCAGTTTTTGTTTCCAGAGGGTACACTATGCATCCCGCCGTTTTAAACGCCATTGCCACACTCGTTGCACAGGGCAAAACCCCCACAGTTGCCACTACTAAAGCCAAACTGGCGGAGCCTGTGGCTATGCCATTGATCATAGCGGGACTGACCACATACAAGAATAACCCAGAAATACTGTCAACATGCGATGACAAACCCAGCCAGCGTGATAAGTCTGAACAACCCGGTTCAGAGACACAACTTGACCGTATTGAAGCTAAGCTGGATAAGCTGATTGCCCTGCTGGAGTCTCGTTAATATGTTTGTGGTTGATCTTACCTTTGACTGTTATCAGGACACCACCCTTGAAAAAGCAGAGCAGGCAATCAACAGGCTCGTCAATGCACTGCGTTTTAACGGCCAAATCATCGGAGATGAATTTCCTACAGTATTAAAAGAAGGGTTCTTTATCACGCGGGTAATGTGCCCGCTCGAAGATTCGTTGCATCCGCTCCACCACAGCCCCTTTGTGAAACATGCCATTGAGCAGCTGCAGCAAGCAGGATTACTGGCCCCCAAAGTCAAAGTGATAGGCCAGGATATTCATGCTAATGGTGCCGACCAGTGTCAATCCCCCTCAAGCTATATCCTCTATACCACCTATGTGCACACATGTAGTCCGTTATATTGTGGGGATGACTTCCAGCCAATTCCTTTGTATACCATTCCGGCTATTGCGAATGGCGATTATAAGGCTTTGATTAAATGGCAAGAAGACTGGCAGGCCTGTGACCAGATCCAGATAAACGGGGCAACCCGGTGCGAATTTGCCGCACTCAATGAACTGACAAGCCTCGACAGCGATCTTACCCGACGTGGGCTGGACCTAAGTAAACGTATTCGTTACCTCACCAAAAAACCGGTGTATTATTATTTATACCGGGTTGGCGGAGAAAGCCTCGCTCAGGAAAAAGCACGCACCTGTCCGGGCTGTGACGCTGACTGGGCATTAGAAGCGCCCTGGTTTGGTATTTTTGATTTTAAATGTGATGCCTGCGAACTGGTGTCTAATATATCCTGGGACTTTCAGTAGCAGAAAAGGTGACGTCCTTGTGCGTCACCTCAAACGCCAACATCACACGATTAAAACTGTGCCGATAGTTGACTTAAAAATGCTGTCAGGTTAGGCGCAAGTACTTTGTGCGGCGCTTTACCTACCCGCTCAAGACAAACCTCTCCTGTGCCTAGCTGCACCGTAATCAATACATCTTCCTGTGCAGTCAGGCCAATAAAGACCGTATCTTCTTGCTTGAGACGTCGCTTCATCAACACATGACCCGTGATATTTTGTTGTAAACGCTCAAAGTCTTCTTCATTCCAGGCTTGCAGCAACTCTACTTCTTCACCGTCCAGCGCGACCAATATATTGCCCGCGTAAGTCGCGCCATAAAATTCATTCAGCTCTGAGCTAAACTGGGTTTCCAGCGCATTGGCCAGTGCATTGAAGTCACCACATGGCGTTCTGGGCACCGCCTGCCACGCTATCAGACCATCACCTCTGGGTTCTCCAGTTTCACACGGGCTGGGCCATTGTGCGTCATGCTGGATCAATGGCCAGTGGCCCTGTGATTGCTGTACCGAGTTGGCAAATTTATCATGAAGTTCGAGGATCAAAGTGCTCACGCTCATACTGCTATTCTCGCTCATTATTCGCTATAATCGGGGCCATTGTAACTACTAATGGATCAACATGACAGACTACAATAACGCCCCCGAGTTAAAAGCTTCCGTACTGGGCAAGACCACAGAATACGCCAGTCACTATGACCCAAGTCTGCTTCACCCCATTGCGCGCAAGCTCAATCGTGACCAGATAGCCGTAGACGAGCAGGCGTTACCGTTTTTTGGCGAAGACATCTGGCATGGCTATGAACTGTCCTGGCTGAATCACAAAGGTAAACCACAGGTTGCTATTGCCCGATTTGTCTTCCCCTGTCAGAGCAGTCATATTATCGAATCCAAATCATTTAAGCTGTATCTGAATAGTTTCAATCAGAGCAAGTTTGCCAGCTTTGAAGCGGTGCAAGAGGCATTGCAACAAGACTTATCTGCAGCAGCCCAGTGCGATGTCGACGTCACCCTGTATGGCCCAGACGACCATGACTGTTTACCCTTTTCTGCCCTCCCGGGAGAGTGTATCGATGAGCTGGATATTTCGGTAGATGATTACAGTCCCCGTGATGGCTTGCTGGCGCAAGAGAGTGACATTCAAGTCACTGAAACCTTGCACAGCCACCTGCTTAAGTCTAACTGTCTGATCACCTCGCAGCCAGACTGGGCAAGTATCGTGATCCGATATGAAGGGAAGAAGATTTGCCGGGAGTCTTTGCTGCGTTATTTAATCTCATTTCGGGATCATAATGAGTTTCACGAGCAATGTGTTGAGCGTATTTATTGTGATTTGTTGCGTGCATTTGAACCAGACAAACTCGAAGTCTATGCAAGATATACGCGCCGAGGCGGCCTGGATATAAACCCATTCCGCTCCAGCGAGCAAAATAAGACGACCTTTAACGTCCGGATCAATCGTCAATAAATGCCTTCACCGGCACGGTGATCGCGCACACATCGGTATGATTGGCCTGGTGTAAAAACCAGGCTTCAGGGCGGTTCTGTCGCGCCGCGATCAGCGCCCGAAATGCATCGCTCTGTGTGTTAAATACCATAAAGCGTTGCTTGTCTTGTGTGTCTGCCAGTACCTCAACAGCCACAATAGGGTTGAAAGCCTGCCCAGCGGTTGGCGTTCTGTGTAGCCGCTGAACGTGCTCCATTCCTGCTAATACGCGGCCAAACACAGTAGTATTTAAATCCAGATAACGCTGTGCAGTTAACGTAAAATAGAATTCACTGCCACCACTGTCTGCACTGTTCTGACGCGCCATTGCAAACGTGCCGGGGCAATGTGTTTGCCACGTACGCTTGCCATCTTCACTCTGTGCCACCGCAAACCCATTTAAAAAGCCTGTTCGGGGGGCATAGCCATCATCCAGCCCCAGCTCTGTGATAGTAAGGGCCTCACTTGTGGTGTAGAAAAACTCCGCAGCAATGCTTTTTTTCCCATCAACAGGCTGTTTCTTGTCATCCTGGTCGCCACCTTGTGCAACAAAGCCCTCGACAAAGCGATACATATTGAGGCCCTGATAGAAGCCCTCCCGTGCCAGTGCTTTAATATTGTCGACATGCCCTGGCGCCAGCAGGGGATTCAGCTCAACGTAAACCGGGCCTGTTGGCAGGGTGATCTTAAGCATGTTATCCGCAGCAACTAATCGCCAGTCATCTTTGCCTGCCTTGGCTATGATGTTAGCCGGTGAGCGCTGCTCTTGTGTTATCGTGATGCTGTCAGTCTGTGCTTGCTTGTCTGTCGACTGGCAAGCAGTGAGCATGAGCATAGCTGCCAGGCCCACCGCTTGGTTTATGTTGTGTGTTATTATTGTCATTGTGTTTTCCTGGTTGATACCACAGTTCGCTGCGTGACAAAGGTGTCTTGGCAGACAAGGTCGGGTTGGGCAGGGTCAGCCGCATCCGCCTGGCTAAATCCAGTTGCTCCAGTTTTTTTGCAAAGTGGCTGCGAAACAACCACTCGAAGCAGCCATCAGCAATAGCCTGCTCCAGACCGGACTCTAACAAAGTATGTAACTGAATATTGTTTTTATCGACAAACAGATAGACGGCAGAAGGATAATGTATCAGCAGATGGGGATGCACCATGACGTCAGTTCGTGCCGAAAAATCTTCGGCTGCCAGTATATCCAGAGGCACCACATCCAGCCGCCTGTTACTCAGCATGGTCATCGCTTTTTCTGTGTCGTGAAATGCCACCACCTGAAATCCATTACGCTCAAACACTGCTCTGTCAGGCCAGTCATGGCGAAGCCCAAACAGCAGTGGCTTGAGCTGCCCCCAATGCTTGATATCCGAAAACTCAGCAGAGCGGTTGGCATCAACAAACAGAATGCGATACCCCAGTAGCCCTTTTACCAACGGAATACGTATCGCCAGTGCTTGTTGCTCTCTTTCCTTACTGGTCACAGACCAAAATACATCAATGCCCGATTGCTTACCAAGCAGACGCACAGCCCGAGTTTGCGTTGGGATACCTGCAACGGTTTTTAAACTAACTGGTCTCGGCTGATAGGACAACGCCAACTCAATCAGCTGAAGCACATACGGATTAGCACCTGATGTCACTCGAATTTCTAGCGGTGCTCGTACTGTGTACGCCGCGCTCGAAAAGGTGGTGCCAAGTATCAGTGCCAACAAAAAACGGTGCATTACTCGTCCCAGTCAAATTTGTAAAGCAGATCAATACTTTTATACAAACCACTGGTCGCTTCAATATAAAATTTCGAAAAAATCCGGTAGCGCACCGCGACTTCACTTAGCGATGCAAAAACGCCCACCCGATAACTGACCTGGACGCTGGGAGTTAGATAACCCGACACTTCCACTTGAGTATCATCACCACTGCCCTTAGCCGACAGGTTTACATCCTGTATCCCTATGGTTTCGCCCGCTTTGGCAAAATATCCCTTGCTGCGATCTATACTCTGGGACAACAGAAACTGCGCCAGCATGGTATTGTTATTGCTCTGGCCATCGCCTAATGGCTGACCATTGAGCAGGTAAGCCAGTGCCTGAGCCTGGTCCATCGCAGGTTGTGAATAAATCACCAGCTCAGGACTGCGGATACTGCCTTTGACTTCAACTCCGGCCACAACACCATTGGCCGTTGTCTCAGGGTTACGAATTGCGCGCACATTTATATAAGGCTTGTCCAGCGGGCCATTGAAGCCCAGCTGGCCCGTTTCTATGCTCAGGTCCTGTCCAAATGCTTTGTACTGCCCTTCTCGCAAGTTGATCTCTCCACTGGCCAGCAAGGCCGAAGCGAGCTGCTTTTCCAGAGACAGCTCACCCGTCAGAAAAGCGTCCAGACCCAAGGCTTTAATTCTGACATCGTCAAGCAAACGCACGTCCAGATCGAGCCGATAATCCATCATCTGGGCCGACCGGGTGGGGCTGGTCTTATCAACGATGACCTGATCGTCGCTTACCGCGACCACTCCCTGGGGTAACTCTTCAATTTCTATGCGACCATAAGGCACAGTAAGCACCCCGGTTACCTCTGCATACTCACCGTTGTAACGCAATGACAAGTCTGGCGTTACATCCAGGGTGACACCCAGTTGCGGTGTCAAAGTTAACTGTTCACCATTGAGATTTAACTTTGCCCTCAGAGCGTTGTGCCAATCAACTTCACCGCTGAGCGCGACCTGACCTCGCGGCGCTGTGTTGAGCAGCCCAACCAGCTGAGCCTGCTGGCCATTCAATTGCAAATCAAGATCTAAGTCGCTAATGGCCAGAGGAAGCTCACTGGCTTTTAGCTGAATGTCTTGGGCGCTAAGCTGTCCGCTTAACTGCGGCAGTGTCAGCGCACCGTCGATGTTGACCTGACCCGCAATGACCCCCGTCAGTTCCAGATCTGGCCACAATAACCGGCGTAGCAAAGGCCTGAATTTACCCAACTCTATGCCTGCTATATTGACAAACCCGCGCACAGATTGAGGCTCGGCCTGCAATGGCATCAGCAGCTCACCATTAAAATGGCCTAACTTTCTGAGCGCCAGTTGCCAATTGGCTTTTGCCTCTCGGGCATCACTGTTCAGTGTCAGAGAAAATCGGTCTATTTCTAGAGGCAAGGTCGGTGCGGTCCCCTCCTCGCTATCGTCAAGCTGCTCCGGGGTTGCACCAAATATTGTGACCTGAGCGTCGGCCATAGCCAGTTGACCATCCAGTACCTCTAACTGGCCCTGTGACCATTTTGCCTTGGCATTGCCAGAGAATATCCCCTTTAGTTCAGCTAAGTTACTCAGCAACGGATTAAAGTGCGTCAGGTCCAGCTGCTGTAATTCAATACTCGCCTGACCCCGGGACCCATGCTCTGCCGCTAAGCAGAGCTGTCCGGGTGAGAGTGTCCAGCATTGACGCGCCACGATTATCTGATCCGCTTTCACCGTCAATTCCGCTGGTGACATCAACACCAATTCACTGTTGTCCAAGCGCAACATACCTGCATCCAGCTGACCAACCCAGGCCTGCTTAGCATACTGTCCACTGAATGTCAGATCGCCACTGCTACGTGAGTTTTCTACCTGTATTGTCAGCTGGTGGTGGTTCTGATCTCCTTGACCCGCCACATTGAGAGCTGTGGCAGGTAAATCCCCCGTAGTCACTGCGGACAAAGACACGTTCAGATCGGTCAACCAATCTTTGGCTATATCCAAAGAGAGTGCCAACTTACCTCCGATTGCCGATATATCCTGATACACAAGTTTGTCCAGCTGGCTGCGTAATGTGAGGTTTGGCGCATTAACCGGTCCGGTTGCAGTAAATTGTCCCGACAGTTGCACATCCACCGGCAACACTGCATTTTTTTGGTGAGCCAGAGACAACTCGCCATGCACATCCAGTTGCTCATTGGCTGTGCCCGACAGGATGATCTGGCTGTCTCCATAACTTAGCCGGGCGGTCTGGATCTCGCCATGTAAATCACTATTTACGTTACCTCGGGCAACCAGCTGCAAAGGTAAGGCGGCCAGCTGTCCGCTGAGCGCCAATTCATTAACCTGCGCCCGCCACAGCTGGCCATGCTTGGAAAAATCAAGCTGATAAGCCCCTGATAACTGGGTCTCATCCAGCTTCAGCCAGGCACCCAAAGGCAAGGCATGTAACTCCCCCTCTATCTGGCTTCGCAACCCATCTTGCCAGCTCACCTGAGCACTGAGCTGGGTATGCGCTTCACCCAATGTGAGTTCGGCCTTTTGTAACGTCAAAGCAGTGAGCCCGCCAGACGCTGCCAGTTGTATATCCAGCTCAGGGTCAGCTAAATCAAGTTGCTCACTCAGTTGCACGCTGGCATGTGCATTGACTAAATAGTCAACCGCAGTCCCTTGCGCGTCGAGTGACAGCTTTTGCAGTGTATTGCCTGAACCCAGAGCAAGTTGCTCGGTGTTTACTGTGAGTGAGAAAGGCCAGTTTGGCACTGCCGGACTCACACTCAACGCGATTTTTCCCTGTGCATTACCAGACAGTGTGGCAGACAGGTCTAGTTGATTAAGGTCACCAGTAAATGCAAGTGTGCCCTGGTAATCGGAATGTTCATAGTCTATTCCCCCCGACACAGCCCAGCGGCTTAAGTCTGCCTGCGCTGCCAGAGCCAGTTGATGTGTCAGATAAGACAGTGATAAATGGTGGATCGACAACTCGGACTGCTCAGCAGCGGCACTGAGTCGAAGCTGCTTCAGGGCCTGCAACTCTCCCTCGTAAGGACGATAGCTAAGCTCAGCGACTGTAAACTGTTCAACACTGACAGCCAAGGGAAGTTTTATGGCGGGCAATGATAATGCGGGGATCGCTGTCGGTATAACAAAAGGAGCAGCAGGAGCTGGCGCGTCAATTTGCCTGATCTGTGCACGACTCAGAGCAAACTTTTTGACTTGAAAGCCCTGCTCATCAGCCCTGGCTGTCACTGCCAGCTTGCTGAGGTTTACCTTGTGTCCTGCTACCTTTAACTCTGCTGCCCCTAAACGAAATTGCTTGATAGCGACAGAAAATGGGAAGGACAATGGCGCTGCTTCAGTCGCTTGCTCAGGCTCGCCTGTTACCCCGGGCTCGCTGGCAGGCTTAGCCAGATGTAAGGTCACCTTGTCAGCACTGCCTGACAGACACAAGGTAGCGCAGCTAAACCAGTCAAGCGACAGGCTAAACTGACTGGCATGAAAGGTCGCCTGCTCGTTCTGAAATTGCACGTCCAGCACGGCATTGGACAGCAAACGCGCCTGAGGAGAGCTTACTTTTAAACCAGTTACACTGTGATTGGCCACCCAGACCAGTAGTTTGTGACCGGGCAATGTAAACAGCAAGCAAAACACCGTCACACAAAGGCCAATGACGGTGTAGCTAATACGGCGTAGCCAAGCTTTTAATCCCATTACATCTCCGGTCCAATGACAATACTTAAACGAGTGCTCTTACTGTCTTTGCTCAGCCCCCAGGCATGGTCCAGACGTATCGGTCCGACCGGCGTCAGATAGCGAATGCCAAATCCGGCACCTAATGCCCACTTTTCCTTAAAGTCATCCGTTGCAGTACCTGTGTCTACAAACAGAGCTACACGCCAGTTGGGCATAAACTGATAGTTATATTCTGCACTCGCAGTTGTAAGATATTTGCCACCCAGTAGCTTACCCTCGTCATCCCTTGGTGCCACAGACTGATAAGCAAATCCACGTACGCTCTGATCACCACCGGCAAAAAATCGCATATTAAAGGGCACAGCTTCAATGTCGTCAGTAATGATTGCCCCCGCTTCCAAACGGGTCAGAAAGAAGTGTCGTTGTGCTATGTTACGCAACCAGGCATTTTTCCAGCGCACTTTGACCAGGGAAGTAGAAGAAATCAAGGAGTCACTGGCCAGTTCGACGGAAATCAGCCGTTCATTGCCCCAGTACGGCAACATACCTCCCAGGCTCTGTTTTTTTGCATAGCTCACTCCGGGGATCAGCATTTCTGTTTTCAGTGTTTCGCCATCCTGTTCACTGGTTTCATGCTCACGTTTTAAAAACGCAGTGCGCACCCAGTTTCCGGATGTCAACCACTGCCGTTGCACCTGAATATTCCAGGTCTTGGTATCAACTCCTTCAGTCAGGTCGTCCTGTAACTGATATCCCCCCAGAATGCGAAATACATCGTTGTTTGGATCATCCACAGGGATTGTATAGGCACCACTGATATCTTGCTGACGCTGAGAAATATTGAGATCCGATGTCATGGAGTGTCCCCCACTCGTTACCCAGGGTTTGCTCCATTTAAAACGCGCTTTCGCACCTAAATCGGTACTGTACCCCCCGCCGACTTCATAGCTGTTGGCGGGTTTGTCGATCAGCTCAACGCGAATTGGGACAGTGCCTTGGTGCCTGAGTTTGAGCAAAGGGTAAACCCGAACACTCTGAAAATAGGGCGTTTCATTCAAAGTGAGGTTATATTGAGACAGCTTCTGGGCAGCATAAAACTCACCCGGGCTAAATGGGCTTAACGCTTTGGCAAACGCAACTGCTTTTGACTCTGCCGACAGACGTAATTCCCCAAACTGATATCTGGGCCCCGCCGACAGCGACAAGGTCGCAGAGGCCTGTTTTTGCGAGCGATCCACACTGAGCTGTTTTTTCAGCCACTGAAAATCAAAATAACCCAATTCCAGTAGCACACTTTCTATCTGAGCCTTAGTGGCTTCATAGCGGTCATGTCTGACCTGCTCACCGATTTGTATGGCACCATCAAGTAATCGTAAGCGCAATGCGTCGTCTTCAATTCCCTGCAGAGCAATCTCTACATGGTGCCAGTGCAATGCGACGCCAGGGTCCAGAATAAGGGCGACACGCCGGGTCTTTGGGTCAAACGATATGGTGAGCGCGTGGTGATAATACCCAAGCGCCTGTAATGCCTTAGTGATGTCTTTATCAATCAGCTTCTTTCTGCGTGGTGTAAACGGCTTACCAACATATGTACTCAGAAAGCGCATGACATTGTCATGTGCTTCATCTGATAACTCAGTGCCATTTGGCGCCTGACTTACAGTAAACTCGCTGATACCAGCTGAATCGCCGGCCCGTACCTGAAATGAAAAAAGAAGAACAACTAGAACGGCAATAAACGCAGATAAACGCACTAAATAACCCTAAAATTCGCAGTGACATTATAATACCACAGCAAGATAACGCTGACATGGAGTGGATGTACTTATCACTGTGTTATTTTTGCGCGCTTACATGCAAATTTTTGCGGTCAGTGCTTTTTATTTTGTGTTGGATAGCGGACAATATCAGCAGCTATATTAACTTGAGTATGATTATGCAATTCCCTGATGATGACAACGGCCAGCTCCTGTCTGAAATTGCTGCAGCCGGTGTAGATCTCACCCAGATGCACAGCATCGATTTTTTTATTTTGTTCGAACAAAAAGCCGACGCCGAGCGTTTTATGAACGCCATCGCAGAAGATGAGTTAGCACCAAAAACCAAATTGGATACCTGTCCGGATACCGGTGTATGGGAAGTCGTTACTTCTGTGACTATGGTGCCCGAGCACCAGCTGTTAAGTCAGACCGAGCAATACCTTGAGTCTATCGCAAACAGCCACGAGGGCTATGGTGACGGGTGGGGAATACTCGCCGAATAACACTCAGACCTGAGGTATGCAGAGCCCAAGTGCTCTGCATTAGCTTTTGTCTGCGGTACGATAACTGCCCTGATAATCAAAAATCTTTTCTGTGACCTGCCAGCCATATTTCTTATGTTGCCGGGCAATTACAAAATCTGGCGCCGACAATAATGTGGCATCCACCTGCTCAGCATCAGCCCAGGTACTCACACGCACACCCGTACGACAGTGCTTTTCAAACTGGCGAACAAAATAGCCGCGGCTCGCAGGCTTAGCAAAGTCAAACACTTCGCTCACACTGGCCCCGTCCTCATCGAAATACGTAATTTTCAGCAACTGCGCTTTAACCACTTCCCCGCTCAGGCCGCTGCATCGTAGCACCATGGCGTTTTTCAGGTTCAATGCAGCTCTCAGTTTATCGTCCGGATCCGTCAACATGACCCCGCAACTGTGGCACTGACGTGCAGCGATATCATTTTCTGCACCACAGCTGTCACACTCTTTAAATTTGAAACGATAATCACATTGCTGCTCATTGCCGTCATCGTCCTGCAACAGCCCCTGACAACGCCGACCAAAGTGTTCAATGACTCGCCCTTGTTCGTCGTATTTGCCCCAGAAGACATTGCCAAACCCGCAGCCGGGACACAGCACTTGTACAGGTTCATTGTCCGAATTCGGCTTCTTACTGCCCACTTCAGGGTGAAACAGGTCAAACTCATTGGCAGCGTAATCAATCACCAGACAGTCTTTCTTGCCCTCACTCAGACGCAAGCCTCTCCCCACTATTTGCTGGTACAGACTCACCGACTCTGTGGGCCTTAAAATTGCAATGACATCCACATGTGGCGCATCAAAACCTGTAGTTAATACCGATACATTAACCAGGTATTTGATCTCTCGGCGCTTAAAGGCCGCGATGATCTCATCTCGTTCGTGGTTATCTGTATCACCCAGCACCAGTGCTGTTTGTCCATCAGGTAAATACCCTTTAATTTCTTTGGCATGTAAGACGGTTGCAGCAAATATCATAACACCGTGGCGCTGTTCACTGATGGACATTACGTGTTCAATGATGCTCTTGGTTGCCCGGGTATTGCTTTGCAGCAGCTGGTTCATATCCGTTTCGCTATATCGCCCAAACGCATTACTGTCTAACGCTGAAAAATCATAATTCTCAACCGCGGGATCAAGCTGCTTAGGTGGCGTCAGATAACCGTTTTTAATCATATAGCGCAGAGGTAATTCGTAAATACAGCGTCGAAAAGGGCTAGTATCACTGCCCCGAACAAAGCCGTGATAGTGACGGTGATACACCCACCCACTGCCAAGCCGATATGAGGTTGCCGTCAGACCAAGTACCTTTAGCGCCGGGTTAAACTGCCGTAAGCGCGCAATCACTGCCATATACTGGCTGTCGTCTTCACCGCTAACCCGGTGACATTCATCAATAATCAGCAAAGAATAGAAGGTATCAATGGCCTCTAAATTTCGAGCCAATGACTGCACACTGGCAAATGTCACCTGGTGATTCAGCTCTTTTTGTTTTAAACCAGCGGAGTAAATGCTCGCAGATAAACCATAACTCTGATATTTCTCGGCATTTTGCTCAACCAACTCTTTGACATGTGTCATGACTAGAATTTTGTGCCTGGCCAATCGAGCCAGCTGTGCGATAACCAGACTTTTACCTGCCCCGGTTGGCAGAACAATTACCGCACTGTCATCTGACTTTTTAAAATGAGCTACGGTATTTGCAACGGCTTCTTCTTGATAGGGTCTTAGTGTGTAAATAGGGACACCTGACTATATTAACGACAGAGGGTTTTGATTAAGGTATGGGCTAACGGGATAAGAAATATGAACCCAGAAAAGGTATCTTTAACCACATAAGCCAGCCATTTAAATAATATGACTGGCTTACACGGTGCGGTAATTAGATTTTGTAATCTTCTAAGTTAACGTCAACAAAAGCTTTTGGTGTTTTACCGCGACCAGTCCATTCAAATACTTCACCGTCTTTTTCAATGCGGTATTTTGGACGTACTTTGCTGCGCTTATCAGTTGCTGTTTCGGAAGCAAAATCTTCTAAAGACAATCCTTTTTCTTTAATCAGTGCCAAAACTTCTTTTTTGGCTTCTTCCTGTTTTGCCTGCTCATCAATGGCGGCTTGGATAAGCTCCAGCGCTTTATTCAAATCACTGTAACTTGCAGTCTTAATAAAAGATCTTATTTCACGCATTGGATTACTCTCGTAGATTGTTGAATTTAGAATTTTATGAGTTAATTAAGCTCGGTATATAGAGAGTATATTATATTTATCTCTTTTCAAATTAAAAGTAGTTAAATTTATAATATCCATTGATAATTACTCAATATTAGCCTTCAATTAAACTCAGCGCTTGTCTCAACACCGAACATTGGCCTCTACTGTCACAACGACTAACGCATCCAGACCTTCACTTCTGCCAGACCATTAGACTGTAACAGCTGCAACTGAGATTCAACATTTTGACTTTGCTCAAATTCAAACGCATCAAGCTGTTCATCAAATGTAATGGTGGCTGCGCCATCCCCGCCCCGTTGTTTCACTTCGTGTAACGCGATATCAGCGAGGTTAACAGAGGCTTCCCAACCAATTACCTGCCCCCCAAGTAACGGCAGAGGATAAAAGGACCAGCCTACCGACACGCTCAGATTCAGAGATTTTCCGTTGGGCAACTTAAAATCAAACTGAGCAATCGCTTTACATAGCTCGCTGACATACCGTTCAACTTCAGAACATTTGAAGTCCCTCAAAAGCAGTAAGAACTCATCACCACTCCAGCGCGCGACATAATCTGATCCCTGAGTACGGGTATTGAGCAAAGTTGCCAGTTGCTGTAAACAGCTGTCACCACCAATTGGGCCGTAGGCATCGTTGATTTTACTGAAACTATCAATATTGAGGATCATCAGTACCAGACTTTTATCCTGCTGCCGCAAAGACTGCGCATTACGCTGATAGTGCTCAATATCCTTCGGGAGTTGATCAAACAAAAAGCGGCGACTTCGTAAACCTGTCAGTTCATCTGAGTGGCTGACCAAC
Organism: Pseudoalteromonas sp. AWH4_217; assembly: GCF_056161105.1. Taxonomy (NCBI): domain Bacteria; kingdom Pseudomonadati; phylum Pseudomonadota; class Gammaproteobacteria; order Alteromonadales; family Pseudoalteromonadaceae; genus Pseudoalteromonas; species Pseudoalteromonas sp. AWH4_217. Next base: position 44,312 of record NZ_JBSWYM010000016.1, on the reverse strand, counting down.
TTTAGCTGAGTGTTGACCTGATTGAGTTTATCATTGGCTTTTCTAAGCTCTGTCGTACGTTCAGCAACCAGGGCTTCCAGCGCGGCTTGCTTGCGTCGCTCCTGAGTACGAAATACCCAGAACACAAGATAAAACAAAAACATAAAGCCGCAGGTGATGATTAAGCGGAAAAATACGGTTTCATCAAAACGCTGTGGCAATTGAAGGTTAAGCGACAAGTTATGTGCCTGCTGCCAGTCCTGGCCACGCCGCTTTACCTGTAGTAAGAAGGTAAAATCACCAGGCGGCAGGTTGGTATAAATGGCTTCACGCCGGGATTGCGCATCGCGCCACTGGGCATCGTGACCTTCCAGCTTGTAGCGGAACTCAATGCTTTGCGGCGCATAAAAATCGATGGCCGTGTAGCGAATGGTCAGGTCCCGTTCACTGGTGTCCAGCTCAACCGGGCCTTGCAGCCTGTCTGGTGTCAGATTACGTGTGGCAGTGACAATACTTTCAAACTTAGGAGCCAGCTCTGCGGCGCTGAATAACTGTACTTTTTTAGGGATGCGCACGATGCCCTGCAAGCTGGGATACAAAAGATAATCATCCTGCTCAACAACGGCATCATGACCTAATCCCGTACAACATTGACTCGGTACACCATCCAATTGCCGATCAAAGGGGTTAATGACCTGCTCTACCTGCAGGTTTTGCACGGGCTCACGGAACTGTGCAATCGGCATGCGATACACGCCTTTCATGGTGCTGACCCAAACCAGCTCCTGCGACTTGTCAAAGTGCAACGATAAGATCGGCCCGTAAGGTAACCCGTGGGATGCATCAAGCTGATGCCAGTCCCCATCCTGGCTGCGATAATACAATCCATCGTAAAACGTACCGACCAGGGTTGCACTGCCTTCAACATGCAAGATACTGGTGACATAGGCAGATTCAAGCGATGTCTGTCCACCTATTTTTTCTATGCCACGTTCATTGTATTTATAGGCGCCCTTATCCGTGCCGATAAATCCAAAACGCGGAAAATCTACAACATAGGTAATAAACTGGCTGCCCAGAAAGGCATTGTAAGTAAAAGGTGTCAGACCACTGTAATCTAACCGGTAAAGACCCCGTCCGGTACCCAGCCACAACCCGCCCTGATTGGAAGGTGTCAGAGTAAAGACCTGAGTCTGGCGAAACTCACGATTAGGGATAGCAAGCAGTTTGTCATCTTCATAAATAACCACGCCACGGCCAGTCCCCAGAAACAAGCGCTCGCCGATGAACTCCATGTCGTGAATTTCCACCCCATTGAGCTGAGATGCACTGATCACAGGTTCGTAATTATCATTGCTATCAAGTCGGCCAACCCCCTCTCGGGTAGCAACCCAAACATTCCCTTGCAAATCTTGTGTGATAGCAGAAATCGCCTGCTCCCGCTGTGGGCCGACAGAGAAGCGCTCTACCCGCCCGGCATGTGCCAGCCACAGACCTTCGTTAATACTGGCCATCCACACATTGCCGTCATCATCAATAAAAATGTCGGTAAACCAAATTCCCTGGTCCAGCTGCGCCAATTCAACATATTGCCATTGACCACCACTTTCTTTGTACAACAGCCGGCCATAGGTAGATACCCACATACCTCCTTGCTGATCGCTCAAAAACTTATAGGTCGCGTTGTTACCTATTTCGTCGTAGCGCCTGAGCACCTCATCAAAGTCGAGAAAATATGCTCCCAACTGAGAAGCGAGAAAAAGCTTACCGTCAATCCATGCCAGATCATGAATATTGGTTTGTGCCAGCTGACGTGGCAGTGATATTTTGCTGGATAGCTCCAGCCGCATGTCATTGGAGCCCATAGACTGGGACTCACTGATCCGCAACAAATGGCGTTCGTTAACCAACCAAATACCCTGCGGGGATGAGGTCATTTTTGTTACAGAGCCGACAATTTGACTGATGTGTGTCAGGGAGAGTTTTTTACTGTCGAGGTTATTTTCAGCTAAGGTCAGGCGTTTAGCTGACACATAATATAAGCCATTTGCTGCAACCCAGATATTACCATGATGATCTTCGAGAATATCTCTGACTTCACCCTGGACTTCGAAACGCTCGGTTGTAAGGGTTTGCGGATTTAATCGGGTTACCCCTCTACGGGTGCCAATCCATAGCATACCAAAGCGGTCAACAAAGAGCTTATTAACCGCATTGCTATCCAGAAACTCACTATTTTGCGTTGTGTAGTTACTGAACTGTAAGCCGTCAAATCGACTTAGTCCAAACTGTGTACCAAGCCAGATATAACCTTGCTGGTCCTGAACCACACTCTTGATACTTTGCGATGGTAGGCCATTTTGCATACTCCACTGTTTAACAACATAATCATTAATTGCCGCATTCACACCTGTGGTGAATATGCATAGCAACAGTAGAAGTATAAATCGCATAGGCTCCCTCTTCGTACCCGTAATTAAATTAGCCGCCCAGGACACCTGTTTTAAACAAAGCTTGCAAACAAATCAATGAAAAAATCCCGGCAAGCAGGTCATCTGCCATTATTCCCAGGCCACCATGCAGCTTTCTATCCAGTATTCGAATTGGACCTGGCTTTGCAATATCAAAAAAGCGAAATAATAAAAAACCAACCAGCAGCGACTGCCAGCTAATTGCGGCCCCAATCATAGTGATATAAAACCCGGCGACTTCATCCCACACGATTGCTGGGTGATCATGTACGCCGACATCACGAGCAGTCTTGCCACAGATCCAAAACCCCGCCAGACTGAGCAAAACGGCTAAAGTGATCTGCATCCATAATGGCTGCCCCATTGTCAGCAGAATAAATGGCAGTGCTGCTAAAGTACCAAAAGTACCGGGGGCTTTAGGTGCTAACCCTAAACCAAACCCCAGCGCTAGAAAATGATGTGGGCGTTTGAGGTTGAATGATAACGGCTTATTCAAACCTGCTCCTAATTAAAAGTGTTGATAACCGCTACGCGGTAATGGGCATTTTTCCCCCGCTTGCAGCAACTCTAGTTTGCCGACCGACGCGGTAACCTGACCGATGCATACAGGCTCTACACCATACTGACGAAGACGCGCCTCGACGGCGCCTTTATTGCTGTCATTCACGGTAAACAACAGTTCATAGTCATCGCCATACGCCAGCCCCAGTTCATGACGCAAAGATACAGGCTCTAATTGCTGCAGAGTAGGTGACATTGGTACATCTTCAATATTGACCAAAGCGCCGACTCCTGACTTGTTCAATATGTGCTGCAAATCAGCTAGCAAGCCATCTGAAATATCGATGCAGGCAGTTGCCATGCCCCGCAACACTTGTCCAGCCGCTACTCTCGGGGTTGGGAAATGTAACTTTTCTTCAAGGCGCTTTAACTGAGTTGCTTCTAGCGGTAGCTGACGCTTACGGGCTTCAATTGCCAAAGCGGCATCACCCAGCTCTCCCGTAACATAAATCCAGTCACCCACTTTAGCGCCAGAGCGCGTCAGTGCTTTGTCATTTGGAATGATCCCTTTGGCACAGATAGTGATGGTCAGCGGGCCCTGAGTTGTGTCCCCACCTATCAGCTGAACATTGTAATACTCTGCAATTTCATGCATACCCTCGGTAAACGCTTCCAGCCAATCCATATCGACCTCAGGCAGAGTTAAGCCAATGGAGATCCACGTTGGCTCTGCGCCCATAGCGGCAAGATCGCTGAGATTAACGGCCAAGGCACGATGACCTAATGCTCTGGGTGGAATGTCTTCGAAAAAGTGTACACCGGCAACCAGGGTGTCTGTGGTAATGGCAAGTTGGTGCTTGTCAGGAACCGTCACTATGGCACAATCATCACCAATGCCAACCTTTACATCACGACGCGCAATGCCGCGCCCCTTGAAGTAATGATTGATTAACTCAAATTCCTTCATACATTAAAAAAGCCGGCCCATGCCGGCTCTCCTCACGGTCTCGATTACTTGCGGATTATCTTAACCGCTTTGTCCAGTACGCCGTTGACAAATTTGTGACTGTCTTCAGCACCAAACATTTTCGCCAGCTCAATCCCTTCGTTAATGGCGACTTTGTAAGGGACGTCTTCGCGGAATTTTAACTCGTAAATGCTGACGCGTAATACAGCTTTTTCAACCATATCCAGGTCATCAAATGGACGAGACAAATGCGGCGTCATCAACTCATCTAGCTGTTTGCAGTTTACTGCAACACCACGTGCCAGATCTTTGAAGTACTCTACATCAACCTTTGAAACGTCGTTTTCGATCAGCATTTGCTGCTCGATATCAGCAATGGGGTTGCCACTTAGCTGCCAAGAATATACTGCCTGAAGGGCAAGGACACGCGCCTTACGTCTAGCTGCTGGTTTCACTGAGATTCCTCTTAAATTTGCTCTAGCACGTTCACCATTTCCAGTGCACCAAGTGCAGCTTCGCCACCCTTGTTACCCATTTTGGTTCCCGCGCGCTCGATGGCCTGCTCAATACTTTCCGTGGTTAACACACCAAAGGCAACCGGGATATCGTAGTCCATAGACACGCTCGCCAGGCCTTTGTTTGACTCATTTGCAACCAGGTCGAAATGAGGTGTACCGCCACGAATGATGACACCTAATGCAATGATGGCATCGTGTTCTTTTTTCATTGCAACACGCTTAGCCGCTAAAGGTAATTCTACTGCACCCGGTACATACACAACAGTGATGTCCTCGTCCTTTACGCCACCTGTACGTTTTAACTCATCAACTGCGCCTTCTAACAGGCTGCTACCAATAAAGTCGTTAAAACGAGAGATGACAATGGCAAATTTCTTGCCCGGTGCGTATTTATTACCTTCGATGATTTTCATTAGATGATTCCTAATCTAGTATAAGCAATTGCCAAATTGAGGCGCATAATAGCATAGAAAAAGACGAAACGCCTACAGGGAAATCCCCGTCAGGCGCTCGTTGTGCTATGAGTAAATTATTGAGGTTCGACGTAATCGACAACTTCCAGATGGAAGCCAGACAAGGCATGGTATTTTTTCGGCAAGCTCATCAGGCGCATTTTGCTGATCCCCAGATCGGCAAGAATTTGCGAGCCCACTCCCACTGTTCTGGATGTCCCCTGAAACTTACGGTAGTTAGGCTTCTCACCGGCATCCTCCGCCGCAAACGCCTTCACCAATTGCTCCAGGTCCTCTGTTTTCTCTTGTTTGCCCAGAATAACCAAGACGCCATTGTTGTCGGCAATGTATTTCATTGCTCCATGTAGCGTCCAGCTGCGGTCTGCACTGCGGTCGGATAACAAGGTATCATTGAACGTGCTTTGCAGGTGAACTCGCACTAAAGTTGCCTCATCGGCACTCACTTCACCTTTTAATAATGCGTAGTGCAGCTGATTATCTATGGTGTCTTTATATGTCACCAATTTAAACTCACCATATTCGGTAGGCAGCTTACATTCTGCGACTTTTTCAATCGTCGTTTCATTGAGGTTACGATATTCGATTAAATCGGCGATGGTGCCAATTTTGATATCGTGCTCTTTAGCAAACACTTCCAGTTCGGGACGTCTGGCCATTGTGCCATCCGGGTTAAGGATCTCAACAATCACTGAGGATGGTTCAAGACCCGCCAGGCGCGCCAAGTCACAACCTGCTTCCGTATGGCCAGCGCGGGTTAACACGCCACCAGGCTGTGCCATGATCGGGAAAATATGGCCAGGCTGCACTATGTCTTCTGGTACCGCACCTTTAGCAACAGCCGCCTGCACTGTACGGGCACGATCTGCTGCCGAGATACCTGTGGTCACGCCTTTAGCGGCCTCAATCGACATAGTGAAATTGGTTGAGAACTGGGCGCCGTTATTTTTAACCATCAGGGGCAAGTCTAACTGCTGACAGCGCTCTTGCGTCATCGTCAAACAGATCAGGCCGCGGCCATAGGTCGCCATAAAATTAATTGCTTCTGGCGTGATATGCTCTGCCGCAATGATCAGATCGCCTTCATTTTCCCGGTCTTCATCGTCCATCAGAATCACCATTTTACCGGCTTTAATGTCATCGATGATTTCTTGTGCGCTGTTTAAGCTCATAATCTTCCCGTTAGTAAGTGCGTTATTGGCAAGTTATTTAATAAAGCCAGCTTTGGCCAACAAGCTGGTTGTGAGAGTTGATTGCTCCGTATCGGCCGGTACACCTTGGACCAGCCTTTCGAGATAGCGCGCTATCTGGTCTACTTCCAGGTTGAGTAATGTCCCCACCTTAAAGTCAGCGATGGTGGTCTCTTGTGCTGTGTGTGGCACTATTGTCAGTTTGAATTTGTCTTCATCCAACTCATTGACTGTCAGACTGATCCCATCAATCGCCACTGAGCCTTTGTACGGAATGTATTTCATTAATTGCGCTGGCGCTTTGAGCCAGTATTCTGTAGCACGCGCATTCGGCTTAACGGCCACCACTTCTGCAATGCCATCAACGTGGCCGGATACTAAGTGGCCACCAAGCCGTGAGATCGGTTGCAAGGCTTTTTCCAGATTAACGAGCTGGCCAACCCGGTACTCACCAAAGCGAGTCAACTTGAGCGTTTCATTTGATACATCGGCACGAAAACCGTCAGCGAATTTTTCAACAACGGTCAGACACACACCATTAGTGGCGATGCTGTCACCCAGCTGCACATCATCCATATTCAAGGTGGTGCTGGTAACCCGAACACTCAGGTCTCCCTGCTTAAGGGTCAGCGCTGTTAATGTGCCTGTTGCTTCAATGATGCCTGTAAACATAATGCCTTACTTACCTTTTTTATGTGCCGTTATGCGGATATCCGTACCTATCGGCGTCATCTCTGTGAGCGTTAACTCTGTGACCTGGCTCATTGCCTGTAAAGGTGCACTGTTAAATAAGTCTTTACCGTCTGTACCGATAATTTTAGGTGCCAGATAAATTAAGTATTCATCAATCAGACCCTGCTGATGCATAGCCCCGGCTAAGGTCGCGCCGCCCTCAAGCCAGACCTGATTAATATTCCGTTCGGCCAGAGACGCCAACGCCGCGTGCAGGTCAATTTTACCGGCACAGGTCTTAATCTTAATTTGCTCTACGAAATGTGGCCAGTTGTGCTGATTATCAAGGTCTGAACGTAAAATAACGACTGGCGCGGGTATTTTAAACAGAGCCAGTTCCGGGTGAAGACGGTTTTGTGAGTCAATAATCACCCGAACGGGTTGACGCCATTGCTCAACAGGTCGCTTGATATCGGTCAGCTCTTCTGCGCGGACATTGAGCCGAGCATCATCCATCAGTACTGTATCAGCGCCCGTCAATATTGCGCAACTTTGCGCCCGCCCCAGCTGCACATCGCGTCGCGCCGCGGGTCCTGTGATCCATTTACTCTCGCCATTACCCAGGGCCGTTTTGCCATCCAGACTCGCAGCCAGCTTACAGATGACATAAGGCAGGCCTTGCTCCATCCGCTTTAAGAAACCTTTGTTAAGTGCCCGCGCCTGTTGTTCAAGTAGTCCCGAAGCTGTTTCTATCCCCGCCTCATTGAGCATCGCAAGTCCTCGCCCCGCAACTTCTGGGTTGGGATCGACCATCGCAGCGATGACTTTACTAACGCCGGCTTCGATCAGGCCTTTTGCACATGGTGGTGTACGGCCATAGTGACTGCAGGGTTCAAGTGTTACGTAGGCCGTCGCGCCCTGAGCCTGCTCGGCAGCCTCTCGCAGAGCATGCACTTCCGCATGTGGCTCACCGGCACGCAAGTGAAACCCTTCACCGACAATTTCGCCGTTATTAACTATCACACAGCCGACATTGGGGTTAGGTGTGGTCGTAAAACAGCCCTGTTTAGCCAACTCAATGGCGCGTGCCATAAAAGTACGATCGGCTTGTGTAAAACTCATTCATCCCCCAGTCTGGCAATTTCTTCACCAAACTCTTTCACATCTTCAAAGCAACGATACACCGAAGCGAAACGTACGTAGGCCACTTTATCGAGTTTTTTGAGCGCTTCCATAATACATTCACCCACCAGCTGACTGGGCACTTCTCGCTCACCGGTAGCACGCAATTGAGATTTTATTTGATGAACGACTTCTTCTATCTGCTCAGTGCTCACCGGGCGCTTTTCAAGCGCTCGATGCAAACCATTTTGCAGTTTATCTTCATTAAATGGTTCTCTGGAGCCATCTTGCTTGATCACTCTGGGCATCACCAACTCGGCCCCTTCAAACGTGGTAAAACGCTCGTGACATAAAATACACTCACGCCGCCTGCGTACCTGGTGACCCGAGCCAACTAACCGTGAATCTATCACTTTGGTTTCTTTTGCCGTACAAAAAGGACAGTGCATAAACACTCACTATGAAAAACTGACAAACGCCCAATCTGCGCTGGCAAGGTTACAACACAGCTTGGGTCAATTGTTGCCAGTATACCAAGATAGTGGCCATTGGTGCACATAAAAAAAGGCTGCCAGAATGGCAGCCCTCTTGTGTATAACGTCGCGCGCTATTGCTTACGCGTATACAGGCAACTTAGCGCAAATCGCTTTTACTTTTTCTTTCACCTGTGCCTGAACTGCTTCATCTTCGATGTTGTCCAGTACATCACAGATCCAGCCAGCCAGTTCACCCGCTTCTGCTTCTTTAAAGCCGCGACGTGTGATAGCCGGTGAACCAATACGCAGACCAGACGTCACAAACGGAGAACGAGGGTCGTTTGGTACAGAGTTTTTGTTCACAGTGATGTTCGCACGGCCAAGCGCCGCATCCGCGTCTTTACCTGTGATGTCTTTGTCGATCAGATCAAGCAAGAACAAGTGGTTGTCAGTCTTACCTGAAACAACTTTGTAGCCACGCGCCTGAAGTACAGCAACCATTGCCTGTGCATTTTTTACCACTTGTGTCTGGTATGCTTTGAAGTCATCCTGCAAAGCTTCTTTGAATGCAACAGCTTTTGCTGCAATCACGTGACACAATGGACCACCCTGACCACCCGGGAATACTGCACTGTTCAGTTTTTTATAGATATCCGCATCACCACATGCTGACAGGATCAAACCACCACGAGGGCCTGCCAGTGTTTTGTGTGTCGTTGTCGTAACAACATGCGCATGTTGGATTGGGCTTGGGTAGATACCAGCCGCAACCAGACCCGCAACGTGTGCCATATCAACCAGCAGGTAAGCACCCACTTTGTCTGCGATTTCACGGAATTTAGCCCAGTCAACAATACCTGAGTAGGCAGAGAAACCACCGATGATCATTTTCGGCTTGTGCTCCAGCGCCAGCGCTTCAACCTGTGCGTAGTCGATTTCGCCAGTCTCTTCGTTCAGGCCATACTGAACCGCATTGTAAGTTTTACCAGAGAAGTTCACGTGTGAACCATGTGTCAGGTGACCACCATGTGCCAGACTCATACCCAACACGGTATCATGCGGCTGAAGCAGCGCTTGGAATACCGCGGCATTTGCCTGAGAGCCCGCGTGTGGCTGAACGTTTGCATAATCACAGCCGAACAGCTCACATGCACGGTCAATCGCCAGTTGCTCAACCACGTCAACGTGCTCACAGCCACCGTAATAACGCTTACCCGGATAACCTTCAGCATATTTGTTTGTTAACTGCGACCCCTGAGCCTCTAGTACGCGTGGGCTACAGTAGTTTTCAGACGCGATAAGCTCAATGTGCTCTTCCTGACGAGTCGTTTCCGACTGGATCGCTTGAAATAGTTCAGGGTCAAAATCTGCAATATTCATGTTACGTTCTAACATGGTGTCTCCTAGGTACACGTAAGATTGGTTTTTGAAGGCTTGATTGTACGCAAATTGCGGCCATTTGCCTATGAAATCGGCGTGAGCCTATTTAATCAAGGATTGAATTTATTTCACAGTGTTTGGGGGATGATATTTTTTTATTTAAACATTTATATTTTTTATTAAAAATCAAACATACATTTTAAATTGAAATCTATGAAAACTCCCCTACAGACGGCTTGACCGCCATCAAATAGGGGAGCTGGGTGTTCATCAACGCGTCAGACGTGCCAGCACAGCATCTTTTAAAGCGCCATAATCGGCCGGCAAAGGCTCTGCCAGGCAGGGCTTCTCAAGGGCACTCGCCAGCGCCTCTGGCATTTCAATCGCCTGACCCAGCACAGCTTCCACTGTCTCCCTAAATTTCGCAGGGTGTGCTGTCGCCAGAAAAATCCCCGTCTCATCGGGCTGGCCATCAAGAGTGAGCCCTTCGTAAGCGATGGCTGTATGAGGTTCTGTCACATATCCGGCTTTAGCAACCTGACGCATCACTTCCTGCGTTCTCTCTTCAGACACCGAACGTGAATAAAACTCATCTTTAGGAAAGTGTCCATGATCTAACATCGATTCTACACGAGGCCAATTATTAGGTTTACTCACATCCATTGCGTTAGAGATGGACTCTAAAGTAGCGTTGGGCTGCCACTGACCTGACGCAATATATCGTGGTACGGTATCATTTTGATTAGTCGTTGCACTCAGGCGCCTGACTGGCAAACCCAAAGCAGCGGCAATCATTGCAGCACACACGTTGCCGAAATTACCGCTGGGCACAGAAACATGAACCTTGTCTCGCTGAGCCGATGTAAGTTGGGCAAATGCTTCAAAGTAGTAGCATACCTGCGCCAGTAAACGGCTAATATTAATTGAATTAGCTGAGTTCAAACCTAAAGCTTGTTTAAGCTCATCATCCAGAAAGGCTTGTTTTACTAATGCCTGACAATCATCAAAACTGCCCTCTACCGCATAACAATGGATATTCTCACCCAAGGTGGTGAACAGCTTTTGCTGTGCCAGAGAAATCTTGCCCTGTGGATAGAGGATCACCACGTCGACATTGGGCATTTGATAAAAAGCGTGAGCTACCGCAGCGCCTGTATCGCCGCTGGTTGCAGTCAAAATTGTCACCCGCTCCCCCTGACTGAAGGCGCCAATGCACTGTGCCATAAAGCGACCGCCAAAGTCCTTAAACGCCAGCGTCGGGCCGTGAAAGAGCTCCAGACAGTATTTATTTTCTTCAACTTGAACCAAGCGGGCAGGAAAATCAAATGCCTGCTCGCACATACTTTGCAATGTATCCAGCGGTAATTCATCTCCTATCAGGTGCTTCAACAGAGCCGCACTGCGTTGTGCAAACGGCTGCGCCAGCAAGTCATCGATGTCATCCAGGGGCGTCAATTCAGTAGGGAAGAATACCCCCTGATTTCGACCCAAACCCGTTTTAACCGCTTCGATAAAGGATACCACCTGAGTATCGTCTTTTAAGTTTACCAGTTTCATCCTACTCTCCGTCCTTTATTTCTCTTGTACCTTGTGGGTCTATTCGGCAAATATGGCTGAAGCCATGTTCATTCAAATAATGTTGTTGCAACCATAACTGACAGCGTTGCGCGTCCTGCTCATTTGCACACAAAGCAAACAGGGTAGGCCCGGCTCCAGAAATGCTCACAGTGAGTGCGCCCAGTTCTGGCAAACTCAACTTCGCCTCGGCATACCCTTTAATCAAAGGTGCCCGATGAGGCTCAGCTATATCATCGCGCATCAAAGCGAGCGCGGCATCAAACCTGTGCTGTGCCATCAGTAAAGTAAAGGTACTCAAACGCTGGGCAAACTCCACCGCATCATGAGAGGCCAGTTGCGACGGCAAAACGGCTCTGGCCGCAGCAGTATTCAAAGCGAACCCTGGGTAAGCCACCACCAGTCGCCAGCGGTCATCAACAGGCAAACTCAGGGCTCTGTCTGGTACCAGTTCAGCAGTTAACTGCAATCCTCCCAGATAACAGGGAGTGATATTGTCGTAATGACGCGCACCGCTGACCTTCCCCTCAAAATCAGCCATCAACTCAATCATCTGCGTTTGAGACAAGTGGGTCTGTGCAAACGCATCCAGAGCTGCAAATGTCGCTACCACAGAGCAGGCACTGGAACCCAAGCCGGACCCTATAGGTAAGCGCTTTTCTAATGTCAGCTTAACACTGGGCATATCTGCAGCGACATGCGCTCTAAAGTGTACCAGGCACTGATAAGCCAGATTTTCCTTAGCTGCCGACGGGAGCTTAGTTGCGTAGGGCCCGACACATTCAAAACAGTCTTGTTCAGCAGCTTCTGCGCTAACCACATCCCCCAGTAAAGTCCCATCAAGCGGTGCAATCGCGGCACCTAAAGAATCAAAACCGACGCAAAAGTTACCAATAGATGCCGGTGCAAAAAATCGTTTCATAACCCTCTCCTAGCGCGTCAGAGTCTTTAAAATATCGGCAAATACGCCAGCAGCTGTGACTTCAGCCCCGGCACCATAACCCCGGATCACAAAAGGTTTTGGCTGATAATACTGGCTCAGTATTGCAAGGGCGTTTTCCCCGTCACGAATGTCTGATAACGCGTGCGCTTTATCGACCGCCTCAATGCCAACCCGGCAGCGCCCACCCTCAATCGTGCCAACATAACGCAGTACTTTTCCGTCACTAGCAGCACTGTCAATACGATCCGCAAATGCTCCATCCTGCTCATGTAATCTCGTCATAAACTCATCGGCCGAGCTACCTGCTGCAAAGTCAACGGGTACCACGGGCTCAACTTCGATATCTGACAGCTCCAGCGCCAATCCGGACTCACGGGCAATAATAAGCAGCTTGCGCGCCACGTCCGTGCCTGACAGGTCATCTCGCGGATCCGGCTCAGTAAAACCGCTTTGTTTTGCTTTGGCAGTGGCTTCGGACAGACTCAGGCCGTCCTCCAGTTCACCGAAAATGTAGGACAGAGAACCCGACAGAATGCCACTGAAAGACAGCAATTCATCGCCTGCGCCGAAGAGTAGTTGCAGATTGTCCAGTACCGGTAAACCGGCCCCCACATTCGTTTCATATAAAAAGCGTCGACCCTTCTGCTGTGCCACCTGCTGCAATGCCTGATAGTAACTGTAGTCACTGGTGTTGGCTTTTTTGTTCGCCGCCACAACATGGAACCCGGCCGCAAGAAAATCGTGATACTGGTCGGCCAATTGCTGAGACGAACTACAATCTACGATTACAGGGTTGATCAAATGATTACGGCGTACAAACGCTTCCAGGCTGGCCAGCTCAAAGCCCTGCTCGGCATCCGCCAGTGCTTGTTGCCAACTATCAAAAGGAACGCCCTGCTCATTCAGATAACAGTGCTTTGAATTGGCCACGCCGTAGAGGTTCAGTTTAATGTTGCGCTCTGCAAGCCAGGTTTGCTGGCGCTGCAGTTGTGCAATGAGCTCAGTGCCCACCAGGCCGCAGCCCAGCAAAAACACATCGATGGACGGTACATGAGTAAAGAAGTTTTCATGGCATACTTTAACCGCATCCTGACACAACTCCCCCTGGATCACGGCTGAAATAGCACTTTCAGTTGAGTCCTGAGCAATTGCCACAATATTCACCTGGGCCTGTGCCAGTGAGGCAAAAAACTTCGCAGCCAACCCTTTATGTGACTTCATGTTATCGCCCACCAGGGTGACAATCGCCAACGAGCGGCGTACTTCTATCGGCTCAATCAGTTGCGCCTGCATCTCCAGTTCAAAGGCACTTTGTAGCGCCTGCAACGCCAACGACAAGTCTTGCTCATGAACACAAAAGCTGATGCTAAATTCACAGGAAGACTGAGTGATCAATACAATTGAGACATTGTCTTTGGCCAGTGCCGAAAACACCCTGGCAGCCATCCCCACTTTACCTTTCATGCCCGGACCAGAGACAGTCAGCATAGCCAGTCTATCTAAGCTGGACAGAGCTTTAACGGGTTCGTCACCGTCACCTTGTGCCGCTATTACTGAGCCTGGTAACTCGGGGGCATGAGTATTTTTAATCTCACAAGGTACGCCCGCCTTAGCACAAGGTAAAATCGTTTTCGGATGCAAGACTTTGGCGCCAAAATACGACAGTTCCATGGCTTCTTTGTAAGACAAACGATCAACCTTAGTGGCTTTTTTAATCAGTCGCGGGTCTGCACTATATACCCCATCTACATCAGTCCAGATTTGGCAGACACTCGCCTGAATACAGGCGGCAGCAATTGCGGCTGAATAGTCGGAACCGTTGCGCCCTAATGTCGTCAGTTCTCCTGAACTGTTACTGCCTGTAAAACCGGGCATAATATAGAAGTTTGCAGGACGCGCTTTGAGCTGCGCCGCAAAGCACGCGCGGCTATCGTCCAGCAAGGCTTCAGCATCCAGATAAACATCGTTGGTTACAATGCAGTCTGTCGCCTCAAGATAGCAGGCTTTGTCCGTGCCAAGCATAGCCACCATTAGCGCAACACTCACCCGTTCACCAAAACTGATCACATAAGCCTGAATCGCATCGGGGCACTGTTTGAGCAGCTTGACACCAGCTAGCTTGTCAGCCAGCGCAGCAAAATCTGGCCATTGAGTCACTTGATTGAATTCAGTTTCAACCTGTACTTTCAATCCATCCAGACGCTCTGTCAGGGCATCCCATTGTAGATTGTAATCTGACCCTTGGCGTGCCAGCTCACACAACTCGACCAACTTATCCGTTACACCACCTGGTGCAGATAGAACCACTAAGGCCTCGTTGTTACCCTGAGTCAGGATCAGCTCCCGTACCCGTTGCAGACAGGCGTAGTCGGCCAGGGACGACCCACCAAACTTCAATACTTGCATGTTTATTTTCCTCATTCCAAAAACAAAAAAGGCCTGTGCTCGAAGTGAGCACAGGCCTTTTCTAAAACGCACCGACCTATGCCACTATCCCGTTAGGATGGTGGTGGTAATAATGGTCGTGGTGTTAATAATCTTTTTCATAGACTTTAGACTGCCTGAACATTCAATAAACTGTCAAGCACAAAAATCTAATTTGCGGAGTAAAAATCTATGCAAAAAACTCAAGTTGTGAACAGCAATGTGCAAAATCTATGTTGGAATGAGTCGGACACTGATGTAGTAAGCGAACAGACGAGTGTAAACAAATACATTAAATGTTTACAAATGAGCGGAGGTTAGCGGATCCCGAAGCGACTAAGGGTTGCCTGCAAGGCTTCCGGTTTAATCGGTTTTTCTAAAAATTCGAGTGCACCCAGTTTGGCCACCCGCGCCTTCATTTCACCTTGAATATCAGCAGAAATAACCACCACATAGGTTTCTATCACCTGCCGTTTAATGGCCTCCAGCACCGCAATACCATCCATTTCAGGCATGGTCAGGTCAAGACAGACTAAATCGATGTGGCGTGTCGCCAGCACATCGAGTGCTTCGCGTCCGTTAGTGGCCTGACAAATATCGGCATCCAGCATACCGCTTAGACAGCGGATCACTTGTTTGCGGGCAACGACTGAATCGTCACAAACTAATACAGAGTAGCTCATAGGGTGAATTGTCAAATAATCTTTATTGTTCTGATCTGGGATAAAGGTTATTGTTGTGATTAAACTTATAACATAATAATCCTCGTCCAGTAAGTGGCAGAGGAACAAATTCCTTGCGATATCAGATTGAGATTAATATTTATTTTTAGCACTTTATTGGCTAACTTTAAGTGTATTAAACGCGCACAAACCCGTTGTTAGGAGCAAAGAACACTTCATGCTGCAAAAAAGTCTGTCAAAGAAGCTGCTCACAAACGTCTTGTCGGTTTACTTTTTGCTTACCTTCGTCGTTACCTGTGGACAGGTGGTCGCTGAGTATGTCAATACCAAGGACTATATTCGCAACGAGTTAACCATGCTGCAAAAAACCTTTAGTCGCAGTCTGACTCGGGCGATATGGGAGCTCAACACCAAACAAACCGTCACGACCGCTGAAGGTTTATTGGCGATCCCGATGATCGAAGGGATCATAGTGCGTGATGACAGCGGTGAAATAATTTCCCAACTGGGCCGCTCATTGAATATCCATGAGTTATACAGCCAGCAATTAGTGCAAGAAGAAGCATTGATTGAAGACACCCCGTCAGGTTTATTTGGTTACACCTTTCCTCTGATTTTTGAGTTTTCCGGGCGCGCTACTCAGGTAGGTGACGTCACCTTGTTTTCGAGTCGGGAAGTGGTATTCAGCCGCATTATGATATCCATTTATTTTTTGATCGGGAATGCCATGGTCAAGACCACCTTTTTGATCATCTTGTTTTTACTTGCATTCAGAAAGTTGCTTACCGAACCACTGACCGATCTGACTGAGCAAATTGATGACTTTGAAATAGATAATGTTGATGGCCATAAAATTGATATAGATACCACGGAGCGCAACGAGCTCAAGGTCATGGAAGAAGCCTTTAACAAACTCATTGACCGAATTGCTGATTACCGCAAAAAACTGGATCAGGCCCAGAAAGAGCTTTTGATCAGTAACGAAAAACTGGACCAGCACAACATCCAGCTGGAGCAGGAAGTAGCGCGTAAAACGTCAAACTTGTCCCAGGCAATGATGGATCTGCAGCAACAAAAGTATGAGCTGGAAAAACAAAAACTTACGCTCACCGAAGAGATTGATCTGAGACGCCAAACCGAAGAAGAGTTACTCACCAAGCAAAAAGAGCTGGAGAAATATGTTGATGAGCTCAATATGGCACAAGAGCGACTGGTCGGCTCAGAGAAAATGGCTGCGCTGGGTGGCCTCGTGGCTGGTATTACCCACGATATAAATACCCCCGTTGGAATTGGGGTAACCGCAACATCATTCTTACAGGAACGCTTAGAGCGCCTTGAGTCAGCCTATCGGGATAAAACCTTATCGCCCAAAGCGCTGGAAGAATTTATCAATGAAGCCAAGCAAAGCACCAGCCTGCTCACAACTAACCTCGACAGGGCCTCAGAGCTGGTGGCCAGCTTTAAGCAGATTGCCGTTGATCAGGCCAGTGAAGCCGTTCGCACCATTAATTTTAAACAGTATCTGGGCGAGGTGATCCGCTCTTTACATCCCAAACTCAAGAAAACCGCCCACATCGTTAACGTTGATTGTCCGGAAGAGCTTACTCTGCACCTCCCGGCTGGTGCTATCAGTCAGATTTTCACCAACCTGATCATGAATTCACTGATCCATGGTTTCGAAGGTATCGCTCAGGGCACCATCGACATTGAGATCAGAGAAGAAAACAACGACGTGTTTATTGTTTACAAAGACAATGGTAAAGGTGTCAGCAAAGCACAACTGGAGAAACTCTTCGACCCTTTCTTTACCACCAAGCGAGAACAAGGCGGCAGTGGTTTAGGCACTCACATCACTTTCAATCTGGTGAAGCAGACGCTCAATGGAGACATTGAAGTCAATTCCGAAGAAGGCAACGGCCTGACCTACTATATTCGCTTCCCAAAAGAGCTACAAAAGAGCGTCGCGATGTTCAGTTAATATCCACGTAAACCGGCACGGCAAATTATCTGCCAAGAGCCTTTGCCCGAGGGCGTGTCGGTTTGCTATGATGCGGGTCGATTTTACTCTTCGGAACCTGTTCTATGTGGTTTAGCAATCTTATCTGTTACCGATTTAAACAAGACGTCTCCTACGCTCAGGAAGACTTTGAAGCGGCACTGGAGCACGACGTATTTCGTCCGTGTGGTAGCCAGGACATGAGCACTTTTGGCTGGACCAAAGCACTGGGCAAACATGGCCAGACATTGAGTCATTTCTCTCAGCACTGTATTTTGGTTTGTGCAAAACGAGAAGAAAAAGTACTGCCCGCTTCCGTCATCAATGAAATGGTCGCTGAGAAAATCGAGTCGATCGAGCAAGAAGAGAATCGCCCGGTCAAGAAAAAAGAAAAAGACGAAATTAAAGAGAACATCACTGCGACACTGTTACCTCAGGCATTCAAAAAATCCAGTTTGCAGTTTGCCTTTATTGACCAGAAAAACGGCTGGTTAATCGTCAACAGTGGTAGCTTTAATAAAGCGGAAGAGTTGACGGCCCTGCTACGTAAATCTCTGGGTACTCTGCCCATTGTTCCGGCATTCGCCAATTACGATCTGGATCTGTTCCTGACTGACTGGCTGACTCAGTTTGCAGTACCTGAGGGCTTTGCGATCGGCTCCGACGCCGAGCTTCAAGAGGCCGATGACAATGGCGCACAAGTAAAACTGAAAAAGCATGACCTGTCCAGTGATGAAATTAAACTTCATCTGGAACACGGTAAGCGCGTGACAAAGCTGGGCATGGACTGGCGTGAGCGTGTTCAGTTTACCCTACAAAATGATGGCTCCCTCAAGCGCTTAAGCTTCAGCGATACATTAAAAGAGCAAAATGCGGATATTCCTAAAGAAGATATGGCAGTCAAATTAGACGCCGACTTTATTTTGGTGTCTGAAGAAATCAAAGAGCTGCTGGAAGAGTT
The DNA here is from genome assembly GCF_056161105.1 of Pseudoalteromonas sp. AWH4_217. Taxonomy (NCBI): domain Bacteria; kingdom Pseudomonadati; phylum Pseudomonadota; class Gammaproteobacteria; order Alteromonadales; family Pseudoalteromonadaceae; genus Pseudoalteromonas; species Pseudoalteromonas sp. AWH4_217. The sequence continues at coordinate 25,984 of NZ_JBSWYM010000016.1, read as the reverse complement.
GTCCCAAGGCCTGGGTGACCAGGAAGACCTGTAAAAGAAGGCAGGATGCGACAGCCTCCTGCCCTGCTCACCTATCGCGGCTATGAAAAGGCCGCCTTGATGTCGTTCAACATATCCTGATATTCATCGTCGTAAAACATGTCGACTGATCCCAGCACACCTTTTTCCTCATACACATGTAATGCCGCCGCTTTGTCGGATACCTGCAATATCCCCTCAACAATAGCGCCAACTCGGATAAAGTCCACATAGCATACATGTCCAGGTTTATAGTTTGGATTGGCCCAACTTTCAGCCACCTCAACAAACTCTTCAGTAAAGCCCCACTCACGCATAATAGCACCACCAATTCGGCCACCGAGCTTTTGAATTGCATGTGCCAGAAAGCTTGGGTTCGCAAAGACTTCCGGGTGGTGCTCTGCTTCTGTCAAGATAGGCAACACACCAATGTTAAAGACCAAAGAAGCCAACGTGATGGTGTCTTTGTTTAGCGATGTATGTTTGTTAACCCGCAGATAAAAATCCATTGTGGTGATTGCCTGGCAGGCCACTTTCAGGGTTTTTTGCCAGGCTTTGTCCATGTAGGTTTTGATCAGTTTGTTCTGCGACACAAACAACTGCTCCATCGCCATAGCCGTCGCCACATTCTTTACCTGTCGCAAGCCAATGCGAGTGACCGCCTGATTAAGCGTATTCACCTTCACAGTACGACCTAAAAATGCACTGTTCGCGACTTTAATCATACGTGCAGCCAGCGCCGGATCATGGGAGATCACCTCTGCCATTTGCATAAGATTAACTTCCGGGTCATCCGCAGCCTGACGGACCCGAACGGCAATTTCGGGCAGGGTAGGCAAAACCAGGGTATCGTTATTTATTTTATCAATCAGAATCGTCAACAAGGCATTTTCAGTAGACATATTGGTTCAATCCTCGAATTTATTGGCCTCTGGTGCGCAGCATCTGTCTTTTGCGCCAGACAATGTGCTGTTCATGCTATTAGTATTGTCTAACTTAAAGAGTAAGTTAAGGAAAGTATAAAAATTATTCGTGACATGCGACACACATCCAACCAATCACCTGAGATAAAATATTCCCTGACTTTATATTATGAAGGCAGCAAGTTGCGCAGAATTCATGTAATGTATACACCCGACATAATAATACGGACAATCTATGCGCCACTTATGCTCGTGTGTTGTGGCGCCGTAGAAGACAGTCCGACACACCCTCAATGAAGGAAAAATGATGAAACGCGCAATGTTACCCACAGCCATCATGCTGGCTTGTGGCGTTATGCTCAGTGCATGTTCTGAGCCACAAAAACCATCAAGTACCGAGGCTCAGCCACAGGCAAATAACTCAGACACCGGATATCAGCTGAAAGACTTGTCGCCTGCCCGACTGGATATCTATACTGAAGTTACGCTTAATAGCGATCTCTCGCACCTCACTGATAACCAGAAAAAAATGCTGGGCCTGTTGATCGAAGCCTCGAAAATCATGGACGACCTGTTCTGGCAGCAAGCCTTCGGCATGAACAAAGCCGAGTTTCTGGCAAATATCAAAGATCCGAAAGTGCGCCAGTTCGCCGACATTAACTACGGCCCCTGGGATCGTCTTAATGGCGACAAGGTCTTCCTGGAGGGCTTTGCAGACAAAGCGCCCGGTGCTCAATTCTACCCAAGCGATATCAGCAAAGGCGAGTTAAATCAGGCTGATGTGAAAGATAAAGCCGGTTTGTATTCTCTGATCAAACGTGACGCACAGGGTCAGCTTTATAGCGTAGCTTACTCAGAAGCTTATCAGACAGAGCTGGATACTGCGGCTCAGCTACTACGCGATGCCAGTAAGTTAGCAGTCGATAAACAGTTTTCCAAATATCTGAATCTCAGAGCGGATGCACTGGTCAACAACAGCTACCAGAGTTCAGACTTCGCCTGGATGGATATGAAAAATAACCCCATCGACGTGGTGATTGGTCCAATCGAAACTTACGAAGATCAGCTGTTTGGCTATCGCACAGCATTTGAGTCTTATGTCCTGGTCAAAGACATGGCCTGGAGCGAACGTCTGGCAAAATTTGCTGCATTCCTGCCCGAACTGCAACAAGGGCTACCGGTTGATGCGAAATATAAGCAAGAGGTGCCTGGCTCAGATGCCGATCTTAATGCGTACGATGTGATTTACTACGCCGGCCACTCTAATGCGGGCAGCAAAACTATTGCTATCAATTTGCCAAACGATGAAGAAGTACAGTTGCAAAAAGGCACGCGTCGCCTGCAGCTGAAAAATGCCATGCAAGCCAAATTCGACAAAATCCTGGTGCCTATTGCAGACCAGCTGATAGTGCCGGAGCAGCGTAAACACATTACCTTCGATGCATTCTTTGCCAATACTATGTTCCATGAAGTTGCCCATGGTCTGGGTATTAAAAACACCATTACTGGTAAAGGGACTGTTCGTCAGTCACTTCAGGAACATGCCAGTGCACTGGAAGAAGGCAAAGCCGATATTCTGGGCCTCTACATGGTTGAGCAGCTATTGAAAAAAGGCGAAATCAGCGAAGGGACACTGGAAGATTATTATGTGACCTTTATGGCGGGTATTTTCCGCTCTGTCCGCTTTGGTGCCTCCAGCGCCCATGGTAAAGCGAACATGATCCGCTTTAACTTCTTTAAGCAGGAAGGGGCATTTTCGAAAAACGCCGATGGTCTGTATCAGGTCGATATGGCCAAAATGGGTGCTGCAATGGAAAAACTATCTAATTTGATCCTGACCCTGCAGGGTGATGGTGATTATCAGAAGGTCGATCAATTGCTGGCCACTCATGGTGACATTAAGGCTGAACTGCAAGCGGATCTCGATAAGCTGGCAGCTGCCAATATTCCGGTCGATGTGACTTTTAAGCAAGGCAAAGCAGTGTTAGGACTATAGTCCTAACACCACACATCTACCGGATCAGGCGCTCACTTCGAGCGCCTTTTTTATTTCGCTAATCTGTTGTTCGCTGTATGGCACCGCAGGTAAAACACCCCATACCGGTTTTGGCCAGGCAGCATCGTGCTCAAAACGCGCAATATGATGCACGTGCAACTGAGGCACCATATTGCCCAGTGCAGCTACATTCAATTTATGCGGGTTAAACACATCTTTAATTAAGCGGCTTAGTTTGGCTGATTCCTGCCAAAACTGCAGTTGCTGCTCTGTCGTCAGGTCAATGATCTCTCGCATGCCCGATACGCGCGGTACCAGTACAAACCAAGGGTATTGACTATCATTCAATAACAATAGCTTACATAAAGGCCAGTCTGCTAATTCTATGCAGTCACGTTGAAGTTCCGGCGCCAGTTGAAAAATGCTCATCGTATTCTATCGGGTCTGTGATCTGTGGCCTCACTGTAGCGAACTTCCACAGCAAAATCGACCAGATAAAAGGGATTCGCTTCACCACACCTCGTCTGTCGGATTTTATTGCCATCCAGAAACACAGTCTTTACCATCAACGCTCTTAAACCAAACCAACTCAACTAAAAAGGTGACTCTGTGCGCAATCTGTTATCTTACGCAGCGTTAGCCGCTGGCTTGCTGGCCTCCAGCCAGTTAGCTGTGGCTCAACCACTGACGCTGGAACGTATCTTTGATGACCCAACTTTAGCGGGAAAGGCGCCCGTTAAACTGAAGTTTTCACCCGATGGTACGCGGGTGACTTACCTGCAGGGAAAAGTAGACGACTACAACCGGTATGATCTGTGGGAATACAATATTAAAGCTGACACCAATCGACTACTGGTGGATTCTCAGGCACTTTTTTCGGGCCCTGAAACATTGTCTGATGAAGAAAAAGCACGCCGTGAACGACAGCGCATCTTTGGTCGCGGGATCCTGGAATACAAATGGTCAAAAGATGGTAAAGCGCTGCTTTTCCCACTCAATGGGGATCTTTACTATTACGAACTAAGCACAGGTAAGAGCCGTAAGCTTACCAATACCGAGGCCTTTGAAACCGATGCCCGTTTTTCACCTAAGGGCAACTATGTTTCCTTTATTCGTGAACAAGACTTGTATGCACTGGAGCTGGCAACCGGTCAAGAGATCCGTCTCAGCAAAGATGGGGGCGGCGTCATCAAAAACGGCATGGCTGAGTTTGTCGCACAGGAAGAAATGGGACGGATGACGGGCTACTGGTGGGCCGGTGATGAAAGCAAGATTGCCTTTACCCGCATTGATGAAAGCCCGGTACAAGAAGCCATTCGCAATGAGATTTATGCGGACGAAGTTAAGCTTTTTAACCAGCGCTATCCTTTCACCGGCACAGATAATGTTCGCATAGATCTGGGTGTGGTGACACTGAACAACCAAAAAATTGATTGGGTCGACCTTGGTAAAGACAAAGACATCTACATCGCACGCGCAAAATGGTTGGAAGATGACACGACATTATCTTATCAATGGCAAAATCGTTCTCAACAAAAGTTGGAACTCAGATTCTATAACGCCAGCAACAAACAGCAGCGCGTTGCCCTGACAGAAACCAGTGATACCTGGCTGAACCTGCATTTTGACTTGCATTTTCTTAAAGATAAAAAGCACTTTGTCTGGGCGTCGGAGCGTGATGGCTACAAGCACCTCTATTTGTATCGCACCAGTGGCCAGCTGGTTCGTCAGCTGACCAAAGGAGAATGGGTCATCGATAAGCTACAGGGCATCGATGAAAAAAAAGGCCTGGTGTACTTTTCTGGTCGCAAAGACACCCCGCTGGAAAGCCACTTATATTCAGTCCCTCTATTCAAGAAGGGCAACATTAAGCGGATCACAGAAGCAGGCGCCTACCATAAAGTAGTGATGGCCGAGGATAACCGCACCTTCATCGACAGTAAGTCTTCTGTAAATCAGCCTACGTCTGTATCGCTGCGTAAATCCAATGGTGAGTTCGTTACCTGGCTGGAGCAAAACAAACTGGATGACCAGCATCCACTGACGCCTTTCCTGAACGATCTGGCGACTCCTGAGTACGGTACTCTCAAAGCTGAAGACGGCCAGGTGATGCATTACCGCCTGTTTAAACCAAAGCACCTGGAAAAAGACAAGAAGTACCCGGTGATCGTTAATGTCTACGGGGGTCCACATGCCCAGCGTGTTACCAACAGTTGGCGCAGTAAGAACCTGTACTTCCAGTATATGGTGCAGCAAGGTTATATTGTCTTCCAGTTAGATAACCGTGGCTCGTACAACCGCGGCAAGCGCTTTGAAGACCCTATCTATAAACATTTAGGAGAAGTGGAAGTTGCAGACCAGATCCGTGGTGTAGAGTTCTTACGTACACTGGATTATGTCGACCCTGCTCGCATTGGTATTTATGGACACAGCTACGGTGGCTATATGGCACTGATGACTATGTTCAAAGCTGGCGACTACTTCGCAGCCGGCGTATCAGGAGCCCCGGTGACCGACTGGGCTCTATACGATACACATTACACAGAGCGTTACCTTGGGCACCCTGAAACCAATGCTAAAGGTTATGAGCAAAGTGCCGTCTTCCCGTATGCTGATGGCCTCAAGGGACCTTTGATGATCTACCACGGTATGGCAGATGACAATGTACTGTTTACACACGCCACCAAACTGTTCAAACAGTTACAGGATGACGCCAAGCCATTTGAGATGATGACTTATCCGGGCTCCAAGCACAGTCTGCGCGGTAAGAAAGTGCAAACCCATTTACATCAGACGATTACCAATTTCTTTAATCGTCACTTTGAGGTGAAATAATTCAACATGCGGGCCTGTGTTGGCCCGCACTCCACCCTCCTGCATCCAGCTGTGGTATTCGACAAATAGCTAATTGCCTAAATCTTTCCTCGCTAAATATATTATTCACTTGATTTAGAACAAATTTCACCTGCACTTTTATTGCAATATAGACAATGAAAGTCCGTTCAGCGCACAACCTTGTGCCTTCAAGAGGAGCCACAGATATGGCATTTCTGAGACAGTTCACCATTTTTGGCCGCCTTGCAATGTTGGTGGGAGTCGTCGTTCTGGGTTTGGCTGCACTGGGTGTGATGAATCTGCAACAGCAATATCAGGCACTGAGCGAACAGCAATATGAAAAAACTAAAAATCTGGTGGAGACTGCGCATAGCCTCATTACCCATTATCATCAGGCTATGCGCCAGGGCTTACTCAATGAAGATGAAGCCAAAGCCGCAGCCCTGAATGCACTGAAAAACCTCAGATACGATGAAAATAATTATTTTTGGGTCAATGATCATTACCCTCGCATGGTGATGCATCCTTTTAAGCCTCAGCTCAACGGGCAGTCGGTCAGAGACAGTAAAGATCCCGACGGTGTGGCATTATTTCAGGAAATGGTGGCGGTTGTAGACGCTCAAGAAGCTGGCTTTGTTCCCTATAAATGGCCTAAGCCAGGTAAATCCGACCCGGTCGATAAGATCTCCTATGTAAAAGGCTTTGCGCCCTGGCAATGGATCATCGGCTCCGGCGTTTATCTGGATAATATTGACGTGCAATTTGCGCGGCTGCGCAATCAAATGCTTTTCAATATTCTTGCTCTCCTGGTCGTGCTCATTGCACTTAACTTCTTTATCAGCAATAGTATTTTACAACCCATTCGCACCGCCTCGGACATGATGCGTGATATTTCTCAGGGTGAAGGGGATTTGACACAGCAACTTGATGAACATGGCCGAGACGAAATCTCCCGCCTGTCGCGTTTTTTCAATGCCTATACCGAAAAAATGCGCAGCTCGATTGCCTCTGTTGCCAATAATGCAACTGAAGTAGAAGCCCTTGCCAACCGGGTCGACAATACAGGCGAAGTCAACCTGGAGTATATAGAAAGGCAGAATGACAGTAGCCGTCAGGTGGCCACAGCTGTCGAGCAAATGAGTGCTCAGATACAAGAGATAAGCCAGCATGCCGAAGCCGCTGAACAGGCTGCAGGAGATGCGATGCATACCAGTGAAACGGGCAAAGCCACGATTGGTACAACCATTGATGCCATAGGTACGCTCTCTGATACCATTGAGGAAGTCAGCGTTGTGACACAAGCACTGGCAGAAGAAAGCCAGCATATTGGCTCAGTACTGGACGTGATCCGAGGTATTTCAGAGCAAACTAATCTGCTGGCGCTCAATGCTGCAATTGAGGCCGCTCGTGCCGGGGAGCAGGGTCGCGGGTTTGCGGTAGTCGCCGATGAAGTGCGTACACTGGCGAGTCGTACCGGACAGAGTACCGATGAAATTCAGGCTATGATAGAGAAGCTACAAAAAGGTGCTCAGGCAGCTGTGGATGCAGTACAAAACAGCCAGCGTCTGTCAAACAGTACGGTCAGCCAGGTACATGAGGCCGAACAAGCACTGAATGAAATTGAGCGGCTGATCACCGTGATCCTGGACATGAATGGCCTGATAGCCCGTGCAACGGAGGAGCAAAGCAGTGCAGCAGCCGACGTCAATGTGCGCATTGGCGATCTGTCGGACGCCACCCACCACTCACTGGACACTACACAGCACTTGTCTGAGGCCAGCAAGGAGCTGAAGCAGGCAAGCCATCAGCTTGCCCTGATTGTGGAACGCTTTAAGATTTAGCGGCAGTAACGCGCAAACAAACTACTCACGGTTGCGGCTGTCGGCTTACCATGCTGCCAGTCACCGCCTTCAACACCACTGCCGGCAATATCCATGTGAACATACGGCAAAGGTAGCTCAGCATCACAGCCATGTTTGTCCAGACCACCAACAATTGCCAAAAAGGCCATTGGAAACTGGTGACCACGGGCAGTGACTGCTGACGGTGCGTTGTTACTCGACAGTACGTCATCCGCCAGAGTGCGCGGCTGAACAAAGTCGTAGTCCTCGCGGCGGCTGCGCGACACTTCAGCGCAGTCAGCCCACAAATCACCTAAATCAGCAAGCTGGCGAGATACCTGTTGGGCGCGTGCCGGACCATTTTCAACATAGGCGCTATATGGACCCATTGCGCGTGCTGCGTGGCCAGTAAGTGTTGCTACGGTAAAGAGTTCCGGGTTCACCTCATGCTTGGCCAAATCTTTTAGCTCGCTCAGCAGATCACCCATTGCCAGACGCCCTTCAGCATCGGTATTGCCAATCCGTACTTTAACCCCTTCACGGCAGGTGATTATCTCATCCGGAACAAAGCAGTCAGAGCCAATTGAGTTACGCACCACTGCCAGGTAGGCAATCACTTTAACGCCTTTAGGCTGGAAGTCTGCCACAGACTTCATAAAGCCCGCCACAGAAGCCGCACCACCTTTATCACGACTCATCCCGGCCATAAAGCCACCGACTTTGAGGTCAGCACCACCCGTATCATACACCAGGCCCTTACCTACAAACATCAGCGTACGCTCTACCTCTCCTTCTGGTGTGTATACCAACTTCACCACTCGCGGGTGATGACGCTCTACTGCATACGATGCGCGGGCAACGGTACCCAGCATAGGATATTCCTGATCGATAGTCGCAGGCTCTGCCACAACTTCAACACTAACACTTGTGCCCTTGAACAGCTCAACACAGTAATCTGCAAACTTAGGGGGAGCCATACGCTCAGGCTCTGTACCACACAAATCACGGGCCGCATATTGACCTGCCGCAATGGCATTAAGCTGTCGACACTGCTCTTCACTTGCTCCCAGCAACGCGATTGATTCGACGGGCTCTATGGAAGGGCCGCGGTATTCACGTGCCTCAAGAGGCTGCCACAGTGCCTGACAGGCTCCCAGGTAGGTCACTTCAAGCGCATTCTGATATCGTGCTTCACTGGGTACCCCTGCAACAACCAGAACAGGTTTGACAGCGCCTGCTGCTTTGGCTTCCTGGATACCCGCTTTGCCCGCCTCAAAAAAGCGACGTACATCGTCATAGTCACGGTTCAGTGGGCCAGTCGGCGACACAATAAGGCGCTTGCCAGGCACACCTTCAGCCAATAACACACTCGCTTTGGTACGTAGTCGTGCATCAACAGCCAGGTAAGGTGCCGCGGCGCTATTTAGCTCAGAAAAAGCGAGTTCAGACACATCGGAAGTAACGACGATGACGGCATCGGCGTCCTGAATTTGCCAGTCATTGACCGACAGAGCAAGAGGGAAAGACATATAATCAGCCCTTGGTTATTTTAATCCTGGGCTGATTATCGGTTATTTGCTGGCAAGAACCAAGACCATCAAGGTAAATACGCGCTTAAGCACAGGATAATGCGCTATCACGTTGAATAGCGCAGACACTCAACACCTTTGCACCCTGGTCCTGTCATTTAGTCGGGCTGCGATGTCGTCTCGGTGTCTTTTTGTAACTTGAGTTTACTGACCACAGACCAGGCTTCAAGCATGACCAGTACACTGACAACAAGTACCACAATATCGAGGCCAACCAATAGCCAGTTACCCTGTTCATAGTATTCACCCAGCTTGATCACTCCGGCGAAGAAAGCCATCAGAATCACAAAAGTCATGGGGATCAGGGTAAACTTGGCAGGGCGACCCAGTTTAATCAGATACACAGAAATTACCAGTAAAGTCAGACTTGCGAGGATCTGGTTGGTGGAGCCAAACAGTGGCCAGATAATCATACCGCCGCTACCCGATGCCCCACCAGCACCAAATGCCAGCAACAAGCAACACCCGACAGCAACCAAAGTTGCAAGTACGCCATTTTTCAGTGCATTCAGTTGGTAGATCTCTCCCCATTCCTGAATAATATAACGCTGTAGGCGTACACCAGAGTCCATCGTGGTACCCGCAAATAACACCACCATCACCGCCAGCAGGGTCGAGGCGATTTCCACCGATAATCCCCAGCCATTGCTGATCAGATTCGCGCCCCCCTGAATAAAGGCGCCCACACTACCAGCACCAAGGTGACTGTATATTTCATGCCACTCTTCAGGGGATACCGCCAGCATAACACCACTTACGGCCACCAAAGTGATCAGAGCCAGCGACCCCTCACCCACGGCACCCAGATAACCAACAAAACGGCCATCCGTCTCTTTGTCTAGCTGTTTGGAACTGGTGCCAGAGGATACAATTCCGTGAAATCCGGATACGGCTCCACAAGCAATGGTTACGAACAACAACGGAATAATACTCGGTGTATCCACTGCCGTCTGAGTATTAAATGCCGGCGCCGTAATATCAGGCATCACCACAAATACCGCACCATAGAGCAATACCAGACCGACCAGCAGTTGCATGCCATTAATGAAGTCTCTCGGCTGCAGCAACATCCAGACAGGTAACAAAGATGCAACGGCGGCATAGATAAACAAGATAATGATCCAGTTTGCTTTGTCTGCCAGACCAAACAACTCGCTGGGCAGTGCCAGCGGCATACCCGACCCCACATAAATACTGGCATACAAGATGGCTACCCCGATCACGCACAAGGGCACCAACGGCACCTGGCGTTTGAGCAACTGACCAATGACCAGTGCAACCAGAATCGCAGCCCACGCGGGGAATACGGCACTGGGGTTGGCTACAAAAGAGTTGGCAATCACCACCCCGAATACCGCATTGACCATCAACAGGACCAAAAAGACCACAATCATAAATAATGACCGGGTGCGCTTTCCTATCACAGTTTCTGACAAAGCGCCCATAGACTTACCCTTGTGACGGGCACTGGCCCAAAGGGCACCCATATCGTGCACACCAGCAAAAAAGATGGTGCCAAACACCACCCACAAAACGGCTGGCACCCAGCCCCAATATACTGCTATGGCTGGGCCGACAATGGGCGCCGCCCCGGCTACAGATGTGAAGTGGTGTCCCCAGAGAACGACTTTGTTGGTTGGCACATAGTCTACTCCGTCGTTTAACTCATGCGCCGGTGTCACGAACTTATCGTCCATTTTAAATATTTTTTCGGCGATGAACTTTGAATAGACAAACCAGCCAAACAGCATACCCAGTATGCCAAACAGCACGATCATGATTGACTGCATTGTATTCCCCCTGTTGTTGTCCTGCTGTTGTTATTACTAGTCTCTTTATATCTGTTCGTTATTGCTCAGCACACAACCCGCTCAGTCATACAACAGACAAAAGTCACTAAAGCACAGTTATACCAATTTGTTTAATTAAGTGTTCTATTTTGAGGCGAGAAAATATCGTCAATAACACCGCTCTCGGGTCCTGCTATCGCTGAGGCACCTACATCCATATAGGCGAGGCAAAAATTTCGCTATTTAGTTGTTCTAAATGAGAAATTTTTAACACCGTTAGCGGCATATTTGCTCCTTCAAATTGAACAGGTATTAAGTGAAATTGGTATTATTATCGTCTCACCATCAGGTTTAGCCTTGCCAGTGAGATTAAACACATCTGGCAACGGGCCATAACCCACGAAACGACGGTTCTGTTAAATCGGTTTGCTAATACCCTAGCACACAGGCGTATAATCGCAGAGTAGTGACACAGTTATCTTTTAGTCTAAGGTCGGAACGTCAAACAGGCCTAATTGGGCCTGGCCGGATGAACTCTCACCTAGACCCAACTGAATGCCGATCAGCCTGACCGGTTTACTGCCATAGCGTTCTACAGCCTGCTCCAGCAAGGTGAATAGCACGCCCTCATCAATCTCATGATACTGGCATTCTTTGGTGGTTTGCGAAAAGTCATAAAACTTTACTTTAACGCCTAGCTTATTAAAGGTTCTCGTCCCGCGGTAGGGCTCAGAACGCCGGTGTAGTTCAGGTAACAAACGCTGGCGAAGAATCTCTTTGAGCGCATCCAGGCTTTGAATGTCTTTTTCAAACGTGGTCTCAACCCCTACTGATTTACGAACACGCTCAGTTTCTACTTTGCGCTCGTCTATCCCCTGACAACGCCGCCACAGTACATCACCAAATTTGCCGAAGCGATCCGTCATCTGTGCGCGACTCATGGCTTTAACATCCCGGCCATATTGCAGCCCCATAGCCAGCAGTTTTTCATGGGTGACTTTACCCACACCCGGGATTTTTTTCAGTGGCAGTGTATCGATAAACGCAGCCACGTCATTGGGAGTGATCACATACTGGCCATCGGGTTTGTTTTCATCACTGGCAATTTTGGCTAGGAATTTAATGGGAGCAATGCCGGCAGAGGCGGTTAAGCCTGTTTCGTGAAAAATGTCACTGCGGATCTGCTGAGCAATTAATGTGGCGCTTCCCTGATACAAAGCGCATTCCGTTACATCCAGGTAGGCTTCATCCAGGGACAATGGTTCAATCAACTCGGTATAGCGGGCAAAAATTGCTCGTATTTGCGCCGACACCGCTTTGTAAACCGACATCCGGCCTGGCACAATTACCAGCTCAGGGCACAGCTGTTTGGCCTTATAGTTAGACATAGCTGAGCGCACCCCATATTGGCGGGCAATATAATTGGCTGTCGACAGTACACCACGGTGGCTGTTCCCCCCAATCGCAATGGGTACATCCGCAAGCGCAGGGTTGTCTCGCATTTCTACGGCGGCATAAAAGCAGTCCATATCAACATGGATAAACTTACGCATGATCTCGAAGACTGGTTATTTATACAGTTATTATGTGCAAAGAATCTCACTATGGCAATACGATTGAATATTTTTTGTCACCACATACGATCTGTATTTTATTTGGAAATACTCTAAACTGGTCAGACAATGCCTGCGTATCTATAGCTCACTTCGCCGATACGCCAGACCTATTCAACACAAGGAGCATTTATGAAGTACAGCCGCCTGGGTCATTCCAATTTAGAGGTGTCACGTGTCTGTCTGGGCAGCATGACATGGGGTGTGCAGAACAATCAGCACGACGCCGATGAGCAAATCAACTTTGCACTTGCACAGGGTATCAATTTTATCGATACCGCAGAGATGTATGCCGTTCCCCCCTCGCCAGATACCTATGGTAAAACCGAGGAAATTATCGGAGACTGGTTGCGTCGTCACCCGGAAAAACGCCAGGATATCGTCATCGCAACCAAAATTGCGGGCTCGGGATTAGCCTGGATCCGCGGTGGTGCGCCTATCTCGGCAGAGGCCATAGTGCAGGCTGTGGATGCCTCACTAAAGCGCTTACAAACCGATTACATAGATGTTTACCAGTTGCATTGGCCAAACAGAACATCCCCGCACTTTTCCAAACACTGGCCGGGGATGATCACTTTCAGTGCTGTGTCTACAGAGCAGCACAAAGCAGACATGCTTGAGATCTTGAAGGCCCTAAAACAGTGCATCGATGCAGGCAAAATTCGCCACTGGGGACTGTCTAACGACACACCATGGGGGATCAACACTTACCTGCAGTTGGCACAACAGCACCAACTACCAAGGCCCGTTTCCATTCAAAACGAATTCAACCTGCTACATGCCAAAGACTGGCCATATGTTATTGAGAACTGCGTGCATGAAGACATTGCTTACCTGCCCTGGTCACCCATTGCAGGCGGTGCATTGTCAGGCAAGTATCTGGGCGGCGCAAGGCCGGAGGGCTCACGTTGGACATTGATCCAGCGCAATGGTCTCTTCCGTGATACCCAGTTTGCCCAGGAAGCCACTGCCGCCTACCTGGAGATTGCCAAAGAGCATCAAATTAGCGCCGCACAACTCGCACTTGCCTGGTGTAATCAAGTCGATGGCGTCACGTCGACTATCATAGGCGCAACCACCATGGCGCAGCTAAAAGAAAATATCAAAGCATTCGATATGAGCCTGCCGCCAGAGGCATTAGCTGAGATTGATACGGTACTTAAAACTTACCCGTTGCCCTATTAACACGTACCCGAACAAACACATGCCCGGCTGAGCCTGCTGGGCATGTTTGCCTTCTCTAAATGTGCTAGAATCGGCGCTTTTTGTGGACTTAAAAATGCGCGTTCTTAATCCAATCCCTGCGACGCCTTTGCCGGGCAGTTGCTTTACCCGCCCAGCAACACGAGCAATCATCACCAGTCAGTCGCGAATATTGCTACTCTATACACAAAGATATGACGACTACTCTTTGCCTGGTGGTGGTGTTGATGAAGGTGAATCTCTGACCGATGCGCTAGTACGTGAAGTCAAAGAGGAAACGGGTGCCCGTACCGTCACTAACGTGGTTCCCTTTGGTGTTTACGAAGAGTATCAACGCTGGCACAAACCGGACTATGATACTGTCCATATTATTTCTCATTGCTACGTATGTGATATTTGCGGTGAATTTGATGAGCCCGAGATGGAGCACTATGAAGTAAATAATGGTATGCAACCACGTTGGGTTGAGATTGCTCAGGCAATTGCGCACAACGAACGTGTGCTGGCCAGCAGCGATAAACAAGGACAGTCATTACTGCGTGAAACGCGGCTACTGCGGATGATTGCAACTGAGCTGATGCAACTGAACTTTTAACAAAGGACAAGGTCATATCTGTGTTTTGTATAAACCAGAATCATAAAAATAACACACTAAGGAAAAGTGATGCGTTCGTGGGTCGTTGCAATTGTTGTGTCTGTTGCCAGCCATCTGGGTTTGTTGTGGCTACTTGCTCAACACACTGCGTTTGTCCCCACTATCCCCCCTACCAAAAGCATTAAAACGTATCTGGTGGTCGAACAACCAAAAAAAAGTACACCAATGGTTGCTTCAGACCCTGATACTAAAGAACCGGAACCCGCACATGAGGCAGAGGAGCCTGCAGAGCAACTAGTGGCACCGAAAGAGCCATCCTCTACTGTCAAAGCAGTGGCTGTAAGCCCCATCAAATCAGTCACAGAGAATAAAGCCACTGCTAGGGTAAAATCACAACAGAGCGAGGCGTCGAGCAATACAAACAAAGACAAACCGTACAAACACATCGACCCCGCACTTGGGCTGTCTCGCTTGCGTTTGCAACAGCAGCAGCTCAACCAGCAAATAGCAGGAGACGCGCCCACAGGACAGCCTCAACCTCATCGCCTGGGTGTGCCCAAATCACACCACCTCAGAAATCAAACACTACGCCAAGTCGAATCTCAAAACCAAATTTTTACAGAATATCGCGAGAGAGATCGGTGCTACAAAGAAGTCCAGGGCGATCCCAATAACCCGCCCCCCGAGGGGTTTGCCAAGAACTGGCTCACGATGAGCAGCACCTGTGACAAAAATGCTATCACGGATGCCTATGATGCAGCGATGGGGAAATGGTTGGACAAAAACCACTAACCCTGATGGCACTTGTTTCGTCATTTTAGGTGGGCGAGTGCACCCAGATCAAAACAATGCCTGCTTTAACTCGCAACCTGTCCATAAAGCGATTAATATTTAGCAGATAACCCGCCATCATTAGGCAAGTCAAGGAGTTAGTATGAGCATTAAGCGGATAAATCAGTTCTTTAACCCCCGCTCGGTGGCTGTGATTGGCGCTTCCAGCAACCCAGATAGAGCAGGTAACGTCGTGATGCGCAACTTGCTGCATGGCGGCTTCAAAGGACCCATCATGCCCGTCACGCCAAAGTACTCTGCCGTTCAGGGGGTGCTTGCCTACCCAACGATCGCCGACTTGCCACAGGTACCGGATCTGGCTGTTATCTGTACCAATAAATCCACTCTGATACAGGTACTGACAGACCTCGCAGAACGGGGGTGTAAAAATGTCATCATTGTCGCAGCCGGGCTGGATAGTGACCAAAAAGCACGTGTACAGGCACTGGCAAGAGAAAAACAGATCACCCTGCTTGGCTCTAACAGCCTGGGGATGCTGGTTCCCCACCTGGGGCTGAATGCCAGCTTTTCTCACACCACCGCAGATGCAGGTAAACTGGCCTTTATCTCCCAATCTGCTGCGGTGTGCTCAACCATACTGGACTGGGCAAAAAGCAAACACATCGGGTTTTCTTATTTTATCTCTTTGGGCGACAGTCTGGATATTGATTTTGACGAATTGCTCGATTTGTTTGGACGGGACGCAAAAACCAAAGCCATCTTACTGTACATAGACAACATCAAAGATGTCCGTCGCTTTATCTCTGCGGCACGGGCTGCAGCCTTCAGTAAACCCGTGATCGCAATCAAGACTGGCCGTACTCAGGCAGGTGCGCAAGCTGCAATGATCCATACTGGCGGGTCAACCTCGGACGATGCGGTGTACGACGCGATGTTTCAGCGCGCGGGCATGCTCAGGGTCACCGATCTGAGGGAGTTGTTTGCCGCCACGCAAACTTTGGCGCTGCATCCTAAACTGTTGCAAATCGAGCATCTGACCATTCTCACCAACGGTGGCGGCCCGGGTATCATGGCTGTGGATACCTTATTACAGCGCAGTGGCAAGCTCGCGGAGCTCAGTGACAAAACCATAGCGGCGCTCAATGCCGTGATCCCTCAGTCCAACCACACCGCGAATCCCATCGATATTTTCGGTGATTCTGCTCCCCACCGCTACAAGCAGGCACTGGAAATTTTACTCAAGGCCGATGAGGTTAAAAACCTTTTGATCATTCACACACCGTCAGCGCTTGCCCCCAGTGAAGCGTACGCAGAGATCATTGCCCAAACCCTCAGTACCTTGCCCAAAATGGCCCGTCCTTTTGTCATGACCAACTTTATGGGTGAAGAGGCAGCGTATGAAGCCCGTGACGTCTGTGTCCGACACGGTATCCCAACCTACCGCACACCGGAAGGGGCGGTTGGTGCGTTTATGCACTTAATCAGCTATCGTCGCAACCAAAAGCACCTCACTCAGACACCGGAATCAGTCAGCCAGGATGAACTGATCAACAGCACCCATGCCAAAGCACAGATAGATGCCTTCCTGAAACAAGATCTCACTCAGCTCTCCACTCACCAGGCCGGTAAAATCCTCTGCCACTACGGGATGGAGTGCATAGATACAGACATTGCGTTAACACCCAGTGAAGCAAAAGAACAAGCACAAATACTCGGCTTCCCGGTTGCACTCAAGCTGATTAGTCCAAGCATCCCGTCTAAATCTGAGGTAGGTGGCGTGGTCCTGAACCTCAATGATGCAGATGAGGTAGAACAAAGTGCATTTGCGATTCTGCTACGTATCAAGCAAGCCTATCCAGATGCCATCATCGAAGGTTTCTCGTTGCAAAAAATGGCGCCCCGGGCTGGTAGTCAGGAGCTGCGCATCGCCGTCAAAACCGAACCGGATGTCGGCCCTGTTATTTTGCTGGGCGAAGCGGGTACCGGGTTCAATTTTAATCAGGCTGCCGTCGCTCTGCCCCCACTGAATATGAATCTGGCCAAATATTTGATAGCCGCGGCCTATGACAAAGGCGTGTTGAAAGAGCGCCTGCTACCAGAGAAAGTCGACAAATATCGTCTCTGTGCCCTGCTTAGCCGCGTCTCACAGCTGGTCGTTGATCAGCCGGATATTCAGGCAGTGGAACTCAACCCAATCCTGGCAACGGACGGACACTTTTTAATTCTGGATGCCAGCATTGATTTGCAACGATATGAACCCCTGCCCGGACGCAAACGACTGGCCATCAAACCTTATCCCAAAGAGTGGGAGCGCGCGGTTACTCTGAAGAACGGGGTTGAAGCACACCTGAGGCCGATTCGCCCGGAGGACGAACGCAACCACCAAGAGTTCGATCAATCCCTCAGTAAAGAAGACAGATATCGTCGATTTTTTGGTGAGCTTCCCCAGTTTACCCACGAACAATTGGCTAAAATGACACAGATAGATTATGACCGTGAAATGGCGTTTATCATTACCGAGCCATACAAAAGTGCCCAGCGCACTCTGGGCGTTTCCCGGGTGCTCATGGACCCAGACAACTTACTTGCAGAGTTTGCTGTAGTGGTGCGCTCCGATTGCCAGGGGCTTGGCCTGGGTAAGTTACTGATGGAAGCTGCTATTGCCTATTGCAAGCGTCAACGGGTGGGATGTATTGAAGGGATCACTCTACCGGAAAATACCGGTATGATCGGACTGGCTAAAAAGCTGGGATTCGCTGTCAGCCGGGATTTTGAAGAAGGGACTGTTGTTATGAAAATGCCACTGACAGTTCAGTAACACAAGACAACCTACTATCACAAGGTGAACAGTACATTTATGGATCTGACACTCAGACAAAAAACCGCAGGACTACTGGAAGCCAGTGGTCGATTCAGAAAAGCCGGACATACAATTGATGTATTCCTGATCACCTTGATCATTGCCAACGTGATAGCCATTGTACTTGAATCCGTGCCTGCACTGGCCACTCGCTATCACAGTTTATTTTTCTACATCGAAGTGATCTCAGTCGCCATTTTTACCATTGAATACCTGCTGAGGTTATGGTGTTGTGTGGATAAGCTCGAATTTAAACACACCTCAGGCAGTAATATTAGAAAACGCCTGCGTTATGTGTTCTCTCCTTTAGCCATTATCGATCTGCTGGCAATTCTTCCTACCCTGCTAATGGTGTTCTTCTCTTTTGACCTGCGCTTTTTACGGGTATTCCGGTTGCTACGTATCTTTAAACTTACCCGTTATTCCCGCGCAATGCAGTTACTGCTGGCTGCATTCAGAGAAGAAAGCAGTTCATTGCTTGCCGCTTTTTTTATTATGTCACTGGTGCTGGTTGTGGCCTCGTGTGGTATTTATCTGATCGAGCACGATGTACAGCCCGACAAGTTTGGCTCTATCCCTGCCGCTATGTGGTGGGCTATGGCCACCCTCACAACTGTGGGTTATGGTGACGTCGTACCCATTACGCCATTAGGGCGCTTTTTCGGTGGGGTGATCACTTTGCTGAGTATGGGGATGGTCGCTATTCCCACAGGTCTGCTGGCATCGAGTTTTGCGGATCAACTCAGAAAGCGTCGGGATGCATTCAACGAAGCGGTTCTGCACTCTCTGAGCGACGGTAAGGTCGATGAACAAGAAAAAGAGCACCTGGAAGCCTTGCGAATTGAGCTGGGGCTCAGTGCCGTAGAAGCAAATCAGGCCATTAAAATAATGACCAGCCAGCGTGTGCACGACCACTATTGCCGCCATTGTGGTGGCAAGTTATAGACGCAATCTGGCCCGCGTTATACGGACCACTGCATATCACTAATATGGTTAACTGGCCCGGGTAAAGACCTGATGCCAGTTACGCATTAATAATTCGCCGACCTCCGGTGCCGGTAATGCCTTACTGAATAAATAGCCCTGAAAACGCTCACACCCCAACATCCGCAGGAAAGATAACTGTTCCATATGTTCCACCCCTTCGGCAACACAGTACTTACCCAGGCTATGCGCCAGTGACAAGGTCGAGTGAATAATCACTTCATGCTCTTTATCCCGGCCAATGTCGCTGACAAAACTGCGGTCAATTTTAAGTGCATCGACTGGATATTGTTTGAGATAAGTCAGTGATGAATAGCCTGTGCCAAAGTCATCCATATAGAGACGACACCCCAGAGCTCTGAGTTCATGCATCCGCGAAATGGCCTGCTGAGCGTCTGCCATCATCACGGATTCCGTAATTTCAAATACCAGATAACGGCCATCAACCTGATTGCGTATCAGGATTTCCTTAATCCGCACCAATAGGTCATCATACTGAAAATCCAACGCCGACAAATTGACCGAAATATACAGTTCAGGATGAGATGTATGCCATTGTTTCAGATCAGCAAGTGCACGCTCCAGAGTCTGAAGCATAACCCGGGTAATAATCCCTGTCTGTTCAGCAGTATGAGCAAGCTCTTCAATACTGTAGCTGGGATCTTGTGGCCAGCGTAACAGCACTTCAAAGCCTTCTACTGACATATTGCTGGCGTTAATGATAGGCTGGTAATGATTGCGAAACGCTTCTTCCTGATAGGCCTTTAACAATGCTTGCTCTATCGCCAGGGCACGCTGTACTTGTTCATTTATTTCGCGATGGTAAAACTGATAGTCAGTCATCAGAGACTGCCTTGCATGGTTCAGGGCCGTTTCGGCAGCCTGATTCAGGTCAAACGCATCGCAGGCATCTTCCGGGAACATCGCAATACCCAATTTCGCTTTAACATGTACCTGTTGCTGTTCAATCTCAAAGCCTTTTTCGAAGCGCTCAAGCAGACAGTGGATATAGCGCATGACCTGCTCCACGCCCGTAAGCTGCTCCATCAATATATAGAAGTCTCTTTCATTACCAATTGCCAGGCTATCGACTTCGCGAAAACAACACTGAAGATTGGTCGCCAGTTTCTGAGTCACTAACGCTAGAAAGTCATTGCCGTAGGTGTCAGCAAAACGCTGCAATCGACTAAATTTAATCGCGATGATGGCCAAGGGCTGCCGTGATAAACGCGCTTGCTCAATCGCGTGCTGCACACGATCCATAAATAGTACCTTGTTTGGCAGCTTTGTCAGGGCATCATAATTTGCCAGCTGGTACAGTTCTTTCTCTGTGCGTTTTTGCTTGCTGATATCAGTCAGCACCAAAATGTAGTGTTTGTCTTCTGTGGCACTGATTTTAAGCAGTACCTGCCGCTTTTCACCACTTGGCAATCGCAGTGTCTCTTCTGCAACATACAACTCACCTACCTTCAGTTTGCTGATCTCACGTAAATACTTCATTCTGACATGACGTTCAAGGCCCAGTGTCACACTGGTACTTGAGGACGGCGCCTCACTGACAGAAAAAGCACTTTGCAAAGCTTTATTGCAGGCCAGGATCCGTAAATGCTTGTCAAAAATCATTACCCAGTCTCGCGTCTGTTCAAACGCCGCACCAAATAGAGTTGCACGTTCCTCAAATACCCGCTCTCGCGTCAGGTTAGTGTAGGTTCCGGCAACCTGTACCGGCACCCCATCCTGCCAGGACATCACTTTTCCGTAGTCTTTATACCAGCGCCATTGCCCGTTGATGTGCCGTAGGCGATAGGTACAGTCAATAAAGCCTTTTTCTGTCGACACAAATTCAAGCCATTCAATACGAAACAAAGCGCGATCCTGAGGATGGATCAGCTCAAGATACTCATCTAATACAATACTATCGTTGCTATAACCCAGGTCGCTCACCAATCGCGGCTGATATACAAGGTGGCTGCCGGACTGCCAGTCCCACACTCCTGAATTGCTCCCTTCCAGGGCCATCTTAAGGCGAGTTTCACTGTTTTGTGTTTCACGGTGAGCAGCCAGGATCATGCCTGCGACTTTGTTCTTCCTGTGAACCCAAAATGCAAATAATGCTGCGCCCAGTAGCACATAACAAAATAGCGCCCATGGTGCGCGCCACACAGGATAATGCACGGCGATTTCTAACTGCGCAGGCGGGGTATAATCGCCCGTCAACGGATCTTTCGCCCACACCTTCAGGCGGTAATTCCCCGGGCTAAGCTTAGGAAACACCACTCGATTACTATTGCGACTGAGAATACGCTGCTCACCTGAAAGTTGATACTCATAGACTATGCGCTCCTGTAACGTGAACGCCATGGCTGAAAACGAGACTTCCAGACCAATGTCGTCGTGGTTGAGTTCAATATAGGAAAACGATTTAAGACCGGAAGGCAGAATATCCCGAGACATCAAGTCCACATCTGTGATATTAACCTTGCTTAACAAAGATTTAGTTGGGCGATGCACTTCGGGATCAAACAAAGTAAAGCCCTGTAATGAACCGTAGCCAATACGACCATCCGCAAGCCTTACAGAGGCTCCACCGTTAAATTCATTGCTCATCAACCCATCAGCCGTTGTAAAACCCTGAAGGTGAAAGTTATCCGGGTCCAGCCGCCAGATCCCCTGATGTGACGACATCCAGATCATACCCACATCATCCTGGACCATTTCGTACAGAATATTGTTGGTCACAGTGTGCTGCTCATTTGGCATGGGCAACAACTCATATCCATCAGCAGTTAGTCGTACCAGACCATGCCTGGCGAAAGACAACCATAAAACATTGTGCTTATCTATGGTGTAACTTAGCAGGTCGACTGCACTTTGTTTATGCGCCTTGGGTACCTGATAAATCTCAACCAGTCTGTGTGCCTGGGTGTCATAGCGAAATAACCGACCTTCACTGTAAAAGACCGGATCCTGCGGATGCGTGCTGAGAGGCTTATAAAAGCCGTAACTCAGGAAAGGGTCAAACCGATCAAACTCCTCTCCCAGCTTGGTCAACCTGGCTGTATTAATATCAAACACATAAAAACCGGTTTTCTCATCCACCAGATACAGCTGCCCGTCACCTACAATCACAGCCCCTTTGACAAATCCCGACAATACCGACGTGGCCGCTTCATCCTGCGCCTGAGGCCGATAAATCTCTTCAGAGTGTGGTTCAAACACAAACAAGCCGCGGTTACTGCTAAGCCAGAGCTTGTCCTGATAGTTCAGCAACCCAAAAATAGTGAACTCGGGATAAAAGCCATCCCCCAGAAAACCGGCCAAATACTGTTCTGACTCACGGGTCTGAGGATCGTAACGGGTTAAGCCATCTCGGGTCCCTGCCCAGATATAGCCATCGTACTCGACCAGCCCCCAGACAGTACCTTTAGAAAAGCGGCCCTGAACATTACCCGGATGGACGTTGTCAAACCCCTGGGATTCAGCGGGCAAATAAAAAGCACCGTCTTTTTTCGTTGCAATCCAGATCCCTCCAAAGTCATCCCGGATAAAATAGATAACACTGCTATCTGAAACGGCATAACGACTGTCGGTCAGGCGCGTATCACGCTGTACTTGACCACTGGCGATATCATAGTGCATTAACCCCAGATCTGTCCCGAGTAAGAGCTGTGTACCATTACGTTCTATTTGCCAGATATTGAGCTCTTCGATAAGGGTTTCATACGGAACCTCAGCATCAAAATCGCGGCGCAAAGCGGCTATATCTAATTGATACATGCCTATGACGGCACCCAATATCAGGGTATTGTCATCCAGTAAATGCAGAGATTTGGTATTGGTTTGAAAAGGGTGTGTGATCTGATCTCTGTGCTTAAGCGTACGCAGTTCATCCGTTTGAATGTTATATACAAACAAGCGTTCTGCAGATGCAATAAAGAGTAAATTCTCATGTTTAAGCAGGCCGCGTACCGCCAATTGTGGATCTTCTACCGGCAACCTTATTTCTTTAGTGATTTCACCGGTCCGAGTATCCATTACAGCAACATTTTGTGCTCGTCCCAGCCAAAGTTCATGTTTACTCTTACTGAGCATCTGGAATACGCTATTCTCAAAGTAATCTTCTTCTGACTCAGGAGCAGAGGTATAACGACGATAGCTATCTTGGTCAGGATCGTAGCTAAACAGTCCAGCTCGCCCTGAAGCAATCCAGATAAGGCCACTTTCATCCTGATATATGCGGTCTATCTGCATTTTATTCAGGTCCTGATTAGGCCCTCCGACCTCCAATACCTGATAACCGTCATACCGATTCAGGCCACCTTCCGTTGCCAGCCAAAGGTAACCGTTATCATCTATCAGTAAGGTATTGACATAGCTTTGAGACAGCCCCTCTGCGGGAGACAAGCGTGCTACCTGTGCCTGAGGCACAGAAGCAAATACAAGAAGGATAAAACTGAGGATTATTCGCAACATAGTCAATTCTTATCGGGTTTTATATATTGCATTGCCTGGAGTTTACGGCCTTGCGCAACATATGTGTGGTATTTCTCTGTCAGCGCCTGAGGCAACTCCTCAGGCTCAATTTCTTCAAAACCTAATCCTGCATAAAAAGTAGCAAGATGACGATAAGCAAAAGTAAATAAAGGGGTGTGCTGCTGAGCCAGCACCGCCACTAATAACTGCCGGGCCAGCCCTTTGCCTCTGTGCTCGGGGACAACCAAAACCGTGGATAAGAAATCACTGCCTGCAACGCATTGCACTCTGCATGCCGCAATAATTTCTGTGCTCTTTAGCACCCAGTTTTGGTCCTGTCGGGTCGCCTTTCCCCTCGCCTTATGGGCTTGGTAAAACTTATTCACCAGTGGCGTCTGAATAGCAGGTAAAATCCCAGCAATGATCTCCATGGCTATGCCAGCATCAACCCCAGGTAAAACTCAAACTTTTCCTTCAATACCGTCTGCTCAGAGATAGGACGTTGATTAATGGCGTCATAAATGGCTTCTCGGCTATTTTTACCGCGTTTTATTTGATAGGCCCAGAATGACGCCTCGTACTCTAACTGAATTTGATATTTATCTTGTCGTGATAAATTACACAGGTTATAGCTCATAGTAAATTTGGTTACAGCAATCTCTGTAAAAAGTGTATCATAATTACGCTAAGGTGTATCCGATCATGCAAAATGTGCCGCTATCGAGTAAGCAAAATTGCTTCGTCTCGCAGGCAAATGGCGTGACAGGATGGTTCGATTTTCAATAAGGAGATCCATTGCGAATTTTCAGCTTGATATTGCTTTACTGTCTGAGTTTGAAAAGTATGGCATCAGATAACCGGACACTCTACTTCAACCGTCCGGCCGATACTCCCCAGGCCAGGTACGTTATCGAATTACTGCAAACCGCTTATCAACAGTTGGGGTACCAGCTTGAGCTGGTCGATTTCAACCGGCAAAGTGCATTAATTGCAGCCAATGATGGCGCTTTGGATGGCCAGCTTGGTCGGATCCATGGTGTAACTCAGGCTTACCCGAACCTACTTAAAGTTCGTTTTCCTCTATACACGTTTAATCTACAGTTGCTAAGCCGTTGCCTGAGTTGCACATTCCAGCAACTTGATTCTTTGGTCATACAGAGTGGTTACCTGGTTGCCAATCAATACCTGGAGACGACCCCGTTTAATGGCCAGCTAATAGAAGTAAAAAACAACATTACTCAGCTTAACCTGGTTACTCAGGGCAAAGTACAGGCTGCACTGGTTGTTGACTTTCACTTGCGTGAGTATCTTGCAGACATTGATTTAGAGTCTTTTAAAATAGAAACCCTGTTAACCATCGAGACTTTTCACTACTTGCATCAAAAACATAAAACGCTGATCCCACAACTAGAACAAGCATTGAATCAACTGGCTAAGAAAGGAACGGTAACCATGTTAAAAGCTAAGTATCAGATTTAAAGAAATCGTCTTGCTCTGCCGCTTGTTCTGCGTCTTTTGATGGCATGTCACTATGGCGTTTTTTCGCTGCCATCACACGTTTTTGTCGCTGCGCGCACAGCTCGATCACTTTGCGTTTTTGTTGCTCAGTTAGGGCATGCCAGTGAAAGCGCTCTTCACGACTGCGAAAGCACCCTTTACAGTAACCCCGGTTGTTCACCTCACAGATCCCACGGCAAGGGCTGGGGATCTCAAAAATCTCAATCTGTTCCATATTGACTCAAACACATGCGCTTAATTTGGTATATGGCCAAATTGACGCCCTGCTAATGGCTAAGCAAGTTCATTTTTGATTATAATACATACTGCAAACCGTATTGTATAATTAGGATAGAACGATCCATGAAAAAATGGCTTTCCCTTTGTCTGCTTTTGCCTTGTTTTGCTTACGCAGATTGGCATAGTGGCCGCATTGAAATGATAGCAATAGGATATGATGGAAAAACAATCTCTATTGGTATGGAAGGAACCACAAAAACAGACTGTAAATGTTATCCAACCTGGCCAAACCGCTTTTGCCTTGACCGAAACAGGACCTCATTCAATGAAGAGTTTTCGTTACTTCTGTCGGCCAAAGCCCAAGGTAAGGCCGTTGCACTGCAAATAGACGAAACCACCTGTGTTGTTAATGCGATGTATGAAAGGTAAGTAGAATCCAACAGTAAAAAGCCCCGCTAATGCAAGGCTTTTTAATAATGGTGCCCAGAGGCGGACAAAGTGGTCTGGAACCACTTTGAACAGCTTTAGCTGGCCGCTTGCGGTGAAATACAAGGACGTATTTCATCATCGAACCATCCGCAGGCGTGTTCGATTGCGCCAACTAACTTAATTTAGAACAGAAAGTAAAAAGCCCCGCTAATGCGAGGCTTTTTAATAATGGTGCCCAGAGGCGGACAAAGTGGTCTGGAACCACTTTGAACAGCTTTAGCTGGCCGCTTGCGGTGAAATACAAGG
>NZ_JBSWYM010000015.1:0-133282 GCF_056161105.1 Pseudoalteromonas sp. AWH4_217 | reverse complement strand
GCGGAAGTGGCGGAATTGGTAGACGCGCTGGATTTAGGTTCCAGTATCTTCGGATGTGAGAGTTCAAGTCTCTCCTTCCGCACCATGTTCTTCAAGTTAGAACTAAAACTCTTGATTACGCTTTTTATTTCTGTAGTATCAAGCGTTAAGAAGAAGGATATTATCTCTTAGATTTATCTGGATTCAAGATTTGAATTATTGCTGGAGTATCGCCAAGCGGTAAGGACAGAAGAGAGAGGTTTTGATCCCTCACTCATCCATCCCCCAGTTTCAAATCTTGAGAAAGTATTTAGATTTGAATTATTGCTGGAGTATCGCCAAGCGGTAAGGCAGCGGGTTTTGATCCCGCCATTCCCAGGTTCAAATCCTGGTACTCCAGCCATCTCTTCTTTAAGAGATACAATTTGATGCGGAAGTGGCGGAATTGGTAGACGCGCAGGATTCAGGTTTCTGTAACTTCGGTTGTGAGAGTTCAAGTCTCTCTTTCCGCACCATTTAACTCTCTTTTCTTGATATCTTCTTTCTTAAATATAATTACAATGCAAAATTTTTAGCTTTTTTTACAAACTAAAGCAGACTAATTTTTCATTGATAAACTAAATATACGATGCGGAAGTGGCGGAATTGGTAGACGCGCAGGATTCAGGTTTCTGTAACTTCGGTTGTGAGAGTTCAAGTCTCTCCTTCCGCACCATTTAGTTCAAAGACAATTTCAACTCTCTTATTACTCTTCCGACATATCTTAATTATTTTTCCATCGTCTTCGTAATTTTCAGTTAATGTTGCTTCACTACTTTTCTATCTGTTATTCCTGTCATGAATGACGTCTAAACGACGCCACCCATTGCATGTTTCAATACTTCACGTTTAATTGGACCAGCATGATTAGCCACTTTTAACACCAGATTGCGTAAATGCCTTAAAGGTGCAATTTCGTTAGAGAAGCCAAAGTAGCAGGCGTCCATCATGCTCATCATCATCAGATTATCGTTACGACGGCTCTGCTCATAGCGACGCAGCAAGGCGGCGTTACCAATGTCCTCAGCGCCTTCAAGTGCGTTTGCCAGCGCAGCCACATCTTTGAACCCTAAATTAACGCCCTGCCCTGCCAGCGGGTTAATGGTATGTGCTGAGTCGCCAATCAGGACGACACGCCCCTGATGGTATTGATTGGCATGTTGTCTGGCCAGCGGAAATACCGCGCTTTGTAACACCTCGAACTCACCGGGTAAATCGAAGAAGTGATTTTGTATCTCCTGCTTTAACTGTGCATTCGATAACGTCTTCATCTGCGCCAGCTCATTGCCATGGTGATACCAGATCAGATTGGCATACGGATATTGCATGGGCAAAAAGGCAATCGGCCCGGACGGCTTAAACTGCTGCCAGGTTTTTACCTGCTGCGGCGCATCCAGTTTGATCAGCACACCCATACAATGCTGCTGATATTGCCAACCGGTCACCCCAATGCCAGCCAGTTTGCGTACCACCGAGCGTCCGCCGTCAGCAGCCAAGAGTAAATCGGCCTGATAACTTTGCTCCGGGTAAATCAACTCAACCGAATCAGTATTTTGCTTGATTGCCTGCGGCGTACCAGAAACCTGTTCGACCTGAATACCAAGGCGTTCGAACTGTGCCCATAAACTGGCCTGGATAAGACGGTTTTCAACAATGTGGCCTAAATGCGTTGCGGCCAGCTCCTCGCAATCAAATAGCAGGCTGTTATTTTCCTGCTCATATGCCTCGAGCTGCTGATACGGTGCCAGTCTGGCATTGCGCAGCAACGGCATTGCCTGGAGTTCATCCAGCAAAGCTTCTGAAAAGCGATTAATGGCTGAGACTCGAATATCTATGGTCTCGTCCGTTAGAGCCTGCATGGCATCCAATGGGTGCGTTTCGAGCACAGTGACTGTCAGGCCTTGCTGTGCGAGCTTGACGGCGGCTGCTGCGCCAACCATGCCACCACCTACTATCAGCACTTTGTTTTTCATACCCTTTTTCCTTAGTTCTGCTTGCTAAGTCATATCCTGCTATTGTAACCCATTTCGCTCTGAAAGGTTCACAGCCCTGCATAGTGTAGCCGAGCAAATACAAGATGCCTTGATCTTGGTTTCTAAAGTTAAAAACTATACTTGGCTAGTGTCATTAGGTCATATAAAATACGCGTCCTTTAAACTAATTTCACGCAAGATCCTGGCAAAGATACAGGTTATGCTCTGTACTGGCACAGGTGATGAGCGGGTCGGCTTAGTGATATTAGTTGTTTTAGCGTCGCACACCGTGCTATTCACCGAGTTGAAAACGAGGCATTATTTCAATGAGTAAAAAGTTGCATATCAAAACCTGGGGCTGTCAGATGAATGAGTATGACTCCCAGAAAATGGCGGATCTGCTTGACTCCACCAACGGCTATCAGCTAACAGAAGAAGCTGAGCAAGCGGATGTGATCCTACTCAATACCTGTTCAATTCGTGAAAAAGCACAGGAAAAAGTATTCCACCAACTGGGTCGCTGGAAGCTACTTAAAGACGACAACCCGGATCTGGTGATTGGCGTCGGTGGCTGTGTGGCATCTCAGGAAGGCGACACCATTCGTCAACGCGCGCCTTTTGTTGATATCGTATTTGGCCCGCAAACTTTGCACCGTCTGCCAGAGATGATCAAGCAAGTACAGAGCAAGCAAGGCTCTGTGGTCGATATTTCATTCCCGGAAATCGAAAAGTTTGACCGCCTGCCAGAGCCAAAAGCGGAAGGTCCAAGTGCCTTTGTCTCTATTATGGAAGGCTGCTCTAAATACTGTACTTTCTGCGTTGTACCTTATACTCGTGGTGAAGAAGTAAGCCGCCCCCTTGATGATGTTTTACTTGAAGTTGCTCAGCTGGCAGAGCAAGGTGTGCGTGAAGTAAACCTGCTGGGTCAGAACGTAAACGCCTATCGCGGCGAAATGCACGATGGCGAAATTTGCTATTTCTCTGATCTGCTGCGCTTTGTGGCGGCCATTGATGGTATCGACCGCATTCGTTACACCACCTCGCACCCGGTTGAGTTTACACCGGACATCATCGACGCATACGCAGATGTACCTGAGCTGGTTGATCACCTGCACTTACCGGTTCAAAGTGGCTCAGACCGCATTCTGAACCTGATGAAGCGTGGCCATACGGCACTTGAGTACAAGTCGACTATCCGTAAACTGCGCAAGATCCGTCCGAACCTGAGCATGAGTTCTGACTTTATCATTGGCTTCCCGGGCGAAAGCAAAGCTGACTTCGAAGCGACCATGAATCTGATCAACGACATTGGCTTTGATATGAGCTTCAGCTTTATCTATTCAGCGCGTCCGGGCACACCAGCGTCTGACTTGCCTGACGATGTTACCGAGCAGGAAAAGAAAGAGCGTTTGTACTTGCTACAAAACCGCATTAATCAAATGGCACAGGATATCAGCCGCAAAATGCATGGCACTGAGCAGCGTATTCTGGTCGAAGGTCCGTCGAAAAAGAACCCGATGGAATTGCGTGGCCGTACCGAGAACAACCGAGTGGTGAACTTTGAAGGCCCTCATTCAGTGATCGGTCAGTTTGTTGACGTACGTATCACAGAGGCGCTGCCAAACTCGCTACGTGGTGAGCTGTTAAGGACCGAAGCTGAGATGGACTTACGTCGTGATGTTGCACCATCGGATATCTTAAATCGTGCCCCGGCAGAACCAGAAGCCAACGAACTGGGTGTAGCGACCTTTACGCCTTAGTCTTGGAATTTCGACGCCAGCTGATGCTGGCGTCTTGTTATTAGGAAGTTGTTTTGAGTAACCAAGTCAAGAATATCGAATTTTATCTGGAACCCTCCGACAATCACCGCTTATCTTCTTTATGCGGGCCTTTTGATGACAACCTGAAGCAAATCGAACGTCGTCTGGGCATAGAGATTACCCACAGAGATAACTGGTTTAAAGTGACCGGCCAGCCAGTTGTGGCAAAAGCCGCCGTCGACATCTTGAAATCTCTGTATGTCGAAACCCAGCCTGTGCGCGGTAAATTTGCGGATATCGAACCGGATCAGGTTCACCTGGCTATCACCGAAGCGAACTGCCTGGAGCAGGAAGCCCCGGATGTGTGGGAAAAAGAAGTGTTTATCAAAACACGTCGTGGTGTGGTTAAGCCTCGTAACCCCAACCAGAGCCAGTATGTGGCCAATATTCTGACCCATGACATCTGCTTTGGTATTGGCCCTGCGGGCACAGGTAAAACCTACCTGGCGGTAGCCGCGGCGGTAGATGCCCTTGAGCGTCAGGAAATTCGTCGTATTCTGCTGACTCGTCCGGCCGTTGAAGCCGGCGAAAAGCTCGGTTTCTTGCCCGGTGACCTGACGCAAAAGATAGACCCATATTTGCGCCCGCTGTACGATGCCCTGTTCGAAATGCTGGGCTTTGAAAAGGTCGAGCGTTTGATCGAAAAGAACGTGATAGAGGTTGCACCACTGGCCTACATGCGTGGCCGTACACTGAACGACGCCTTTATTATTCTGGATGAAAGCCAGAACACCACCACAGAGCAGATGAAAATGTTCCTGACCCGAATTGGCTTTAATTCCAAAGCGGTGATCACTGGTGACATCACTCAGGTGGATTTACCACGCGGTGCACGTTCTGGTTTGCGCCATGCTATTGATGTATTGGGTGAGGTAGACGAGATTTCGTTTAACTTCTTCAAGTCTCATGATGTGGTACGTCACCCGGTAGTGGCGCGCATTGTTGAAGCCTACGAGAAAAAAGAAGAAGCCGAGCGAAAGGAAAAGTTTAACAAACAGCAGGCAAGATTACAGGCACAGGCCAATACCGCGCCGGCTGATACACTGCCAAACTCCAACGACGAGGAGCGCTCATAATGTCGCTTGAGGTAGATCTACAGGTTGCCAGTGACTTCGCCAACCTGCCCTCTGCTGAACAATTTCAGTTGTGGGCCGAAAAAGCACTCCTTGCGTATAAGGAAGAGGCCGAGGTCACCATACGAATTGCGGACGAAGCAGAAAGCCAGGAACTGAACAGTCAGTACCGCGGCAAAGACAAGCCAACCAATGTGCTGTCTTTTCCTTTTGAAGCACCGCCTGGGATTGAGCTGCCTTTAGTTGGCGACCTAATTATTTGTCCTCAGGTGGTTTTTCGTGAGGCCGAAGAACAGGAAAAAACTTTCCATGATCATTTTGCCCACATGGTGGTACACGGGTGCTTGCATTTGTTGGGCTTTGACCATATAAATGAACAGGACGCCGATGAAATGGAAAGTCTTGAAAAAGAATTCTTAGCCGATCTGGGCATTGCTGACCCATATCGAGATGACGTTTAACCGACTGGAGTAACACACCGCAATGAGCGACGAAAACTCGCAAAGTAGTCAGGGTTCTTCGAGCAAGACCTGGCTGGGACGCATCACTCAGATGCTGCAAGGGGAACCCCAAAATAAAGAAGAGTTGGTAGAAGTAATTGCCGACGCGCAGGAAAGAGCCCTGATCGACCCTGAAACCAAAGACATGATGGAAGGCGTACTCAGTGTTTCTGAACTCAAAGTACGTGACATCATGATCCCGCGCTCACAAATGGTGACCCTGGATATTGATCAGGACCTGGAGTCGCAGTTACCCGCAATGGTTGAATCCAGCCATTCGCGCTTTCCAGTCATTTGCGAGGACAAAGATCATGTCGAAGGCATTTTACTGGCCAAAGATCTGCTGCCGCTGATTGTTCAGCGTGACAGTGAACTGCCAACCATCCGTGAATACTTGCGACCTGCCGTTGTGGTGCCAGAAAGTAAACGTGTTGATGCACTGCTCAATGAGTTTCGTCAAAAACGCTATCATATGGCCATTGTCATCGATGAGTATGGTGGTGTTTCGGGCCTGGTGACCATCGAAGATATTCTGGAAACCATCGTAGGTGAAATCGAAGATGAGCACGACAATGAAGACGAACAGCAGGCCATTCGCCAGCTTTCGAAACACGTGTTCAACGTTCAGGCTCTGACCCCACTGGATGAATTCAACGACTTCTTTAAAACGGAATATGACACGCAGGAAGCAGACACCATAGGCGGGATTATCTTGCATGCTTTTGGCCATATGCCAAGCCGGGGCGAAACCATTGATATTGCACCTTTGCAGTTCAAGGTTACCAACTCGGACAATCGCCGTATTTTGCAGTTACAGGTGACCATGCCAAAAGCTGAACATGTTGAAGACGTTTTCGAATAAATTCACCACCTTACTGAAAGACAAGTTTGCGTGGCTGGCACTGCTTAGCGGTGCCTCACTGACCTTTAGTTATGCCCCGTTTGGGCTCTGGCCCCTGACTTTTTTGGCGCTCGCAGTTGGGTGTTATGTCACAGATCAGCCCACTACCCGACACGCCGCGAAATATGGCTTTTTATTTGGTTTTGGCTGGTTTGCAGCCGGAATAAGCTGGGTACATGTTTCCATTGCTCAGTTCGGTGGTTTGCCTTTACCTGCTTCGCTGTTATTAATGGGCCTGCTCTGTGCCTATCTGGCGATTTACCCTGCACTGGCCTTTGCGCTGGCGACACGCTTCTCTGATAAACCCTGGCAACGTATTGCGCTGCTGCTCAGTGGGTTTGCGATATTTGAATTTCTGCGTGGCACTTTACTGACTGGATTTCCGTGGCTGAGCTTTGGTTATAGCCAGACCGACGCACCGCTTAACATGCTTGCCCCCTGGATTGGCGAGTTTGGCCTGACCCTGGTGTGCGTGTTACTTGGCGCGCTGCTTTACTACCTACTCTGGCAAAGGCGCTATCAGCTGACCATGATTGCCCTGCTGCCTGTGCTGGCACTCATCCTGTTTGCACGTATGGCTGATAATCCAGTGCAATATACTGGTGAGCACACCAGAACCTTGCTGGTTCAGGGCAATATTCAACAAAGCCTGCGCTGGGAGCCTGAGCAGTTCTGGCCAACCATGTCTAAGTATCAGGATATGACCCGCCCATTGTGGCAGCAGGCCGATCTTGTTGTCTGGCCGGAAGCCGCCATTCCTGAGCTGGAAGACTTAGCCTTCGACTTTTTGCAAAACCTGGATAAAGCCGCCGCGTTTAATCAAAGCGCACTCATTACCGGCATTCCGGATTATCAATTTGATACCCGCAATGTCTATAACACTTTGATTGTGGTTGGTAAACAGCACGCAGAGGATGAGCTGGGTCACTATCGCTACTTGCATCCTAACCGTTATCAGAAGCACCAGCTATTGCCGATCGGAGAATTTGTCCCGTTCGAGAAGTGGTTGCGACCGATTGCGCCGTTGTTCAACCTGGCTATGTCATCCTTCTCGCGAGGCGAAGCGCAGCAACCGAATCTGATAGCCAACGGACTGCATATTTTACCTGCTATCTGCTACGAAATTGCCTTCAGCGAACTGGTGAGAAACAATTACACCAGCGAGTCGGATATACTCTTTACCGTGAGTAACGACGCCTGGTTTGGTGATTCGCATGGCCCGCATCAGCATATGCAAATAGCTCGCATGCGTGCGCTGGAGCTACAACGTCCTCTGATCAGAGTAACCAACAATGGGATCAGTGGAGTTTACGATCCACTTAGCCAGACTCAGCATACGCTCCCTCAGTTTGTTGAGGAAACGATGTTACTGGACGTAAAACTGATGAGCGGGAATAGCTTTTATAGTCAGCATGGCAATACGTGGATTTGGGTATTGTTGCTGCTTTTGACCACGCTGGTCATGCTCGAAAAGGGATTAATCAGAGTTAGATACCGGGTTGAGCGTGACTATTTATAAAAGTAGTCACGCTTTGAGCAAAGAGGTTTCCGACTAACCTTTACACACTGAAGCCCCTCTCAGATACTGCACCATGTTTGTGAGCTTTTTGCTTTAGTAAAGTGCACTATCACTTTCATTATGCCTTCATTTTTATTAAACCACTGAAAATATTAGCATTATATTTTTGGCACAGTTCTTCCTTATTCAATAACAATGAACTCGGCAGGAATGAAAATATGCTCTATACATTTATCGATACCCTAAGTCTGATCTGGCGGATAGACTGCAGTGTATGGCCACTGCGGGACCAACAATTTAACAGTGAGGAAAGCTAATA
This sequence comes from Pseudoalteromonas sp. AWH4_217, assembly GCF_056161105.1. Classification (NCBI taxonomy): domain Bacteria; kingdom Pseudomonadati; phylum Pseudomonadota; class Gammaproteobacteria; order Alteromonadales; family Pseudoalteromonadaceae; genus Pseudoalteromonas; species Pseudoalteromonas sp. AWH4_217. The sequence goes on along the minus strand of NZ_JBSWYM010000015.1, from coordinate 125,159 downwards.
TGGCTGCTAAACTCTCTGCCACGCACCCCAGTGTACTGCGTGCGGTGCATATGGTGCAAAGCCAGCAGCTGACCATTCATGAAGCAGCCGCACAGTTTGCCTTATCCCAGCGCACGCTTTACAGGGCACTTCGGGGTAAACAGCCCCGCACTCAGTCTCGCTATTCGCAGCTGTTACTTCAAAAGCAACAACTGGAGTCTCAGCTTCGTCAGATCCGTGAAGAACTGGCTTGTATGCAAAAGGATGACTATGCGACTCACAATTGAGCCCCTCGCACAGCTCACTATGGTGCAGCAGCAAGCACTTGCGTATCAACTACAAGCCTGTGTCGCTCAGGGTGCATCACTGGGATTCTATCACCCTCTCTGTGACGCTGACGCGACCGATTACTGGTCTCAGGTGAATATTGAACTGGCTGAGAAAAAACGCCTCTTACTGGGCGCTTACGCTAATCAGCAGTTGGTTGCCTCGGTACAACTGGTCCCTTGTCAAAAACAAAATGGCCGGCATCGGGGTGAAGTCGAAAAGTTACTGGTACATCCCGATTATCAGCGTCAGGGTATCGCCCAAACACTGATGCAACGTCTCGAAGCCTATGCCAGTCAGCTGGGTATAAAGCTCTTAGTGTTGGATACACAAAGTGGTGATAAATCAGAGCAGTTTTATCAGGCAGTTGGTTTTAGCAAAAGCGGAGAGATCCCGCACTTTGTCAGTGATCAACAAGGCGTCCTGTATGCCACCAGCTATTATTATAAGTTACTTGGTCAGATTACCTTAACAAGAGACTCGTCATCGCTAAGCCAATAAAAATGTCGATTTTATACAAACGAATAGTATCGATATCTTATTCAGGCTTTAAGGGGGAGAAGTGGACCCTCCCCCTTAAAGCTTATTTAGGCTCAGTGCCGCAGATACCACCTACCACTTCATTGGTCTCTGTATTTTCAACCCAGAATGTCACTGCATAGTCTACAAGCTTTCTTCTGATCAGGTAACTACTGCCTGCTTTAGCATCCACCCAAACACAGCCGTTTGCGTATGTGTTCTGATGGCGATATTGGACTTCTATCGTATGGACACCCTTGGTAACGTTTAAAACGTCTGGAGCAGGGTAAATATTGCCTGGAAGTGCTAACATTTCGCCATTAAGAGACTTTATTACAACACGCTGATCTAGCCCTGTTAACAACGTGTGTTCCTTTTCTGTTTCTGTTTTTATCACCGCGAAACTGCTTTCTTTCGTGACATCAACTCCCTTTTGAACATGCGTGCTAGCACACCCAGATAAGCCCAGAATGAGCACTGCTCCAAAGATTTTTTTCATATAACCTCCAAATATATTAATAATGTTCATTTCGTATCGGCGATAGACAACAATTAAACACTGGTGAAATTAATTCTGCTGCTGTTTATGAGGGAGTTGCGAGCCCAATTGTATTTACAGAATAATTTTCGCACAAACTAGTTTAAAGGGTTTGCTCTATCATTCAAACGCCAATTTAGGGTGGATGTTCTCAATGCCTTTTCGTATTTATGGTTTTCCACACGACATCTTACGTGTTTATTGACCACAGAATATGATGTCAAATTGGAGCCCCCTTTTACCACAAAGCTTGCTTAAAATTTGACACCATCACGCACAAAAAACATACTTCAATCAATTTTTAATCATCTAAAAATCCAATTTAACAATAAATTCCCTTCTCAATATATCATCACTTACTACTTTTAAGTCAGACGCAACAATCAACTTCCCGTTCTCTTTTGATACAACATAGCTATTCCCAAGAACATCAACCATTTTGCCATTGAGCAGTACGAGCCTTTCTGAGCATTCCTCATGATTAATTTGGGGGTATATCTCAGTTTGCCAGTCAGGCTTCTTTATTAATGTCAACTTGTCAGGGCGCTGCTTTATTGCATCAGCTACATTTATCAATTGGCATAGTGCAGTTATTAGCGTGTCGTGACGAGATTCTTCATGCCAATACTTCAACCATAATGAAAAACCCACAGCCAACGGGACCGCAAGCATCAAAAAAAGCCCTTTACTCAACTTAGTCATTTAATTTCCTCCACGCAGCAGAGTTTAAATCAGGCTTCAGTGCCGTACCTCTCATATATCGATAATAGTCTAATCCCATTTCATCAATCATAGAGTTATGGCCTCCACTGTTAATAATACTATGTATAAAATACTTATAATATGAACCATCAGACGACTGCCCACCGGCTGGCCAGGTTGATGTGGATATTGCTACAGAAAAATGAGCCTTATCAGCCGCAATATACACAATCGGGGGCGACACAATGCATCTAGGGTTTGGTTGTCAGTGAGCTCGGAGCAGACAAGGGTCATTGAACCCGTGTGGGTGTAGCGAGCCACTGACAACCGCTTATTTGTTTGCCAAAGTACGATGAAAAAAGGTCCAACCCTGCCTGCGCAAAACCCGACAAAGGCACGGTCGTTACAGACCGAGTGGGTGTATTAATTTTAGGGTGTGCAGGCTCGGAACTCATTAGGGGCGCTGGATAACCAGTCAAGCCCCGATATATGTCAGAACAACACATTTATTGCGGGCTGGACCAGACATCAGGCAAGGCAACACGGGTAACATAACGAACGGGATAACGAAAACTCGCTACCCCGCAGGACTACTCGGCTTGACATCGCTGGAGCGTCCATATATGTCTTCCCAGGTTGTACTCGTGTGCCAAGTCCTCAGGCGGGCTTCCTGAACCAATGACCAATCTCTCCTGAATTACAGATTGATAAATACTCAGCCAAGAGTCTTCATTAACCGACAAAATATGCTTGTTATGTTTATCTATGAATACATTCAGTATATTTGGCGGCTCAGGCTTGCCAATCAAGGAAGAGATCTCCATCCACTTATTGCTAAACTCATCGCCACAAAAGGGCAGTTTATAGATTTCTGATATGCTTGCCAGTAAAACATCAAAACTACTTTTCCCTTTGCTGGACAAAGCGGCCGGGCTCACATAATAACTCAGCTCGTATTTCGGATGTGAATAGGTATTTAATTGATAGACCTTTTCAGCAATCGAGAGCTCTTCTGATTCCTGAAGCTCCCCCTTCGCCATTAAGACTTCCTGGCCAAACAGCTTGGCTCTGACCGTTTCAACCCCAAGCTGCTGATAAGGAGACGTATCCTCGCTCACATAATGAAAGCGAATATGTGCCAATGTATCTAATTCGTCCTGACAAGAAAAGCTCTGAAATGCTACCATGCCAAACAGGAGAACAACACCTCTCACCAACTCCGCATTGCTTCTCCACATTTTGATGCTACCTCACTAATATAAAACATCTCGATGCCCTCAGAGCTAAACTCAGGTACTATGAAACAAGCGACTTAACCCTCAGTTCTTTTTCTTTGCCACTACACTTTTTACTAAATGAAATATAAAAGCTAAAACCACCCACAAAGACAAAAATATCAATGGAATCCAACCATACTCCCCCATATCCGAGTTTAAATAGCTAAGGGAGTAGCTTAAGAGTCCAAAAAAACCACATAGAAAAAGCCGATTATCAATTAAACTCTTAATAAAACGAAAAATTTTAATCATCTTACCAGTGCTCTATTTTACGCTGAGAACGGGTTTGAATAATCCCGTCACTATTGATTATAGTTTGTGTCATTGTCACATTACCCAGGACGCTTATAGCAATATGTCCAACTGAAGGCCCATCCAACCTGATAGCTCGTAAATAAGAACTTCCGTATCTTTAACCTGCCCCTTTTGTGCAAAAGGTCAGTCCCCACAACCACTCGCAGACCTGAATTCGTCCAGATATGCTTTCAAGCTAGAATTGTCTGTTTTTTCTGCAAACACTTGGTATTTAACAATAGTTTCTACGTTTGTATTCGCACAAAACAAATCTCTAACCAACTTTAGAGTTTCAACTTTTTTAAGCTCCAGCTCCTCATTTTTTTCGGCATCGTCCATCAAACTTATTACAAACAAAAAAGCCTTGCCAGTTTCTTCTTGAAATTGAAACACCTCATTCCTGCCCCCAATACGTTCCCATAACAACTGTTTTATGTAATTGGGTATAGGTATTGGGGTCACCGACCCCGACTTGTTTGTATCAACAAGTTGCAAATAGATTTTCTGCTCTACTGGCATACGTTGATAAGCAAAATATACAGATGTGAGATACCCAATTATTAAAGCTGCAAGGGTATATATTGCTAGTCGTCTGGCCGAATTTTTTGACATTGCACTACTCCCTATTCAGCTCTGAGTATCGTATACGATTATCTGCATTCGCTGCACCCGAATTCGACCCTGAAATGCTACCATGCCAAACAGGAGAACAACACCTCTCACCAACACCGCATTGCTTCTCCACATTTTGGTGCTACCTCACTAATATAAAACATCTCGATGCCCTCAGAGCTAAACTCAGGTACTATGGAACAAGCGACTTAACCCTCAGTTCTTTTTCTTTGCCACTACACTTTTTACTAAATGAAATATAAAAGCTAACACCACCCATGAAGCTAAAAACACCAATGGAATAAAACCATAACTCCCCATATCCGAGTTGAAGTAGCAAACCAAGTATGTTATCAGCCCATAAAAACCGGTGAGGAAAAACCGACTGTCGAATAAACTCTTGAGAAAAAATAAAATTTCATGCACTTTTACCAATGCTCCACTTGACTCTGAGAACGACTCTGAATAATCCCACCACTATTGATTATAGTTTGTGTCATTGTCACGTTACCCAGGCCGCTATCAGCATCATAGCCTGTTACAAAATCAGCACTTATCTCTTGAATGATGGTATCTCCAACTTGAAGGGCATAACTGACCTGTGTATCAACAAAAACGCCTTTTGCGCTTGCAAACCCTGCAGTAATGCTGCCAATAGCCCCTTTTATCAATCCGCCAGTCAAACCTAATAAGGTTGTTTTAGCTCCTGTCCGATAACTGTTTAAAGACTTTTTCAGGCTTCACTTATTGCGACAGTTGAATTAGTCAGGCTCAGTGCCACAAATACCGCCTACCACTTCATTGGTCTCTGTATTTTCAACCCAGAATGTCACTGCATAGTCTACAAGCTTTCTTCTGATCAGGTAACTACTGCCTGCTTTAGCATCAACCCAAACACAGCCGTTTGCGTATGTGTTCTGGTAGCGATATTGGACTTCTATTTTGTGGACACCCTTAGTAACGTTTAAAACATCTGGAGCAGGGTAAATATTCCCTGGAACCGCTAACATTTTTCCATTAAGAGACTTTATTACAACACGCTGATCGAGCCCTGTTAACAACGTGTGTTCCTTTTCTGTTTCTGTTTTTATCACCGCGAAACTGCTTTCTTTCGTGACATCAACTCCTTTTTGAACGTGCGTGCTAGCACACCCAGATAAGCTCAGAATGAGCACTGCTCCAAAGATTTTTTTCATATAACCTCCAAATATATTAATAATGTTCATTTCGTATCGGCGATAGACAACAATTAAACACTGGTGAAATTTATTATGCTGCTGTTTATGAGGGAGTTGCGAGCCCAATTGTATTTACAGAGCTATACCAAATAGAACTAGCCAATTTAGAGTGTATGACCTCAATGTCTTTCATCGAGTCATTCTGTTATAAAAAATGCGCCAACTAGCCGGACATTTTTAGATTAACTCAGTAAACTAAATAAGCAGTGAATACCGATGCTCGTGTGCCTAGTCCTCAGGCGGGCTTCCTGAACCGATGACCAGTCGCTCCTGAATAATAGATGGATAAATGCTCAGCCAAGAGTCTTCATTAACCGATAGGATATGCTTATTATGTTTATCTATATACACATTCAGTATATTCGGCGGCTCAGGCTTGCCAATCAAGGAGACGATCTCCATCCGCTTATTGCTAAACTCATCACTGCAAAAGGGCAACTTATAGATTTCTGATATGCTTGCCAGTAAAACTTCAAAGCTCCCCTTCTCTTTACTGGACAAAGAGGCCGGGCTCACATAATAACTCAGCTCATACTTCGGATGTGCATAGGTATTTAACTGATAGACCTCTTCAGCAACCCAAATATCTTCAGATTTCTCAAGCTTCCCCTTCGCCATTAAGATTTCTTGACCAAACAGCTTGGCTCTGACCGTTTCGACCCCAAGCTGCTGATAAGGGAACGTATCCTCGCTAACATAATGAAAGCGAATATGTGCCAATGTATCTAATTCGTCCTGACAAGAAAAGCTCTGAAATGCAATCATTGCTATCAAAAGAAAGGCGCTTTTTTCCAACATTACATAACCATTTTTCATAGAAATATATAAACGTCCAAGTAGTGTCTAGCTAAGAGGCTTGGTGGGATAGCACTTAATATACATGGAATTTAGTGTGGTACCCATCTAAATTAACCTTCTAACTCAGGCCTTCTAGCCGTTATTTCAAAATGACGTAGATAATACGCCGTCTATCCTTGGACCAGCTCAATAAATTGATGATATTTGATTATGCCACGGTCAAGCTTAACCGATACCAAGCGATTGATGATTGTCAAAATAAACCCATTGCAACCAGAGCGCTTGCGGAGAGTAAAATTAAAAGATTGTTGACTTTCAATTAACTCACTGATTTAATTTAAATTTTATTTATAAAAAAGGAGCCTGCATGAGGGCAATACTTGGAGTAGTTGCAATACTCTTTACTATCATAGTAAACAGAGCGCACGCATTTACATTAATTGAAGATGTTGCAGTTAGCAGTGAAAAACAAACCATTACATTTAACGGTTACACTGATCCCGTTATTATTTCATCGGTGCCAACACTCAAGGACAGTGAGCCGGGCGTTATTTCCATTTCGAATGTCACCTCGACAAGTTTTGATGTGCAATTTAAAGAGTGGCCATACCTTGATGGTATGCATGAAGAAGAACGAGTATCGTTTTTAGTTGTTGAAAATGGCCGCCACCAGCTTGAAGATGGCAGCATATGGGAAGCCGGAAAATTTAACCTTAAAAGTGGCAATACTCAGCTATTTTTTAAAGAAAGCTTTGCGCATGCACCAAGTGTACTATTGAGTGGCCAAACTCAAAACCGCAGTGATGCCTATACATTGCGTGCTTCTAGCGTTTCGAAACTGACTCTAGGTGCAGACTTAGAAGTGCAGGAGCTTGGCAGCACACATGCAGAAGAAACCATTGGTTATCTTGCTATCTACAAAGAAACTAATAATGGTTTTACGAACGAAAACCTGGCTTATAACCTAACGCATCAAGCAACCAATCAAACCGGTTTTCAAACCCTAAACGGCAAGCTTTTTATACAAGAAGAACAATCAAAAGACTCCGAGACAAACCATGTATTGGAAGTGGTGAATATTCTAAATTTGAAAAACCAACTGTTTGCGCAAGACATCACCCACTACGGCACAGATACCATGTCGCTTCGCTTGGAAACCTCCAGCACATTCACGATTGAACCCGGTGAAAAAACAGGCCAATACGGGAACATCGCTTTAATTGGTTCAAATGGCTTAACCGAATCATCTTACACGACTAGCCAAAGCTACTATGCGGACAGTGCCTCTGGTGCATTCGACGGCTATAACAATTCAACACTGGTAAATAATGACGCCATTAAAGGAAAGATTAAACGAGGCATATGGCTAAGTACTGTGGTTCAGGAACACTGGCTTCAGGTCGCCTTTGAGAAACAAGCTTATATTACGTCATTTAGAATTATGGTGCATAACAGTGCCGCTGACCTTGGTATGGGTGTAAAAGATATCACGTTACAAGTTTCTGATGATAATACCAACTTTATTGATCATGAGTCATTTACCTTAACCAGAAGTTATGATCAAACCGTAGAACTTACACAGCCAGCGATCGGTAAATACGTCAGGCTGAAGATCCATTCTACGCACGGACATAACTATCGTGTGATTTCAGAATTAGAATACTATGGCGGTTTTGTTGGCAATGGCACTCCTGAAGTACCTACTGAAGAGCCAAACCCGGCAAATGGCATTACCTGTGCCACCATTAAGCAGCAAAACCCAACTGCCAGCTCTGGTTTCTACGACATTGACCCTGATGGCGACAATGGCATTGCACCGTTTAGTGCATACTGTGAAATGACACAAAATGGCGGTGGCTGGGCGTTAGTTGCGCATCATACCGATGGACTTGAAAGTATCGTACATACCTCTCCTGTTACCTTAGACACGGTCGGTGTACTTGCAAATGATCAATGGCAGGCCATTCGCAACAACATGACAACGGGTATGATGTTTGTTGATGAGCACAGCAAGGTTTCACAAATAAGCAAAAGCAAACTCGTAAACGCTAACTGTATTTCTGTAAAACAAAATAATGACTTAACAGAGCCTCAAGTACCTTACGATATTGCCGTTTTATGGCATAACGAAAATACTGGGTGCAGCATGTCAGGATTAGATTACTCATTTATTGCTTTGAGTATAAAATCTACCAGTCGAGGCGATGGCTACCTGCGCGCTGGTGCGTCGTTGTACCAACACAGCGTTAAGTTCGATGTATGGCCTTATAGCCATGGAACTTACAGTGGCGCAGAACAAAATACGTTGTACTACTACGTAAAATAAAAAGGTTGCAATGCAATAGAGGGAGCTTGTGCGCTCCCTCTCAGGTTGATGAGTCGTCCTACTTCCCACCAGCTAAATCTATAAAAGTGCCGGTGGCATAGCTTGCCTGTTCACTGAGCAACCAGGCGATGGCGCTGGCCACCTCTTCTGGCTTGCCGCCTCTTTGCAGTGGCAGAAGAGAAGCGAGCCTGTCGACTCTGCCGGGCTCACCGCCATCGGCATGAATATCGGTGTAGATGCAACCCGGGCGAACGCAATTAACCCGGATCCCTTCTGCTGCCAGCTCCAGAGACAAACCTCGTGTAAAGCTATCAATGGCGCCTTTTGCCGCGGCATAATCAACGTATTCATTGGCACCACCCAAATAAGAAGCTGCCGATGAGACATTCACTATGGCGCACCTGTCCATCTGGTGATGGGCACGGATCTGTTTAAGCACTTCTCTGGCACAGATAAAATACGGTGTCACGTTAGTACACAACATCTGATTGATACGCTCTGCGGTCATATCCTCCACGCGCATTTGGGTGTCCAGTACTCCGGCATTATTGACCAGATGTGAAATCGGCCCAAGCTGTGTTTTGATGTCGTCGCACAACTTAACCACCTGTGCTTCTTCGCTAATATCAGCAGCAAAGTGGTGTGCTATGCCACCTTGAGCGCGGATCTGAGCAACCACCTGCTCGGCTGCCGCACGATTCGATTTATAGTTAACTGCGACCAGATAGCCCTGCTCTGCCAGCAAGTTAGCCGTTGCGGCACCGATCCCCCGACTTGCGCCTGTGATTAAGACTACTTTCTTCATTGTTATTATTTTTTCCTGAAAAAAGGGTGCCAAGCACCCCTTTATATTGTTGATAAGCTTTGTATCAAATACTTACTCAGCACTGATTATCGACCAAACTCAGTTGGTGCTGGCGGCACCGTGAGCTGCTTCTTCGGGTTTGCTTTCATCTCTTTAAGCAACTCCTCAACAGCACGCTCCACTGATGGATCTTTACCCGCGTGGATCAGCTCAGGACGATCAATCACTTCGATATCCGGGCTGACACCTTCATCTTCAATGATCCAGTTGCCATCATTGTCCAGAATACGGAAAGTCGCAGCAATCACCTGACCGCCGTCAACCAAACGAGGATTACCCGAAATACCGATCAAACCACCCCAGGTACGCGTACCGATCAGCTTACCAAGCCCTGCCTGACGGAAGTAATAAGGTAGCGCATCACCACCAGAACTAGAGTAGCCATTGATCAACATCGCCTTAGGACCATCGTGAGCAAACTGAGGCGTTTTCGTCGGCTCAACACCACGGCGCTTCCAGTAGTTCAGAGGCTTACGTGCCAGCCAGGTGATCATGTGTTCAGGAATGAAGCCACCGCCATTGTAACGGTCATCAATGATCAGAGCATCTTTGGTTGTTTGTGGCATAAAGTGCTTAAACATCGCACGGTTACCCTCAAACAGCGTATTTGGCAGGTGAACGTAGCCAATGCGACCACCCGATAGCTTGTCCACATAGTCCATACGAGAGTGAACCCACTCCAGATAACGCAAACCACCTTCACTGGCGCTTGGCTTCACCGTTACCTTCCAGGCGCCATCCAGGCTTGGGGTGTCGTTGAGGCGTAGTTCAACCTGAGTACCCTGAGTATTTTCCAGCAGTTCGTAGAAGTTGCTCACGGTGTTTACCGCACGACCATTAACCGACACTATGTAGTCACCCTTACTGGCGTTAACGCCAGGCTCGCCTAATGGAGAGCGGAACTCTTCATGCCAGTTTTCGCCCTGGTAGATTTTTTCGATGCGTACAAAGCCTGAGCTGTGCGCACTGATCTGGGCGCCGAGCAGGCCATGTTTCTTACGTTTCGCTTTAGGCTCATCACCTGACTGAACATAGATGTGGCCCGCATTGATCTCACCGGCAATTTCGCTCAGTACATAGTCCAGATCATTGCGGTGTGCCACGGCATCTGCCATCGGCTGATAGCGCTTCAGAATAGCATCCCAGTCCTGACCATGGTGGTTTTCATCATAGAACCAGTCTCTGAGCGTTCGCCAGCCTTCAACATACATTTGTTGCCATTCAACTTTAGGGTCGATCTTCAGTATCATGTTACCCAGATCAAGTTGCGTTGCTTTCAGGTCCTGCTTGGCTTTAGGCTTGATCACACTGTATTTGCCGCCTGCGCGTACAATCAGGTGCTCTCCGCCAGCCGCCAGCTTATAGGCCTGTACGCCCTTGGCAACGGTTTGCACTTTGCCATCTTGTTTATTAGGGATCAGCTTCAATGTGCCTTCAGACAGCGCCAGTACGCCGTTTTTGACGCCATTTAAGTCTCCATAGTCACCCGCTTTCGCAGGCAATGCTACAACCCGTGACATAAAGCCTTCTACCTGGAGCTGATTTTCAGTTGTACTGTCTTTGCTCTTATCGTCTTTCTCTTCGCTGACGATGGCCGCTTCATCGCTGTTAAACTGTGTCAGAGATGAAACCTTGTCATTCACTGCAACGGCATAAAGGCGTGTTGCATTGTTATACAAATAAGCAAACTCATAAGCGCTGAAGGTCAGGTTAAAATCGCGCTCCGATGTGAAGTACAGATACTGACCATCCGGTGAGAAAGCCGGGTTCTGTTCATTGGTCATATCGTCAGTAAGACGGCTCAGCGCTTTGCTTTGGGTATTGTAGTGCCACAAAGAAGCAAAGCGATTGGCATTATTCTTTACAAAGATCAGATCTTCGCTGTTTGGAGACCAGGTATACTGAGTGATGCCATCATCGTCGTACTTGCCAGTATCGATCTTATGCAGCTCACCTGAGCTTACATCCAGCCACCACATAGTGTGGTTCTTATCAGCAAATAGCAGCTTTGAGCTGTCGGCCGACCAGATAGGGTCAAAACGCCAGATGGACCCGTTGCTGGTAAGTTGCTTAACTTCATTGTTATTAGCGCGGTCTTTCAGGTAAATCTCATACTCACCCGTTGCGTCACTCATATACGCAATATAACGGCCATTCGGTGACCAGCTCGCAGCAATTTCACGGCCTTCAGCCGTCATACTCAAATTACGCGTCGGACCCTGCTCAACCGGGACAGAGAATACTTCACCACGCGCCGTGAATAGGGCACGTTTACCATCGTGAGAAACGTCCATTGAGTCAATGAACTTGCTGACATTTTTTGTATAAGGCATAGCGTACTTACGTACCCCGGGCACATTGATAGTCAGCTTTTCTGTGGTTTTAGTTGCTTCATCAAAGCGATACAAATAGCCGCCATTTTCATACACGATGGCATCTGGCCCGGCAGATGGCCACAGTACATCATACTCACTGTGGTTGGTCATCTTAACCGGTGCTTTCCCTTCACGGTATTTATACAGGTTCAGGGTATAGTCACGATCAGATACGAAGTATATGCTGTCATTCACCCAGGTTGGCTGCTGATCAGTTGCTCTGTGTTCGGTCAGCTGTTTTGAGGTGTTGTTTTCTAAATCATACACCCAGACATCCTGTGCACGACCGCCTCGGCTGCGCTTCCAGGTTCTGAACTCACGGTCAATCGGCGTATAGACAAACTGCTTACCATCTGGTGACAGCATACCACCACCACTTTCTGGAATGGCCAGCGGCTGCTCTAGTCCACCATCTGCGGGGATCATATAAGGACGCCCCATACGTTTACCCCAGGGCGTGCGGTTGGCACGAAACACAATATGTTTGCCATCCGGTGTCCAGTCAAACACCCGGTAATCAAACCCGCCACGTGGCGGCATCGGGCCCACATCATTGTAGTAAGTAAGCTGCTTCAGATTAGAGCCATCGGCATCGATCACATAAATCTGTCGGCTGCCATTGTACTCAGCCGCAAACGCAATGCGTTTTCCATCTGGTGAAAATTTGGGGAAGGTCTCAAAGCCAACGTGGTCGGTCAGGCGGGTGCTGTTACCCGACTTAGTATCCGCAATGTAGATATCACCGCCATATACAAAAGTAACTTTGTCCTGATGAATATCAGGAAAACGCAGTAGACGCGTGTCCTGAGTTTGATATGCAGCCGCCAATGGCGCAGCTACAGCCGCAATGGCGGCAACTAGGTGCTTGAGTTTCATAAGCCTCACAAATTAGTTTTGTTATTTTATCTCATTTATAATAACAAGTCTGTTCCTAATTACAGCTAACTTGCGGCCAAAAGCTTGTTACAAAATATGAAATCCGGATTATCTGTCCATGAGCTGATAATCCATCTTGTGATCACTGAAAGTTCAACACTTCCACGCCTCTATCTTCTTTGATGTGCTCTATCACCATATAGGTGTGGTTAGTTCCAACCCCCGGTATTTCAACAATCTGCCCGAGTACTTCACGGTACTGACGCATATCCTGCACCCGGATCTTCAACAGGTAATCAAATCCCCCTGCAACCATATCGCAGGCTACGACATTGGGGATCTCCAGCACGTGCTGCCTGAATGTTTCAAATACAGACTCAGTGGAGCTTTTAAGCGTGATTTCAACATGCGCAACCAGATGCTGCCCCAGCTTTGCCGCATTTAATTGAGCAGCATAGCCCTCAATATACCCTTCGGCCTCCAGCTTTTTCACGCGATCCAGGCATGGACTGGGGCTCAGATTGACGGCTTTCGCCAGGTTTACATTGGAAATACGGGCATTTTTTTGCAGGATATCCAGAATTGCCATATCGATCCTGTCGAGCACCCGTGTTTTAATTGAAGTGGTCATTCAGCATAAAATTCTGTGCAGCTTCGCAATTACCCGCAAATTTACCGTAATCAAAAAAAATAAGACAGCATATTCTGCTGTCTTTTCGATAGAATGTCCCCGAAATTTGACGTAACCGCCACATTAAGATCGTATCCGTGGCAAACCATTTATTAGAACGCGAGACTGGCTAAAAGTTGAACACACCCTGAGGTGTGTTAAGGTTAGCACTATGACCGCATCATATTGTCGTAATTGAGACTTCTTGCAGGTGCCACTCAAACTTTGCAGGCACATAAAGACTAGCAAGCACTTACCAACCTTGTTAGCATGCAAAGCATTAAGTTGTTCAATTTACAATCATTTTTGACTCTTATTTTATGAGGCTGAGTTATGCTTTATAACGGCGATTTGACAACCACCTGTCCTATCAGACAGAAGATCCGCGATTTTTACCGCATCGATGAAAACGAAGTTATCGACCATATTCTGCCGCTGGCAGAAGTCGGCGTAACGGCACGTAGCCGTGCCTGGGAAAGAGCCCGTCAGATGGTTTTGAATATTCGTCGCGATCAGGATGGCCAGAATGGTGTAGACGCACTGCTGAACGAATTCTCTCTGTCGTCAGAAGAAGGCGTAGTACTGATGTGTCTGGCTGAAGCCCTACTTCGCGTGCCAGATAAAGAAACTCAGGATCAGCTTATTCGTGACAAACTGGCCAAAGGTGACTGGAGCTCGCATTTAGGTAGCAGTGATTCTCTGTTCGTCAACGCCTCTAGCTGGGGCCTGTTGGTTACTGGTAAAATGGTGAACTACAGCGATAAAAATCAGGAAGAGCAGTTTGGTGTTCTGAAACGTACCATTGGCCGCCTTGGTGAGCCGGTGATCCGTAAGTCTGTAAACTTTGCTATGAAGATCATGGGTAAGCAGTTCGTAATGGGTGAGACCATTCAGGACGCCATTACCCGCGCCGCAGAAAAAGAACAAAAAGGCTATGTATACTCGTACGATATGCTGGGCGAAGGCGCACGTACAATGGCCGACGCTGAGCGCTACTACCAGAGCTACATGAATGCGATCCATGCCATTGGTAAAGCAGCGGCGGGTCGTGGTCCAATCAAGAGCCCGGGCATTTCTGTTAAGCTTTCTGCTATCCACCCGCGTTATGAGTTTTCTCACAGCGACCGTGTAATGGACGAGCTGGTACCAAAGCTGAAAGAACTGGCTGTGGCGGCCAAGCAATACGACATCGGCTTTACCGTAGATGCTGAAGAAGCCGATCGACTGGACATTTCTTTAGACGTAATTGAAGCCGTCTTCTCAGCTCCAGAGCTGGATGGCTGGAATGGTTTCGGTCTGGCGGTACAAGCCTATCAAAAACGTGCCATTTTCGTTGTTGAATGGGTTGCTGATCTGGCACGACGCGTTGGCCGCAAGCTGATGGTCCGCCTGGTAAAAGGTGCCTACTGGGATACTGAAATTAAAACCACCCAGCAAGACGGTTTAGACCACTTCCCGGTATTTACCCGTAAAGCAACCACCGATGTGTCATATAAAGCCTGTGCCATCAAGCTGCTGGAAGCGCGTGACGTGTTGTTCCCACAGTTTGCCACACATAACGCCTACACAGCCGCAACCATCCTTGAAGTTGCAAAAGGCGACAACACTGGATTCGAATTCCAGCGTCTGCATGGCATGGGTGAATCACTATTTGATCAAATCGTTGAAAGCGAAGGTATTCAGTGCCGTGTTTATGCACCGGTTGGTCACCATGAAGACCTGCTTGCCTACCTGGTACGTCGTCTACTGGAAAACGGCGCTAACTCATCGTTTGTAAACGCCATTGTCGACACCACTAAGCCAGTAGAGTCATTACTGCCAGATCCGGTTGAAACCCTGCAAGGCCTGCGCAATAAGTACAACAAGCAGATCAGCCTGCCTATCGAGCTATACGGTGATGAGCGCCCGAACTCAAAAGGTATGGATCTGACTGATATCAATGTACTGACGCCATTTAAAGAGAATCTGGACAACTGGTTCAACGAGCACCGCATTGAAGAAAGCGACGTGCCTGAAGGCCGTATGGCCGTGCGTAACCCGGCCAATCACACAGAAATTGTCGGCCATGTTCCTATGCACGATGACGCCTACATGCAAAGCATTCTGAGCAATGCCGAAAATGCCTTTGCCGAGTGGTCACAAACGCCTGTAAAAGAGCGTGCGGATCTGCTGCGCCGCGTTGGCGATATTCTTGAGCGTCATCACGATGAGCTGGTTGCTATCTGTATTAAAGAAGCTGGTAAAATCACTCAGGATGGCATCGATGAGGTCCGTGAAGCTGTCGACTTCTGTCGCTACTATGCGGCGCGTGCCGAAGAACTGTCGAAAGATGAGCGTTTTGAAGCCCGTGGCGTGATTTTATGTATCAGCCCATGGAACTTCCCGCTGGCTATCTTCCTTGGTCAGGTTGCCGCTGCCATTGTGACTGGTAATACAGTTATAGCTAAACCTGCTGAGCAAACCAGTATGATTGCACTGCGTTGTATCGAATTGATGCGTACCGTCGGTTTGCCAGAGCATGTTGTTCAGCCGGTTATTGCCCGTGGTAGCGAAGTGGGTAAACACATTGTACCGGATGAGCGTATTCAGGCCGTGATGTTCACAGGCTCTACTGAAACCGGCACCCTGATTTCACAGATCCTGGCTGAACGTAACGATATTCAGGTACCTCTGATCGCAGAAACGGGTGGCCAGAACTGTATGGTGGTTGACTCAACAGCACTGCCTGAGCAGGTTGTGGATGACGTGATTTCATCTGGTTTCCAAAGTGCAGGTCAGCGCTGTTCTGCATTGCGTGTCTTGTTCCTGCAAGAAGATGTGGCTGACGGCATTATCAAAATGCTTCAGGGTGCACTGCAAGAGCTGCATGTTGGTGACCCGGCGATGTTATCTACCGACGTAGGTCCGGTGATCGACGAAAAAGCATTGAATGCCTTAACCAAGCACGTTGACTTTATGAAGAGCAACGGCAAGCTATTGTTCGAAGCCAAAATCCCGGACAACAGCGAAAACGGCGCGTATTTCTTTGCACCGCGTTTGTATGAAATCTCTGACCTGTCAGTACTTAAACGTGAAGTCTTTGGTCCGGTCGTCCATATTATCCGCTTCAAAGGCGAAGATCTCGATAAGGTGATAGACCAGATCAATGGCACAGGGTACGGCCTGACCATGGGTGTTCACTCACGTATCGAAGCGCGTTGCGAGTACCTGGCAAAAATGTCTCGTGCGGGTAATGTCTACGTTAACCGTAATATGATTGGTGCCATCGTTGGTGTTCAGCCGTTTGGCGGTCGTGGCCTGTCTGGTACTGGTCCTAAAGCGGGTGGTCCAAACTACCTGTTGCGCCTGGTTAAAGAAAAAGCGTCTCCGGATAACGTGCAGATGACCAATCTGACACCAGATGAGCTGGAAACACACCACTTCCCGGGTGCCGTTGAGCAGGTTGAAGCTCTGATGCAGAACTCGCTGCGCGACGAGAAGATCTGGCGTGCAACGCCGCTAAATGACCGTGTTTCTGCGGTACGTCAGCTACTTGCTAAGGTAGCCACGGTTGAGATCATCGACGAGTTGGCTGATGACTTAGCCCTGACGCTGGCGGATGCCCGTGCCCAATTGAACCGCCTGGAAAAACGCATGCGTTCACACATCGTATTACCTGGGCCAACGGGTGAATCTAACACCCTGCACCTTGAGCCTCGCGGCTGTGTAGTATGTTATGCCGATAAGAGTACCTCGTTTAACTTCTGGGCGCTGTCGGTCATTACAGCTCTGGCTGCCGGTAACACAGTAATTACGGTTGCCTCTGAGTTATTCTATGAAGAAGCACAGGCGTTCCGCGATAAGTTTATCGCAACTGGTGTTGCCGAAGGGGTATTCCAGGTTGCTAAGCCAAACCAGTTACAGGCTATTCTGGCGCATCCTCACCTGTCTGGCGCAGTGGTTGCTGCCCGCTCATCACGCCTGGGCTACTTCAGTCAGCAACTGGCTGCGCGTAAGGGCGCTATTTTGCCAGTGATCAGTGCAGAGTACTACGATACGTTGATCAGCCGTCTGGTGACAGAGAAAACAATTAGTATTGATACCACGGCATCGGGTGGTAATACCTCTCTGATGACACTGGTAGAAGATGACGAATAATAGAATTCGTTAAATCTTAATTTCACTTAAGCCGGCATTCGCCGGCTTTTTTTATATTTAATATCAATGGCCTTAACACAGTTGTAATGCACAAATTACAAGCCTGTACCTTGATTTGTAGCAAAACTATTTCATTTTTTAGTTAACCGTTATATTGTGCCTGCTTCTCTCACAAAGTTAGGGGCTATGTGTGCAAAAGAACAAAACCATCGGTAGCATGTTAATTGTCGCCGGCACCACAATTGGAGCTGGCATGCTGGCGTTACCTATCGCCTCAGCAGGCCTGGGCTTTACCACTGCTTTACTCTTAATACTGGCAACCTGGGTGTTAATGACTTATACCGCATTACTGATGTTAGAACTGCACCAGTACGCCAGTAAAGAAGCGACCTTAAACACGTTAGCCAAGCGCATTTTAGGCAAGAAAGGTCAGTATATTGCTAATTTCTCCATGGTCTTCCTATTCTATGCCTTGTGTGCAGCCTATATCGCGGGTGGAGGCGCTCAGCTACAAGAAAAACTTACAGCCTTAACCAATATGGAGATAGCACCTCAGGCAGGCTCAGTGTTGCTGGCCGTACTTGTTGCAACAATCGTCACTCTGGGCACCAGTACAGTTGATAAACTCAACCGTGTTCTGTTTGCAATCAAGATAGTTGTTTTGGCCAGTTTGTTTTTTGTTCTGACTCCCTATGTGCGCGGGCAGCACTTATTAGATATGCCGGTAGAACAAGGACTGATCATCTCTGCACTACCCGTTATCTTTACGTCATTTGGTTTTCATGGCTCTATTCCTTCCATCGTTAAATACGTAGGGCTGGATATACGCACTTTAAGAAAAGTGATGATAGTCGGGGCCTCATTGCCCTTAGTGATTTATATCGGCTGGCAGTTGCTCAGTCAGGGCGTAATGGCGCAGAGCGCCTTGCTCAACAGTGAAGGCTTGCCTGGCTTCGTTGCCAGCATTTCTAATATTGCCCACAGTCCGCAAGTAAGTACGTTTGTTACCCTGTTTGCCGACCTTGCGCTGGCAACGTCATTTCTGGGCGTCAGCCTGGGTCTGTTCGATTTTTTTGCAGACGCCTTTAAAAAACGCAATACCGTATCTGAGCGAGTGATCACTGCACTGATTACCTTCTTGCCTCCTCTTGGCTTTGCACTGTTTTACCCGCAGGGGTTTATCATGGCACTGGGCTATGCCGCTATCGCACTCGTTGTGCTCGCTATTTTCCTTCCCGTTACTATGGTGTGGCAACAGCGTAAAACGCATCAGACCGAAGGCTACAACCAGCCAACTGGCGGCTATCAGGTAGTTGGTGGCAATGTTGGGCTGATTTGTGCGGGTTTATGTGGTGTGCTGATCATTTCTGCACAATGTCTGCAAATGCTGGGTGTGATCCCGGCGCTTTAACAAATAACCACACTTTTTGCCTCGATTTAACTGTGGCTGGCGATATAATGTCCGTACTAAGATATTCCCAGCCGTAGTTAAGAAGGACCGCATGAAACACCTCATCCCCCTCATTCTTCCAACCGTTTTGCTTATTGCCTGTGGCGGAGAAAACAGTGAGCCGTTAAAAGCGGATCCAAATTCGTCAAGTGACAATGGGTCGTCGGATACAAATTCCGCCGTACAAAGTTGCGGCAACGATTTTAGCGCGCAACGCTCGCTCAACGAATTTGAGCGCACCGCAGTTTTCTGGCAAATTGAAGGAGCACGGTTGCAGTCAAAGCCGCAGCTACTCATGTATGCAGACAAGTTTTCATTAAATGCTTCTCACCAACTCAGTTCGGATGAAACACTGTGTTTGTTAGCAGCCGACATATTTGGCTCAAGCGGTGCCCAGACATGGATAGGTGAAGATAGTGGCTCAGTAAATCAGGGCGAATTATATTATTACAGCCCTGCCATTACATTTACTGGTGCTTTACCGGAGTTGGAGTCTCTTGATGACTGGCGCAGTCAAGGCTCTCCTGCACAGACCACATTAACCCCCCCCGCTAGCGACATCACTATCTGGTACCGTGATAAAGATGAAAACCGCTTTACGTTAGGCACGCCAGAAAGCAACCAGAACCCGGTAACAATGAACTGCACCCAAGATGGATTTGCTCTGTCTTATTCACTCTCACAGGTTGCACAAAGCCAGCTGGCTACGTTAAATCCCAGCTTCTGTGAGACTCAGGGAACCGGAGATAATGCAACGACACACTGCTTAAGCGTGGCACTCACAACCACTGATAAACTAGAGTCGTGCCAGTTTGGTACAACCAGCGTGGCGTTGCCTGATAGCTCGGGTAACAAAACAGCCGTTAAGGTCTCCGGCACACTCGCAATAGACAACGATGATGCCGAACTGAGTATTACTCAGATCGACATCAAGTAATGTGTTAATCGCTATCTGTGTAAAAACATCTATTTAGAACCTGTACTTTAGAGACAGGTTCTGACGTTATTGTGTGGCATGTCTGAAACTAGATGCATCAGCAAACGTGTAATACCAATGTGCTTAATTAAGTGTTCTATTTTGAGGCGAGAAAATGGGGTCGATAACAAGGCAAAAATTTTGCTATTTAGTTGTTATAAATGAGAAATTTTTAACGCCGTTAGCGTCATATTCGCTCCTTCAAATAGAACAGGTATGAAGTGAAATTGGTATAACTATGAGTAACGTTATCGACCAGCTTCTTATGCCTAATAACAGGTTATGTAATTGCGCAAATTGGTATCAGAAATGAAATCAGTTGAGGCCCAGTTATATTCAAAGACGCATCAAGTATCAATATGAACTGTGGAGTGCTATGCAACACACAAGGGTCCTGACGAGCCCAGAGTTAGCTGGTTTCTTCGGTGACTTTGTTGGTTTTTCTATTTTTACCTAACACATAGATAAGCGGCACAAAGCATAAGAATACGGTTGCATAATTAACCAAAGGTAATACCGTCATGTACAGGTAACCTGAGTAGCTGAGATCCATCAGATGGCGATCAACGAGCCTGAAAAGTTGTAATAAGGGGGCGGGGATAACCACAAGTTGACAGATGATACTCTGCCACATATACATTTTGTCTTTAAGTGCCCAGTAGGCAACTATGGCGATAAAGAGTACATCCATCGCTGCCCAGTAAATGTAACGGTAGACTTTCCCACCATCGACACTCAAAATTAGGTCGTAGGTTAAATAACCATTGATAAAGAAAACGAGGCAAAGTAACGAGTATCTTAACGCTTGTCTGTCCTTTAAAAAATAGAACAATACAACGGCTATCGACACCAAAATCATCTGGCTATCAATGATCGCTATCAGTGTATTGTGAATAACCGGGACGTGGGGCCCAAGAATATCGATACTCGTCATTATCAGATTATAACCTTACTGCCATTACTTTGGCTGTTCATCACCTTCGTCAGCACCACCACCATTGGAACCCGGCATATACGCGTATTTATTTAGCATTGTTTTCTCCATTAACATTATTAGATTAAAATCCGCTGAATAGCCTAGCCCAAGAATCGGTACCACGCAATACTTCTAGTTGTTTCCACGCACATTTATTGGGTCGGATTCTTTGGCTTTGCCTTGCATAATCGATATTTCCACCCGGCGATTACGTCGTCGATCTACATCCGTTTCGTTGGGGACCAGTGGCCGGGTATCTGCGTGACCAACCACCACCATGCGATTTTTATCAAACCCAGGTACAGTTTGCATTTCAGTTGCAACCGCAACCGCGCGGGTCGCAGACAGATCCCAGT
Source organism: Pseudoalteromonas sp. AWH4_217 (assembly GCF_056161105.1). Taxonomy (NCBI): domain Bacteria; kingdom Pseudomonadati; phylum Pseudomonadota; class Gammaproteobacteria; order Alteromonadales; family Pseudoalteromonadaceae; genus Pseudoalteromonas; species Pseudoalteromonas sp. AWH4_217. Next base: position 103,868 of record NZ_JBSWYM010000015.1, on the reverse strand, counting down.
TATTGCTGTAAAGCTCATTTGAAAACTGAAAATCGTCTGTGTGCCCGGACACCGTTATTTCGCCGGGTACATCTTTGAGTAACTGCGCAATGTCCTGGATCACAGGCTTGAATTTAGGTTGTAAGAATGCACTGCCCGATGGAAAAGAGCCGTTTTCCTGAATACGTATGATGATCTGCTGACCAAGTGATTCAAGTTCAATAGCACCATCCATGATTTGTTTTTCAAGCTGTTGGGCGATTTTTTTCACCAACTCGTTTACTTGCTCTTGCTCCGCAGCTGCTATTGCCTGAGTCATGGACTGCTCTTGGGCCGTACTGGAAGATTCACCACCACGCTTGTTGCCCCTTTGTTCTTGTCGACCACCCGCCGAGCTTTCATCCCCAGCCTGAAATTCAAGCATTTGCTGAGTCATCTCAACAGTTTGCTGTTGAATCGTTTCTATTGGTGTCGGCTCGGGTTTACCCGGCGTGAACTCCATCGCAATCACGCTGGTACCTTTGGGAATGTCTTTTACTTCAATTTTGTTCTGTACACCAAACGCAAACTTCATCGAGCCTGCTATTTGCTTAAACTTCAGTACATCCATTTCCGAAAACGCCAGCAGCAGAACGAAGAAGCACATCAGCAGCGACATCAGATCGGCAAAGGTCCCCATCCAGGCAGGTAAGCCTGGGGGGGGACATTTGCATTCGTTCTCGTCCGACATAACTACTCCTCGGCCTCACCACCCCGTTTAGACTCAGGCAGATAATTTTTCAGTATACCTTCAATCACTTTCGGGTTTTGCCCATCCTGTATGCCCAAAATAGCATCCAGGATCAATCGCTGATTACGCTCTTCCTCGTCTTTGCGCAGCTCCAGTTTTACCTGAATAGGAATGGCGACTACGTTCGCTAAAAACGCACCGTATAGAGTGGTCAATAGTGCTACGGCCATAGCAGGTCCGATTGCCTTAGGATCATCCATGTTCGATAACATAGCTACCAGACCAATCAGGGTCCCTATCATACCCATTGCCGGAGCGATATCCGCCAGAGACTTAAACAACCCGGCACCCATCTCATGTCGAGTAGAGGTCAGTGCAATGTCTTTTTGCAATGTTGCCCGGACGACATCGGCATCGTGGCCATCCACCAGCATATCTACACCCTTGCGCATAAAAGAGTTAGGGATCTCCGCTTCTTCTAACGCCAGAAATCCACCTTTACGTGCTGAATCAGCCAGTTCAACAGCTTTTTCAATTAACTCTTCAGGTGTTTCAAGTTTAAACATAAAGGCCTTACCGGCCACCTTACCGATGCCAAAAAACTGGCTCATGGTAAAGTTGGAAAGCACGATAAATATCGAGCCACCAAACACAATAACCACTGATGGAGTGTTGTAAAACATGGCAATCTGGCCATCACTACTAAGTACCATGGACATCACAATCAAGCCAATGGCCCCTAAGATCCCAATCACGGTTGCTAAATCCACACACCCTCCAAAGGAAATTACCCGTTATCTATCACGCAGTTATTATTATCGACAGAGTTATCGGCCAGTTTTGCAATAACTTAACTCAATTATATTAAATTGCCTTGAAAATGCGAATTCATAAGCCATTGGCAATCCCCGCAGACTATATAACGCAAAAAGTCCGAGAGATCTTTGACCTCAATCTGTAATACTCATAAAATTAGGCGTTTTTTAATTTAGCTCAAAGTGAAGAATGCACATGGCGACAAAAAAACCAGAAAACATGAGCTTTGAAGAAGCTGTTGGCGAGCTTGAAGGCATAGTACAGGACATGGAACGCGGCGAACTGACCCTCGAACAGTCACTCAAGCAGTTTGAGCGGGGCATCAAGTTGGCCAATGCTTCCTCACACAAGCTGCAGCAGGCAGAACAGAAAGTCGCAATTTTACTGGGCAATGATGAACAAAGCCCACTGAACGAGTTTACAGACGAGCTGGAACAATAAGCAGTGGATTTACAAGCACAACTTGCCCAAGCCAGAGCCCAGGTAGACAAAACTGTGGCCACCTACTTTACACAGGAACTGGACAGTGACGGTACAGCCATTGCTGCAGCACGCTACAGTATTAGTAATGGCGGCAAGCGATTACGCCCGTTTCTTGTTTACACGACAGGTCAAATTTTTGGGGCAGCGCCTCGTGACCTGGATATTGCAGCCGCTGCGGTTGAATGTATTCACAGCTACTCACTGGTCCACGACGATTTACCAGCAATGGACGATGATGACTTACGTCGCGGCAAACCGACCTGCCATATCGCCTTCGATGAAGCACAGGCTATTTTGGCGGGTGATGCATTGCAGACGCTGGCATTTGAGTTGTTATCTGGACACGCATTCTCAGTACCGGCAAAGAACCAGATTGCCATGATCAATACACTTGCAAAGGCTTCTGGCTTACAAGGCATGGTGGGAGGTCAGGCGCTGGATTTAGCCGCAACCGACAAATCTGTCAGTCTGGATGAACTTGAACGTATCCACCGCTTAAAAACGGGAGCGCTACTCACTTGTGCCATTGAGCTCGGCGCGCTATGTGCACCCGATGTGTCGCCACACACACTTGCCCGATTACGTGAATATGGCAAAAATATTGGCCTGGCATTTCAGGTTCAGGACGACATTCTGGATATAGAAGGCAATACAGAGGTGCTAGGCAAACCGCAGGGTTCTGATCTGGAACACAATAAATCTACGTATCCTGCACTACTGGGTTTGTCAGGCGCAAAGCAAAAAGCACAAGCACTGGTTGATGAAGCAAAGCGGGCATTACAAGACATTGATGCGGACACACAAACTCTGGCTTTGCTGGCAGATTATATCATCTCCAGAGACCACTAAACGATGCAAACAGACTAGCAATCGACTGATAAGTCGCTAAATTAATAACTAGTTCAGTTATACTGTGGTGCATTGCAGCATGTACCTCGAAAATAGCGGTCATAAGTGGCCTGCCAGTATGGCTGAACACCAGAAACAGATTTTATAAATTAAATGGCAGACAATGATGACAGCTAAGTCAGCAAACTCTGCCCAGGATAACATAATCAATATGAGTCTTGATAACAGCAAGTATCCCCTTATGGCTTTGATAGAGCAGCCCGATCAGCTGCGAACTTTGCCGCAACACAAACTGACCGAGTTCAGTAATGAACTACGTGATTACCTGTTAAACTCAGTCTCGCAAAGTAGTGGTCACCTTGCCTCAGGTCTGGGAACGGTAGAGCTTACTGTGGCGCTGCACTATGTCTACAATACTCCCGAAGACCGTTTAGTATGGGATGTTGGCCATCAGGCTTACCCGCATAAAATACTCACAGGTCGCCGTGACAAAATGCATACGATTCGTCAAAAAGACGGTCTGCACCCTTTCCCGTTCCGTGAAGAGAGCGAGTACGACACATTCAGTGTTGGCCACTCAAGTACTTCAATTTCAGCAGCACTGGCCATGGCCATTGCCGCAGAAAAAGAGCAGCAAGGGCGCAAAGTGGTTGCCGTGATTGGCGATGGTGCTATGACCGCGGGCATGGCCTTTGAAGCGATGAACCACGCCGGTGATGTAAAATCAGATATGCTCGTGATCCTCAACGACAATGAGATGTCTATTTCCGAAAATGTAGGCGCATTAAATAATCACTTCGCGCGCATTCTGTCAGGCAGTTTTTACACCAATATCCGCGAAGGCGGTAAAAAGCTACTCTCGGGCGTACCACCCGTCAAAGAGCTGGCCAGCAAGGTTGAAGAACACCTTAAGGGTATGGTAATACCGGGTACCTTTTTCGAGGAATTGGGCTTTAACTACATCGGCCCCATCGATGGTCATGATGTCAATATGCTGGTTGATACGCTGAGAAACATGCGTAACCTTAAAGGTCCTCAGCTGTTGCACGTAAAAACCCAAAAAGGGAAAGGTTATCAGCCTGCGGAAGCCGACCCGATTGGCTATCACGGCGTACCCAAATTCGACCCATCCATACACAGCTTACCTAAATCTAAGCCAAGCGCGCCAACGTTCTCGAAAGTCTTTGGCGACTGGCTGTGTGATATGGCAGAACAAGACGGCAAGTTGATGGCCATTACCCCGGCTATGCGTGAGGGTTCTGGTATGGTGCGCTTCTCAAAAGAGCATCCAAGCCAGTACTTTGACGTTGCAATTGCTGAGCAGCATGCCGTGACTTTAGGTGCCGGTTTTGCCTGTGAAGGCCTGAACCCGGTCGTGGCCATTTACTCCAGCTTTTTGCAACGGGGTTACGATCAGCTGATCCACGATGTCGCATTGCAAAATCTGCCGGTGCTGTTTGCCATTGACCGTGCTGGCATTGTTGGTGCCGATGGTGAGACACACCAGGGCGCTTACGATCTGAGCTTTATGCGCTGTATTCCCAACATGGTGATTATGGCCCCAAGTGACCTGAATGAATGCCGTCAGATGCTTTACACTGGCCACCGCCTGCAGCAACCTGCCGCAGTGCGTTACCCAAGAGGGTCTGCCGGTGAAGCAGAGATTGAGGCGCAGATGACCGAGCTGGAAATAGGCAAGGCAAACCAACTGCGCTCAGGTAAGAAGGTCGCCATTCTTAACTTTGGTACCTTGTTACATAACGCAAAACCAGTCGCAGATGCGCTGGATGCAACTTTGGTTGATATGCGTTTTGTGAAACCACTAGACGGCGACATGGTTGAAAAACTGGCAGCCGAGCATGACCTGCTAGTGACATTGGAAGATAACGCCATCGCAGGCGGTGCCGGTAGTGCCGTCAGTGAGCACTTAGCAGCTGCGCAGATCCTCAAGCCAGTTTTACACCTTGGCATTCCCGATGAGTTCATCAAGCATGGTACTCAGGATGAGATGCATGCCGAAATGGGCCTGGATGCCGACGGGATCCAAAAACGAATCGAAGCGGTATTGTAAAACGCCGCCGCCAGCGATTTTAAAGCCACTGTGTTCACAGTGGCTTTTTTATTTCACCATCACTTGCTGGACAAACCCCGTTTTCAATACAACACTTTAACCAGTAACTTAAAGACCAACCAGCTCTCATTATTGACAACTTCCAGGTTGGTAAACCGGATGGATCGCGATGTTGATAACTTTTCTAACTGCTTTATTCAGGACCAGTCATGGCTGATGGCTCTGCGCTTTTTGACTGGCAAAACGGCGCACATATCGGTTTTGAGCAGCTGCAAAACTACTTTTTTAGTCTGCTTCCTCAACTTTTCGTTGCCGCCATCATACTCCTGCTTGGTTGGGCCTGTGCCTGGTTACTCAGCAAACTGACACTCACGCTGCTGCGGGTACTCAACAAGGCACTAGCCAGTATCCAGCAAAAGGCACGGCAACCCAGGCAAGCGCAGCTTTCTCCCCAACATATAAAGGTCATTTGCCGAAGTGTTTTTTGGCTGACATTGCTGTTTTTCGCCACTGCTGCCACCTCCAGCCTGGGCTTAAGTTTATTTACTGACTCTGCCGCTGCGCTCTTTGCTTACTTGCCAAACCTGATCACCGGTATTCTGATCATGGTTGCCGGTTATTTGCTGGCAGGGCTTATCAGTTCAATGATTAAAGCCAGTGCGCACTCTATTGGCTTTGCCCACACTGAAGCCGCCACCCGCATTGCCCATTTTGTTATTCTTTTTACCGCCATAGTAATAGGGGTAGAACAACTGGGGATCAATGTGCACTTTGTCACCAACCTGGTTATCGTCGTTACCGGCATGCTGTGTTTCGGCGTCGCGCTGGCATTTGGTCTCGGCAGTCAGGAAATAATTGCGAACACAGTTGCGGCCAGACAGGCACAGCGCCATTGCCGAATTAATGATGATATAGACATCGCCGGCGTGCGTGGCAGGCTAACTGAGATCACGGCGACCATGCTGGTCATTGAATCAGATCAGGGACGTGTGCTGATCCCTGCCAGTGTGTTTCTCAAACACAATAGCCACATCACAACCACACAGACGACCGAACACAAATAATAAGGCAGGGTATGTCGACTTTACACCTTAAACTCGCCCAACACTTTATGCAGCAAGAGCCGCGCGCAGCAGCCCGGCGGCTTGAATTGCAAGCTCCTGAGGTTGTCGCCAGTATTCTGTGCACTCTGAAAGATCACGAAGTGGGTGCTGTGCTTAAGGCCATGCACCCCAGTTATACCGCTCAGCTGCTGCCCAACGTGGAGCAAGTACAACAGGCCCGCTGGCTACAATTACTTAATCTGACAGACATTGCAGCCATTTTGCGACATGTAGCAAAGCACTCAACAGATACTTATCTGGCACTGCTACCACTGAAAAAACAAACTATGTGCCGGATGCTGATCAGCTACCCTGACTACACCGTGGGTGCCTGGGTCGAAACCGATGTGCTGACGCTGGATGACAAAATGTCTGTAGAAGATGCCATGCTGCGCCTGAAAAAGCGTGCCTACCGAGGCCCGGCTCGACTTTACGTGGTTAACTATCAACGTCAGATTGTCGGTCAGGTCTCAATATATGAACTCCTATGTCGCTCTGGCGGGCAGCCTGTTGCCGACTTTATGGATAAACAGGTGCCCTGTCTGAGCGGCTATACTGAGCTGGGCAGCGCCCTGTCTGCCAGCGTCTGGGAGCGACAAGATCAGGTTGCGGTGGTCAACCGCAAACAAGGGTTTATCGGCACATTACAACACTACCGCGTGCGCCACGCTCTGAAGCACCATGAGGTGGAGCAAATTGCCCCTCTCGTGAGCAGTGATTTACTCGATGCCTATGCCAGCTCGTTTGCCAATGTGCTCGACTTATTGATCCCGGAAAAACCCTGAAGGAAAGTGTTTATGCATGCCAGCAATGAACAATTCGACGCCGCCATTGAGAAACTGGGTACCGCCTTTTTAAATGCCTACCCTCGCAAAGGCGCTCAATTGATAAGTCAGCTGACCCCCGAGGAAGCTGCTCGACTGTTGCATGAGCAGCCCTTGTATATTGTCGTTAAACTCTGGAAATATATCCCGCCGGGCAGCGCCAATTCACTGTTTAAGGTCATGGCGCTGCCACTGAGTATAAACCTGCTGCGCCAGCTCGATGCCAATGTTGCAGTCAGCCTGCTTGCAACGCTCGATGATAACAAGCGCTCAGTACTGCTCGACGAACTCAAAACACAGCACCCAGACTTAGCCAGCGAACTCAAGGAACTGCTGATCTACCCCCCAAACACCGCAGCCAGAATGATGGATCGCTCTATTCAGGCGTTTTATACCGATACCAGCGTATATGAGACCCTGAGCCAGCTGAAAAAGCTCAAAAGCAAGATTGCCGATGTGCTTTATGTACTCGGCCCGGATCAAGTGCTGATTGGTGAGCTGACGCTCAACCAGTTACTTGCCAGCTCAGGAAATCAAACACTTGGAACGCTGGCGGCCCCAATAAAAGGCAAGCTGGATGTGATGGATCATAAGGACACAGTCGTGGAAATGTTTGAAGGTCTGCGGGCCCGGGCCTTACCAGTATTAGATGCACAAAAACAGCTGGTTGGTCAGATCCGCTTTTTTGATGTGTATCAGTCTACCAAAGAAGAACTCGCCAGCGATATGCAAACCATGGTGGGTGCCAGTAAAGATGAAAAGGCCCTCTCCAGCAGCTGGTTTGCTGTTAAAAAGCGCCTCCCCTGGTTACAAATAAACTTACTCACCGCCTTTGCTGCCGCAGCGGTGGTTGGCGCGTTTGAAGGGCTCATCGCTCAGGTGACTGCGTTGGCGATTTTGCTGCCAGTTGCCGCCGGACAATCGGGCAATGCCGGTGCCCAGGCGCTGGCTGTCACTATGCGCGGATTAACGCTTAGAGAAATCTCCACAAGACACTGGTATCAGGTGATGCTCAAAGAAATGCTGACCGGATTACTCAATGGCCTGGCCATTGCACTGACCTGCGCCATTGGGGTTTATATCTGGAGTCAGTCTGTTGGGTTAGCTCTGGTGATTGCGCTGGCCTTGATCTGCTCTTTAGTGATCGCAGGCAGTGCCGGTGCCATTGTGCCCATAGCGTTGAAGAAGTTTGGCCTCGACCCTGCACAGTCATCTTCCATTGTACTGACAACCATCACCGATATTGCGGGTTTTATGTCATTTTTGGGGATCGCCCTGTTACTCTCGGATATGTTACCTGTCGGCTAACAACCTTGCGCCATATCAAGTAACCGTATCTTAGCACTGGAAAAAGGCAGCTAACTGTCAGACAATCCCCTGGTGATTAAACGGAATTAGCTTGAACACAACGTACAAGTCTTCACGGAACCAAGTCCACTCGAGTCCCCAATTGTCGAGTGAGCTATGCCCACCTGCGCGCCCTCCTCGAACATTTGGGAAAGTGGTTCTTTGCTGCCCGACCACATTATATCGGCAGCACAATAGGAGTCTCCTATGTCAATAACAACACCCAAAGAAGCAGCTCAGCTGGCGCTCAATTGTATGGATTTGACCAGCCTGACCGGCACAGAAAGCGACGAGGATATTATTCGACTCTGTCAGCAGGCCAGTTCAGAGGTCGGTTCCGTGGCTGCCATCTGTGTTTATCCGCAGTTTATTCCGCTGGCCAGACAGCATCTGGATCCGAGTATCAAGATTGCCACTGTCAGTAACTTTCCTTACGGAGACAAGGACATAACCACAGCCGTTGAACAAACCCGTTCAGCTATTGCACTCGGCGCCGATGAAGTCGATGTGGTTTTTCCCTATAAATCACTCATGGCAGGTGATCCTGACGTTGGGTACCAGCTGGTTCAGCAGTGCAAACAGGCATGTCCTGAGCAAGTAGCGCTTAAAGTGATCATTGAGTCCGGTGAGCTGGTTACACCTGCGCTTATTGCCCGGGCATCGCAAATAGCAATAGACGCTGGTGCCGACTTTATCAAAACCAGTACAGGTAAGGTGGCTGTGAATGCCACGCTCGAAGCAGCCGAAGTTATGCTCACTGCAATTAAACACAGTGGTAAAGAGGTCGGGTTTAAAGCGGCCGGTGGTGTGCGCACCGTTGCCGATGCCAACGACTATCTGACACAAGCCAGACTTATTATGGGACCTGACTGGATTAACAAGCAGCGCTTTCGATTTGGTGCATCTGCCCTGCTCAGCGATGTGTTTGCCGCTTTGAGTGGCTCGAATGTTACTCCAAAAGGAGAATACTAATGGCCCATCACAACCACCACACCACCGTGCATATCAATGCAGCTGCTGATGCGTTTGCAGACACCGTGCTGCTTCCCGGTGACCCATTGCGGGCAAAATTTATTGCCGAGCACTTTCTGACAGACGTCAAAATCGTCAATACAGTGCGCAACATGCTAGGTTACACCGGCTACTACCAAGATCACAGAATATCTGTGATGGGCACGGGCATGGGGATCCCCAGCTGTTCTATCTATGCCAAAGAGCTTATCACTGAATACGGCGTCCAAAACCTGATCCGAGTTGGCAGTTGTGGCGCGGTCTCCGAGCAGGTGCAGCTCCGGGATATTATAGTCGCCATGGGAGCCTGCACTGACTCCAAGGTAAATCGCCTGCGCTTTAAAGATCATGACTTTGCAGCCATCGCCGATTTCAACCTGCTCAATGCCTGTGTGAAATCAGCCAGCGAGCTTGCACTAAAAGTACAAGTTGGCAATGTTTTTTCATCTGACCTGTTTTATACTCCTCAGCCAGACATGTTTGACCTGATGGATACCATGGGGATCCTGGGTGTAGAAATGGAAGCCGCCGGGCTATATGGTGTAGCAGCACAATATGGTGCCAGGGCACTGACGATACTCACCGTCGCAGACCATATCACTCAAGATACCCATCTGAGCAGCGATGCCAGACAATCTTCTTTTGAGGAGATGATCCAGCTGGCACTACTGACAGCCCAGTCAGTGTAACCAACACTGAGCTTGTGCGTGGCACACCGCACAAGCTAAAACAGGTCAGATAATTTCCATTATCACAACAAGTTACTCAGGACTATGACCAAAACCCGACAGCTTATTTATGCGGTTGTACTCAACCGGGGATTTTTACTGTTTCCTCTTGTATTGATCAGCCTGCTGGTTGGTAGCATCACCGCAGAAGACATTCGGTATTTGCTGGGCCATATGGACCAGCATGGCTATCAAAAAGTCATTGATAATGAATCAACCATCACCATTTTACTGATCGGGTTTGGCGCTATCATGGATGGTCGGAAAATCTTCTCCAAACGTATGCTGGAAAGTAAAAACGATCCCTCTCTCGAACAGCATAGTGCACTCAATGCCACTTCTGAATACTATGGCTTTATGCTCATTGTGATTGGAATAGCAATTGAGATTGTCGATCAGCTCACACGTTATCTACGCACCTTCAATATCGATATTATGGCGTTTGAAGCGATATTCAGCCTGTTTTTTAATGTGGTGGCGCTTATCGTTATGCTCAAAGCAGCCTACAGAATCGCCGCCATTGATATAGAAAAACACCAGCTTTAGGCGAGTACATCGACACCCCATACGCTTAAAACACCTCATGCTAAGGCAGGTCCATTTCCTACTGATACCACTCACAGAGCAGGTTATGACGGGCAATGAGCCTGCACTACTTGTACGACTAAAATAATTCGCAAAAAGCAGATACGCACCTGCCACACAGCTCGTTCAGGCATAGGTTTACGTTAGGGTTAGGTCCAATACTTTGGTTGTAATACAACGTAATATACTTATGACTTAAACTAGAGTATGGTTTTATATGACTATAAAGTTTTTAACAACAATAAGTTAAGGAGTGAGTGTTATGGCTGTCGACGCATTTATCGGCGAATTAATGCCCTTTTCAGGGGTATTCGCAGTTCGCAACCACGCAGAGTGCAGAGGACAATTACTTTCAATTGCGCAATTTCAGGCGATGTTCTCTATATTAGGCACCTACTATGGCGGTGATGGCCGAACATCATTTGGCTTACCAGACCTGCGCGGACGAAGTCCCATCAGTTATGGCAGCGGACCCGGTTTAAGTAACTATATACCGGGGATGATGTCTGGAAGTGAAACAATCCAACTGACTCACAGCCAACTGCCTGCGCACACCCATTTGGCATCAGCTCAGGTGGCTGTAGAAAGTACAGCAACGGCTGCAATGTCTGTTGCAGCCAATGGTGCCAATGCAACGGTACCCACATCAGACAGTTATATCGGTTCTCCTGGCAGTGCCAGCTTCTTTAGCCCTACTCCCTTTGCGCAACCGCAACTGGAAGAGATTAAAGGGCCTAGTGTAGCGGTAAGCTCTACTGCACAAGCAGCCGTTCAAGTAGAAAGTGCCGGTTCCAGTACTGCAGTAGATATCCGCAGCCCGGTGCAAGCTATCAGCTGGCAAGTGTGTCTTTTTGGTACCTACCCGTCACGCGCCGATTAACCCTGCCATGTCAGGAGGCCAGGCCTCCTGACTTATGATTTAGTAAGCATGTTAGCTTGGACATCAAAGCACACATAGATCTGAAGCGCCCGTTCATTCAAAACCTTAGTATACACGCAAACATATTAACTCCTTCCGGCACGCTACAAATCAGTAGCGCATTATCAAAACACCAATAGGTAAAGCTATACCAAGCCTCGCTCAGTTCAAATGTTCTATCGCCTTTATAAGGCTTAATAACTAATAGAAAGAGACGGTTTATTTGAAATAACCGAGACAATCGGATTATTTTATGTACAATGCGCATCGACTGTAAATAAGCTCTACAACTAAGGGACGAAATATGAAAAAACAGGTTTTACCTGCCGTTCTGGCAACACTATGCTGGAGCGCCAGCGGCTCCGAATTAGTTCAAGATGGTCAGTTTGAGCAACAATTATTGGCACCAGCGCAATTAAGCCATCATTCTGACGTATGGACATTCTCAGACAGTAAGGCCGGACTCATTAACCTTACCGCAGCCCAGTATGCAGACCACCAAAGTCTGAATAACGTTGCCTTTATCGGCCAGGGGGCATCTCTCAGCCAGTCTCTGAAATCGCCTTTTAGCCTGCAAAACAATTATGTCATTCAGGCTAAAATGGGATTACGTGCCGGTATCAACCCTGCCAGTTTTAGAATTGGCTTTCGCGTTGCAGAGCATTTTATTGATGTGACGCCAGACCTCACTCTGGTAAACGGGGCGTTTGTTCAACTTTCCGTCACCTTTAGTCCAACAGAAGCGCATCGCGCAATATCTGATCTAAACGAAACAATCGCGTTAGAGATACACAATACCAGTATTGACGACAACATCATTGACGTAGATGCTATTTCAGTTGTCAGCCAAATCAAGCCGCTCGATGACGATGCAGATGGCATGAGTAATGACTGGGAAATCCAGTATGGACTGAACCCATCCAGTGCCAATGATGCCAGCCAGGATCTGGATCTGGATACGGTCAGCAATCTGGCAGAGTTTCTCGCAAAGACCGACCCGACGGACAGTACCAGTTACCCACCGCTGTTTGAGCCACTTGCGCATAGCAATCTGGTTATACCCGGTGCCCTGAAATTAACACCCAAAGCGACAGCACCGATTCCCTGTACTCCAGAGCATACGGGCTCTATATACTACAGCAGCGTACAAAAGCAGATTTTCAGCTGTGATGGTGCACTGTGGAATGAATTAAAGGGAGAGCAAGGCTTGCAAGGTGAACCAGGGCTACAGGGGCCACAAGGTCCGCAGGGCTTGCAAGGTGTACAAGGACCACAAGGTGAACCTGGTGTACAAGGGCCAAAAGGCGACCAGGGTATCCAGGGCCCGAGAGGAGATCAAGGCCTGCCTGGCACTACACACTGGCGCGATGCTGCATCATCAGTCTCTACCAGTGTCTCTGTGGGTGTAGGCACCCAGTCACCCAGTGCAGCGCTGGAAGTCATTGGTAATGCCATCGCCAACGATCCTATCGCGCCAAACCATCTGGTCACCAAACGGTATGTCGATAATGCCAGCCAGTCTCTGGAAGCCAAGTACGCCCGTTTACTCGACATGGTCAATGTCCTCAATCAGGAAGTGTACCCCAGTGATGGGATCAGCTGTGAAAGCATAGCTCTAAGTAACCCGACTGCTACGTCCAACTTATATCTGATTGATGTGGACGGCCCGGGTGGCGCACCTGCAATCCAATACTTCTGTCACTTTGAAGACTTGACACTCTCCCGCCCGGTTGTCACCGATGGTGATACCACTGGCGCCAATAATAACATTGCGCTAGTCTACACAAATTCACTCTCACCGGGTAATTACACAGCCAGTGGCACGGTTAACCAGTTCAGTCCGGCTGGCGCATTTGATGGCCATCTTTACTACACAGATCCAAATCCAAAAATTAACCCTCAGGCAGGAGAGTTGCTGACACACGGGATTTGGCTTGGCCCAACCAACAGCAACGAGTGGTTGCAGGTCTCCTTTGCCAGAAAAGCCGTGATCACAGGTTTTAGCACTCAGGTGTCGATGAAGCATGCGGAGTTTTCGCCCCGGACGCCAAAAGAAGTCGTTTTTCAGGTCTCAGACGATGGCGTGACCTTTACCGATCATGAAACCATTATGATGGAAAAAGGGACCAGCCACGTTAAACTCTCGAAGGCTGCTTTAGGAAGCAGCTTCCGACTGCTGGTACTGAGCACCCATGGATCTGGTGACTATACTCAAATCGATGAAATGGAATATTACGGCTTCTTTGTTGATGAGTTTGCCAATAACAGTCCACAGGCACAAGGCAAAACTTGTCATGACATTCAACAAACCAATCCGACCAGTCAGTCAGGCTATTACACCATAGACCCGGACGGGGATGGCAGTGTTGCCCCATTTGTGGCGTATTGCGATATGGAGACCCTGGGCGGCGGCTGGACGCTGTTTGCCAACCATGCCGATGGCGTTGAAAGAAAGTTGATCCGTGAGCCAGTCAGAGTCGATCAGTATGGCGTGCTGGAATCCTCAAGGTGGCAGGCATTGCGCGCTGCGATGACAGAAGGACTGATGTTTGTTGATGAGCACAATAAAGTATCTATGATCTCGGCTTTCAATGTCACCAACCCAACTGGCGCAGGGTGCCAGGGGCTGCTGGACGACACCGCTGCTGACCTGACAGCAACATTTGACAACACCCCTCATCTTGAAGGCCTGAATATATTCAGATCTGAGCCCACGGGGGTGCCCTGTAGTTATGTCGATAGCGGCACATTCACCATGGCGCAGCTTGCCGATAATACCGGATATTATCAATGGGATATTGCCGGTGCGGCTATTTTTAATGGCAATCCGGAGCGACAATTTACCATCTGGCCATATACAACGCTGTACTCTCACCCAGAACAGGATGTGCTGAAGTACTACATTAAATAACGCGACAGGTGCTGTGTAATACACGTATTAGACAGCACCTTGTTTTACTCACAAATCAGCCAACAGCCTGCATCACATTTATCCGATTTTGCCCTTCTCTGGTCTTCATAAGAATGAAACAATACAGTGATTCAGAATACGCACTCTCTGGCATCTGCAATTTGACAACCCGGGTTTCTGTTCCGCAAAGCCGTGTCTTAGGTACTGTAAAAGTTAGCCAAATAACGGATCAATTTGTGCCGGGTTAGTTCGCGGTTTCTCGTACAGATGATTGCAGCATTTTGCCCATACCTATGCTTGACAGGCCTGTTGTACCATACTGACTATGCAGAGTCTTCTATGACCGCTTATTTCACCGGCACACTATCTCCCTGATGAATCAATTCATAACATGCAAACTCGGTGTATATTATTATTTATTTCATCGCAATCTGAGTTACAAATTACCCATTGCAGGAAATAGCAATAGGCGCCCGGCAATCCGTCTTTTAAGTGATGCGATGAGTGCATCATGCGGTACCGGCTTAACCTTCAAAAAATAAACAAAGGAATAAACAGCATGGATTTCTTTTCCCGTTATATTACCGGTGATGACCTTAGGAAGTTAAGAAAGAACAAAGGGGTAACAACTCAGGCTATGGCAACTCAACTGGGGGTTTGCCGTAAGACTTATGAAAACTGGGAGCGAGATGTGGGCCAGCCAAAGCTCAATCAATTTTTTGCCATGGTGACTTTTTGCTCTGTTGATGTCTCTGACTTTTTGACCAAGATACGCCAGCATGGTCAAGCTTAATTAAAGTCCCTCAGAGCATAGTTAACCCTGTGCTCTGAGGGAAGTTCTTAGCCGAATCTAAGCTTGCGCAAGCGGCTGCGGCAGTTCTGTTACCCAGCGCATTTCTCTCATCCAACTCGTCATCGCAGGAAACCCCTTTTCAGGGCAGGTCATATCCCATGCTGTAAGCAGCGGATCGCCAAACACACCACCGTTTTGGAATGTCTCTTTCAGCGCCTGATTCATGCCCTGATAACTATTTTCAGGGAACACCAGATCGATTGGCAAGCCTAGATGCCAAATTGCGGCAACAGACCAGGCGGTTGCCGCCATTTCTTCGCCTTCCATCGCTTGTTTTTCGCGCCCGTTTTTAAGCCCGTTTTTGTAGACATCTTTGTGAAGCTGTGGTCTGAATATCGGCTCACACACCGCTATGTGGCCTGCTTCATGTAATATATCTCCCGGACAAACTAACTTATTGACATCTATATGAAGTACGCCATGTACAATTTGTAGTCCCGGCAGAAACATTTCCCCCTCAACAGGGCAAAGCGCATGGGGCAAATTAATGTCACTCAGAAAGTCACAGATGATTTGGGTATCTTGGTCCATTATCGGCTCCTTGCACTGGGCATGCATTGACCCAGTTTAGTCTTATTTGGCTATTTGCGAGTGTAGCGCTTTTAAAACATCTTAGGTATTACATAAGATTACCGCATGAGTGCCCATTACGCCGCCCTTCTGAGTCACATTTTTAGATAGAAATCACGACACAGATCAATAAACGACTCACTGTATGCACCATCGGGCGCTCTCACACACAAGCTTTCTTGAGTAAGCTCAGTTTCCACCCTAGTCCATTCCAGCATCAGCCTGCTGACGGGCTTATCCGATGTCATGGACACATCACAGCGACGCGCAAGATGCAAACCGTGCTGCTGTGCCAGCGCAATAAACGCGAGTCCTTCCTGAGCTGGCAAAATCACCGCCAGCCGACCTTTTGAGTGACTGTGACGCATAAATGCTTCTATCAGATGCACAAAACTCAGGCTGTCGGTATGGCGCGCAGTGTTACGAGCGTCATCTGGTCCTTTTAAACTGTGATTAAAGTACGGCGGATTGCTGATCACCAAATCATAAGGCTGGTCCGAGACGAATGTCTGAATAGGTGTCTGGTGTATTGCTATTCCCTGCCAGGGGCTGGCATGGATATTATCAACAGCATCCAGACAGGCCTGCGCATCAATTTCAACCGCATCAATAGCAAGCGATGGGGCGCGCTGTTTGCACATCAAACTCAGTAACCCCATGCCCGCGCCAATGTCGAGCACGCGCTGCGCGCCCGTCACACAAACCCAGGCGCCGAATAACACCCCATCGGTCGACACCTTCATTGCGCTGCGTGATTGTGCCACCGTAAATTGCTTAAATGCAAAGCCTGCCATTTTGCTCCTTTGAGAAACCCGGATTGCCAAGTATAATTCCGCTATTGTCCTTTATTTGTGATGCACTATGCAATTTACTGAATTCGATCTCGACGGCACGCTACTGACTGCCATAAAAAAAATGGGCTTTGAGCAAGCCACCAGCATTCAACAGCTGGCCATTCCTGAGGCTCTGATGGGCCGCGATATCCTTGCTTCCGCACCAACGGGCACAGGTAAAACAGCCGCGTTCCTGATCCCGGCAATTCAGTATTTGATGGATTTTCCGCGTCGCGATCCGGGGTTTGCCCGAGTGCTGATCATGACGCCAACCCGCGAGTTGGCCTACCAAGTGTTTGAGCAATGCGAAGCACTGGCAGCAGGCACACACCTGAAAATCGGGGTGGTGACCGGGGGAATTAACTACGGCAGTCACAAAGAGATCTTCGAAAAGAACAACGATATTCTAATCGCCACACCGGGGCGTTTGATGGAATACCTCGAAACCGAGAACTTCCACGCCGATAACGTTGAGCTGTTGATCCTCGATGAAGCCGACCGCATGCTCGACCTGGGCTTTAAAAAAGAAATGCTCAAGATCTGCAACGAAGCCAAAAATCGCCGTCAGTGTTTCCTGTTTTCAGCGACTCTGGAAGGCGACAGTGTTGAGCTGTTTGCCGAGCGTATCTTAAAAGATCCAGCGCTGCTTGAAGCCGAATCGTCGCGTAAAGAAAAAGGCAAAATTCATCAGTGGATCCATCTGGCTGATGATTACGAGCATAAACTGGCAATGCTGGCCAACCTGCTGCAAAGTGAAGACGTCACTAAAGCCATTGTATTTGTAAAGACCCGCGAGCGTCTTGAAAAACTGGTTGGCGAGCTATACACCCAGGACATCAAAACCACCTGGCTGCGTGGTGAAATGCCGCAGGACAAGCGTATGGCCGCCATGGCCAGCTTCCACAGTGGTCGCACCCGCATTCTGATCGCAACCGATGTGGCGGCGCGTGGTATCGACGTCGCGGACATCAGCCATGTCATTAACTTTGATATGCCGCGTACCGCCGACATTTATGTGCACCGTATTGGCCGTACCGGTCGTGCCGGTAAAAAAGGCACCGCCATTTCACTGGTTGAGGCCCATGATGCTGAGATCCTCGGTAAGGTTGAGCGCTATACAGAGCAAAAACTAAAACGCCGCGTGATTGAAGGTCTGGAGCCAAAACACAAAGAAGCCAAGCTGCCGAAAAAGAAAAAAGATCCGGCAAAAATCAAAGCCAAGAAAAAGGCCGCCAAAGTCAAAGCAAAAAAGAAAAAGTAGCCTGACCTGAGCCATATCAGGACGCCGCCCGGCGTCCTGCATTTTTCCTTCCTCTCCTTATTACTCCCTTTATTTTTTATCCTGACGATAAAAATAACTCGCGAGCTAAGCACGGCTTTTGTCGTTATAGTCGCCCAAAATAAGCCTGATTAAGTGATCTATTCCGACAGTGAAAATTTGTTTTATTATGTACCCGTGGGAGCGGGTTGACGCCGAGAACGACAGTACCCTGCGCCTGATCCACGAAGCGGTATCGCGCAATCACATTGTGGCCATTACCACAGTCAACGCCCTGACCATCCGCGACAGCGTTGCCAGCGCGTTTTGCGATGTGTTCGTCAAACAGGACAAAGTCTCTGACAACTTCGTCAGCTTTTACAACAAGGCCCAGTTTAAGCGCACTCAGTTACCGCTGGCCGGTTTTGATGTGATTTTTATGCGCGCCAATCCGCCGCTCGATACCCTGGCCATGAACTTTCTTGATTCTGTGCGCGACGATACTTTTATCGTAAACGATATCGACGGGCTGCGTATTGCTAACAATAAGCTGTACACCGCGTCCTTTCAGGGCACCGCCAGTGAGTTTATTCCAGCCACCCATGTGTCAAAAAACAAAGAATACCTGGAGCGGATCTTCGCCGAGTCCAGCTGCGAAAAAATGATCCTCAAGCCGCTCGATGGCTACGGTGGTCGCGGTGTCATTGTGCTGGAGAAAAGCGCCAAGCAAAGTTTCAGCTCCCTGCTGGAGTTTTATATTGGTGGCGATGAGTCTGGCAAAGGCAGTAATTATGTGATCTTACAGGAATATGTCCCCGGCGCTGCAGAAGGCGATGTGCGGATCCTGATGCTCAATGGCGAGCCCATCGGGGCGATGAAACGCATTCCGGCCAGTAATGAAGTGCGTGCCAATGTGCATGCCGGTGGCAAAGTGGTTAAGCACAAACTGACCGCGCAGGAGCAGGCACTGTGCAAGCACATAGGCCCTAAACTGGTACGCGATGGCCTGTACTTTGTGGGAATTGATGTGATTGGCGGCAAGCTGATTGAGGTGAATGTACTTAGTCCGGGCGGGATCTCTCGCATCAACCGCCTGAATCGCACCCGCTTGCAGGTACAGGTGATCGACTTTGTTGAAAGTGTGGTGCATGCCAAAGAGCTGGTAAACCATCGTAAAAATGCATTTCGTCAGGTAATTGAAGATGCCCATGCAGTCTGAACAAGCGCTGGTCGCGGCCCTTGCCGCCCAGCAACCCTTTGAAGGGGAAGTGGCCGGCGGTGCCGTGTATTTGCACATCCGCGAATATGTGCCTTATGTGGCGACAGCCGTCCATGCCGGGAGCCGCTTGCGGACCTCCTTGCACAGCAATATGGCGCTGAGCGAACAGGCCCGTTTTGAAGAGGAAGATCCCCACACCGGCGAGCTGATTGATGCTATGCCGATTGTGTTGATAGCCCGTGATTCCCGTTACGAGTACGACCTCAACCGTGCCCCGCAACAGGCCATTTATACCAAGGCCTGGGGCAAAGAAGTCTGGCAACAGCAGCCAGATGGCCCCGAGCGTGATCTCAGTCTGTCTAAACATGCGGCCTACTATCAGGTGCTCAAGCTGGTACTGGATACACTGGAGAAAAAATTCGGTGCCTGTCTGGTGTTCGACATCCACAGCTACAACTGGCAGGTTCGCCAGTATGACTTTGCGCCCGACTTTAACCTCGGCACTGCCCAGCTCGATGCACTGCGCTGGCGTCCGGTGTTTAATACCCTCAGGCAGCAGCTGTGCCGCAAGAAGTTTCAGGGCGCGCCGCTGAGCTTTGCCGAGAACAGCGTGTTTCAGGGTGACGGCTACCAGGCCACGTTTGTAACCAAAACATACAAAAACACCCTGATCCTGCCGCTGGAAGTGCGTAAGTTCTTTATGGATGAGCTGACCGGAGAGCTCTACCCGCTGGTGTTCGAAAAGCTCAAGCGCAATCTGCATATTGCCCTGACCCAGACCGCGCGGTTTTTTATTAAACGCTATTGCTCCAAAGCCATGGCGCAGTTTAACCATGTTCAGCAACATATAGATCCGGCCATCAAGGCTGTCGATCTGGCGCTGTATAAACTGGCCCGTAACCTGGACACTCTGCATTATGTGAACCCAACTAACATTGCTCAGGAAAAGCGCCGTTTCTTTAACAAAAGCCATTACCGGCCCCAGTTTAAGTATCGCCCACTGCGCATGGATCCCTATGAATTTAAAGAGCAACTCTATCGCTTGCCCGTGGCGGACATCGGCGATCCGCTGATCAAAGACATTTATCGCAAGCTGATTGATAACTTTGCCACGAAAATTGACGTTATCACTCAGGTCGGCAAAGAGCAGTTCTTGTATAACTCGCTGCGTTACTATGGTGAACCGAGCGTCGATGACATCGCCAACGCGCGCTTTATCATTCATGCCACTGAGCCACAGCCCGCGGCCCCAAAAACCATCAATGCCGAGCAGGCGCTGGGCCGCTTTGAGCAGGCCATTGCACAAATGCAGCTGCCCTGTAAGGTGAGCTTGTCGACTAAGCTGGTGGCAAAAGCCATGGTGGATAATGGCAAGAAAACCCTGCTGGTTAACAGCACGGCGATGTTCTCAGAGCTGGATGTGCGGGCACTGATAGAGCATGAAATTGGTGTGCACCTGCTCACCACGCTCAATGCCGAGCAACAGCCGCTGCATCTGCTGCGTCTGGGCCTGCCGGGTAATACCTATACCCAGGAAGGGCTGGCGATTTTCCGTGAGTTCCAGTCGGGGAATATCAACCTCATGCGCCTGAAAACCCTGGCACTGCGGGTGCTGGCCGTGGATAAAATGGTCAAAGGTGAGCAGTTTTATCAGGTGTATGAGTTTTTGCGTGATACCAGTTATCTGGGCAGCGCCGAAGCGTTTGGCCTGACGACCCGGGTGTTTCGCGGTGGCGGGTTTACCAAAGACCATCTCTATCTGAAAGGCTTCAGAGACGTGGTGAAGCTGTCGCAGCAACGTTCGCTGGATAATCTTTATCTAGGCAAAACCGGGCTGGCACAGCTGGATGCCATTGACATGCTGGTTGAACGTCAGTTACTGGATAAACCGGCCTACCTGCCGGATTATAGCCGTGACCCAGATCACCCGGATGCTATTCTCAGCTATCTGATCAGCTGTATAAAATAAGCCGACGGCTTTTATCTTGTCAGACTCGGGGTTACACTGCATACAGTACTCACTGATGCAGGAACCCCGATGCTCACAGCACAACAAATCACCGATCTGGAAGTGTATCTGGCCCATTTACGCCTGAAGATTGACCCCGCGCTGGCACAAAAGTACCCCACCTTTGCGGGCAAACCTTATCCGCTCGGACGCTGCAAAGAAGTTCGCAATGCCATCCAGGATCTGCTTAAAGCAGAGCTGGCAAAAGAGCCAGTTGCGGCACCTCTGCAACCGCTCAAAGCCCTACTGGATAAAGGCCTGACGCTCGAGCCGGTATGGGGCTCGCTGCGTGATGAGTATTTTCAGAATGCGCTGGTGGCCGGACCCTGGTACCTGGATGCAGCCAACGATACCGTCAACCCCAATAAACCCCGGGTCGAGATCCGCTTACTCGCAGAATCTGGGTTTGGTGCCATTACCAGCTTTGAGCAGTTCGTTAAAATCGCTCGCAGCTACTGGGAGGTCGACGTCTATCGTAATGAGATTTTCCCGGCACTGGCCCCGTTTATGCCTTTGGTGTGTGTGAGCCATACCGGAGTCAGCTGGTTTGCCGCCGCCAACGACGACATGCTGCTACTGGCACGCGACAGTGCCTTTGAGCTGGTCGAGCGGGTGCTACCCTCTTTGCCAGCACCGCCACCGGCACTCACCGATAAATGGCACAGCGCAGCGGCCGGTGTTGATATGCCCAGCCAGCTGTTAAAAGCGCAAACACACAGTGCCCAGACCATGTGCCAGCACTACCGCAACGAGGGCAAACATCAGGACATCCTGTTTCGCGATGAAGTGGTGCTTGCCTACCTCAGCCTGCCGGTAAACGTGCAGGTGTAACACGGCTTCTGGACAGCACAAGGGTGGCTATTAAAGCGGCCACCACCACAGGCATACTCCACAGGTTGAGCGTCTGCCAACCCACCGTGGCTTCCAAAAACCCAGCGCTCAGTGAGGATGCCACCACCATGCTGAAGACCAGAAACTCATTGCAGGCTTGCGCCTTGGCACGCTCCTGCGGCGCATACGTCTGACTCACCAACTGCGTGGCACTGATGAACATAAAATTCCAGCCCACGCCAAGGGCAAATAAGGCCAGTAAAAAATGCCAGTGGCTCACGCCCAGCAGGTTAATGCCGGCACTGGCCAGATACAGCACACAGCCCGACAGGATCATGACTCTGGCTCCAAAGCGTTCAATCAGCTTGCCAGTAAAGAAAGATGGCAGAAACATGCCCAGTACATGCCATTCAATGACCAACGCAGAATCCGCCAGATCAAATCCATGACGATGCATGGCCAGCGGCGTCGCAGTCATAAGAAAATTCATCACGGAATAGCTGATCATGGCCACCAGCACCGCCAGCTGAAACTGCTTCTGTGCCACGATTTCTTTCAAGGTCCGGGCGGGTGCTTCAGTGGTATGTGTATCGACTTCAGTAAAGCGTACGCCCTGAAGCAGCAGTAAGGCGAGCACATACAAGCCGCTGAGCGCAACAAAAGAGTTGGCATAATTGAGCGCCGGATACACCTCATTGACCCAGACTGCCAGGTTCGGTCCCAAAATCGCTGCCACCACACCACTGGCCATAATGGTCGAAATGGCCGTAGCGGGCTTGTCACTGGCCTCTATGGCCGCAAATCGATACAAGGTGGCAAAACCAATACCGATACCAATCAAAGTGGTCGCCACACAAAACAGCGCAAAATCACTTTCTCTGAGCGCCCAGACCCCCAGCAAGGTGCCACTGATACCTATCAGATTACCCAGTGAGAAGCCCAGTCTGCGACCGGTTTTAGCCATGATCAGCGAGGCCGGAATGGTCGCCATCAATAGCCCTGCCATCTGCATTGCGACAGGCAAAGTGGTCAGTGCCGCTGACGGGCTGAGCAACTGCCCCACCAGCGCAGAAATGGTCACCAACAGAATATTTCCTGTGGTGATCAGGCCCTGGCAGCAGGCCAGCAGCAAGACATTTTTATTCATCGGTTACTCTGAGGCACCTTCGTTGTCTGCTGCTGTGCTCTCGGCCTTCTTTAGACGCTCAAGATAACTGGCAATAAATTCTTCGTACTGTTTTTGCATTTGTGCGATGTTGATATCCACTTCACTGTGCCAGCTTTGACCCAGATCTGACGTACTCACTATCTGCCCCTGATCACACAAAAAGTAAAGGGTGTTTTGCGACGTTAGCTCAGGTAATAAAGTGTGGCAGTTTGCTTTAAGCGGGCCCTGCTGTTGCCAGCCACTGGCCTGCTCAGTACCTGGTTTCAGCGTGATAATTTTGTGAGTACGTTTGGTCTGAGTGGCCGACTTCTGCAAACTGGTACTCACCAAAGTACCATCAGATAACACCGCCGCCAGGCTCATGTCATGTTTATTGTAACTCAACAAAGTACTGCCACGTTGAATTTTCTGCCAGCTCTTGCCATGATCAAAGCTCACCAAGGGATCGCCATAACCATCCCATTGGCTGACCTCTACGCCCAACAAAGCACCAGTCTTAAGTTGGGTAAAACGCTTAAATGACTTGTATTTTTTAGCTTGCCATTGTTGTAATGCCACATCATACCAATACAGTTTATTGTCGTTGATAATCTTCAAGTTGCCGGCTTGGTCAAAAAACGCGAATAGACCACCGTTTTGTACCCAAAATGTTTGACTTTGCTTCTTTTTGAATTGCCCAATTTGCTGCCACTGTTCAGCAACGCTTCCAAACTTGTAGATGGTATGTAGCTTGTCTGAGCTTGTTAGAGCATATCCAACCTGCGAATGAGTCCCCATCCAAACAATCGCCTCTTTGGCACTGACGGGCGCATGGCTCGTCCAGCCTTCTGGTGTTTTTTCAAATAATTGACCACGTTCGCTTCCCACCAATAACTGACCGTTTAGTTCCATCGCTGACAGAAGTTCGCTGTCTGTCGGTAAATTATACTGCTGCCACCTTCGATCAGAAACGAGCCTGAGCTGACCAAACTTTGCGAGTACTGCGTTATAATCGGCCCCCTTGATCGAAACCGCTTTATCTCCGTATGCATTATCTCGCGACAGCGCCCCCAATGAATCTCTGATGGGATCGAGGATATCCTGCTGCCACCCTAGCGGACTAGAGAAATCAACCGACATACTCAGATTAGCATAATGCTCGCGAACAAACGTTCCCAGCTCCGCCGAGGTTTTAAGCCGCGTGACATAGGCTTTTTGTTTTGATGATTGACTCCAGAAGCTGTCATTTTTGATGTTCAGTAGTGGCTGAAACACCACAGAGCCCAGATCGGTAAAGCGACCTTTTGCCACCTTAAATTCCCCAGCAGAGGAAAGAACAGGCATACTGACCCATGACACCACATTACCGTCGTTATGGTAGCTATACAGCTGCACGATGGCATAGTCCCCCTCTGGAACCGCACCGACAAAAACCTGACTGGACTCAGTACCATGTGACCTTGCACTCAGTGTATAAACATCGGGATCCCAGTCAACCTTGTCTTCATCGATTGGCTTACCCTTTGCCTTAGTTTTTGCCTTTGCAACGGCTGCCTGCTTGAGTGCTTGTTGGTTATCCAGACGGACAACTATCACTTCCCCCCACTCTCGGTGCCATGGTGCCAAGCGCTCAGTGTTATTGATCACTTGCACTGCAATAACGCCCTGACCCGCAGCCAAAGGTTGATCTACATTGATACGCGTTTGCTTTATCGACGTTGTATTACAGGCACTCAGTAATAAAACGCTCAGGATGGTTAAAAGAAGGGATAGGTGCTTCATCGCTATTCCTGTTTATTATATTTGAGACATTCAATTGTCATTGATTTTTAGCAGTCTATTATGCCATAGCAATTGAACAAGGTAATGGTATGTTGTATAAATTTTGGTTACTTGCAGGTTAAAGTCCAGCGCATCGGTAGGTGAAGGTGTTAAAGGCATATTTTGCGATATGCCCCAGAAAACCTGAGCGTTTGCTCAGCTTGCGCTAACCAGAGCTATGTTCGGGTAACCAAGTCACTCAGCAGGCGCACTCACACGACACTGATTCGCCTGTTCATAACAACGCTGAATGCACCGTGCCTGAAGCGGATCAGCACTGAAATAATCATCCTGGCAGCGCTGCACACAGGCACGCTCATTATGCTCACATGTAAGGACGATGCCACCTGCATGTGTGCTGAGCTGGCCCTGACAGCCAGTCAACAGCCCAATGAATGCAACCAAAACTAATCCTTTAGCCACCATTGTTAACTCCCGCTTAGTTTTGCTCAGCGCGTAAAAACACCGGCTCACTGGCTTTTTGGGTAGCTTCTTCGCTGTAGTAATAACCCGCGACATCAAACGCTTTTAATGCCTCGGGTGACTCGACCTGATTGTCCAGAATGTAGCGCGCCATCATGCCACGGGCTTTTTTGGCATAGAAACTAATGACCTTGAACTGACCATTTTTACAGTCTTTGAACACCGGCGAGATGATCTCAGCGTTCAGTGCCTTTTTGTCTACCGCTTTAAAGTATTCATTTGATGCCAGGTTGATCAACACCTGACTATTAGTCGCTTCCAGCGCTTCGTTGAGCTTGTCGGCAATGATACGCCCCCAGAATTCATAGAGGTTTTTACCGCGCGGATTATCCAGCTTAGTGCCCATTTCAAGGCGATACGCCTGCATCAGATCAAGCGGTTTCAGTACCCCATAGAGGCCAGACAAAATACGCAAATGCTGCTGTGCATAGTCCAGTGTTGCGTCATCCATACTTGCCGCATCCAGACCGGTGTACACATCGCCATTAAACGCCAGCACAGCCTGCTTGGCATTATCGGGAGTAAAAGGCTGCGACCAGTCGGCAAAGCGCGCCGCATTCAGACCCGCCAGCTTGTCGCTGATCTTCATCAGCGTGCCTATCTGTTGCGGTGATAAGTCACGACACACGTGGATCAATTCTTCACTGTGTGTGAGCAGTTCGGGCTGGGTAAAACGCGCGGTGTGCGCCGGAGTATCATAATCGAGATTTTTTGCCGGGGAAACGAGAGTGATCATGGCCTGCCTATTGACTTAACTATTGATAAATGTCAATTTCAACACTATCCCCCGGTGAGCGCAAGCGCAATATTCTTCGGGGGTTCGACACTGCTTGCCCAGTTGCTGGCAGACCAGCCTGTTTGCAGTTCGTCACACAGATCCCCGACTGACGAAGTGCACCCGCATCCAGCATTCGGAATTTCTCGTGAAGCGACCTCGCAAATACGGACATATGACCTATTCACACAGGTCACGGTAATGCAACATAGGAAAAGTAGACTTTTTGACACGCTGCTATGAATTGGAATGAGGACAGCATGACTTCAGCATTAGATAGGCTAAAACAGCATTCATCTATCGTCGCCGACACCGGAGATATCGAGGCAATCCGTAAACACCAACCGGAAGATGCCACCACTAACCCGTCTCTGCTTTTAAAAGCAGCCGAGATGCCTGCTTATCAGGATTACCTGAAAGCGGCCTGGGATTACGCCAAAAGTCAGCATGACGACGCAACGCAACAACTGGAACTGGCTTGTGACTACTTTGCCGTACTGATTGGTAAAGAGATTGCCAATATTGTACCTGGCTATATCTCAACCGAAGTCGATGCACGTTTATCGTTCGATACCAAAGCGACCATTGCCAAAGCACAACAGCTACTGGCGCTGTATGAGCAGCTGGGTGTCAGCAAAGACAAGATTTTAATTAAAATTGCCTCTACCTGGGAAGGCATTAAAGCTGCAGAAGCATTAGAAAAGCAAGGCGTTAAATGTAACCTGACCTTGCTATTCAGTCAGGCGCAGGCCCGTGCATGTGCCGACGCTAACGTGTTCCTGATCTCGCCATTTGTTGGCCGTATTCTGGACTGGCACGTGGCCAATGGCCTGGAAAAGCCGACTGATCCGCTGCAAGATCCCGGCGTACAGTCTGTACGCAGTATTTACGAGTTTTACAAACGTCATGGCTACAACACGGTTGTGATGGGTGCCAGCTTCCGTAACACCGGCGAGATTGTTGCACTGACCGGCTGTGACAAGCTGACTATCAGCCCGGCACTGTTAGAAGAGCTGGGTGAGTTGCCTGCCACAGAGGACTACTTACTGGATAGCGATTATGAGGTTACAGCGAAGCCTGCACCATTAAGTGAAAGCGAATTCCGCTGGTTGCACAATCAAGATGCCATGGCCACTGAAAAGCTGGCTGAAGGTATTCGTTCATTTGCGGCAGCTCAGGAAACTCTGGAAGCTCGCTTTAAAGCCTTGTAAGCATATCGCCTCCAGCGCTCATCAACTATGCGAAAAACGCCACCTTATGTGGCGTTTTTTTATTCCCTACGATTTATTGCCTGGCTCATCGGCTCCCTACCCGCCAGCGCTTTGTTTTCCTAACTTCAGCATAACTTGAAGCAAATTTGAGCTTCATCAAACTGTCACCTGCTTTTAACCTGACGGACACATTTTTATTTTACTTTTCTCTTGTCTGTGGTATACCAGCATTACTTGAAGTGTGTTTTTCATTCAAATTGGGTAATGCGTAAACACAAATCTTTGAGGTTAGTACATCAATAGGAGAAATTCATGGATAGCCTAGACGATTTTATTTCAACACTAGAAAGTCCTGCACCAAAGAGAAGAACCTCATCTAAAGGCAAAAAAAGAAAGTGGCGTGAAATTGAAGCGCTGAAAGACAAACAACGCCTGCGTAAGGAATTGGAAGAACTGGACATATTCGCAGACAGCATTGATTTGGACGAGCTTGACTTTATTTAACGAAAAAGGCGCATTGAGCGCCTTTTTTTGTTTTTGAATCCGGCTCAGACTTGCCAGTTGATGGGCGTTTTGCCCATGTTTTGCAATAGCGTATTGGTTTGCGAGAAGTGCTGACAGCCAAAAAAACCACGATGCGCTGACAACGGAGACGGGTGAGGTGCGTGCAGCACGTGATGACGTTGCTGGTCAATCGCTTTGCCTTTCTTTTGCGCATGCGCGCCCCACAGCAAGAAAATAACCCCTTCGCTGTGTTGGTTCAGCTGTGCAATGACGGCGTCGGTAAAGCGCTCCCAACCGAGATGTTTGTGCGAGTGTGCCTGTCCCTGTTCAACCGTCAGTACGGTATTGAGCAGCAGTACGCCTTGCTCAGCCCAGGGCAGCAAATAGCCGTGGTCAGGGATTTGAAAGCCCGCGATGTCTTGCGCCAGTTCTTTGTACATGTTGGCCAGCGACGGTGGTGCCTTAACGCCTGGCAACACTGAGAAACACAGTCCGTGAGCCTGATCAGGTCCGTGGTAAGGGTCCTGCCCCAGGATCACGACTTTGACCTGATCAAATGGGGTCGCCTTGAACGCCTCAAATACCTGCTCCTGAGGTGGGTAAACAGTCACGCCCTGCGCCCGACGCTCAGCAACATAGGTTAGGGTGTCCTGAAAATACGCTTGTTGTTTTTCGTGCCCGAGCACGTCACTCCAGGTTGTCATGTTTATTTCCCAGTTGTTGTGAGTTTCTGATAGTAAGTTCGCGAAGTATCAAGTCTATCACATAATCCGCTCAGCCCTTCAAGCACCCGGCTGGTATATCGGTGCAATAAATCAGCATTCACTTCTATGTATTGCTGATGCTTGGCAGCCGGGATTTCTGGCCAGTTGTGCCAGTCGATTTTGGGCTGTGCTTTTTTGGACTTTTCCTGCGGGATCACTATCACTTGTGGCTTAGTGTAAAGCACGTTTTCGATACTGATTTGAGGATATGCCGTGGTAGCATCGGCAAACACATTACTGGCACCGCACACCTCCAGGGTTTGATGGATCCAGGTGGTACCATTGACTGTCATCATAGGCGCAGGCCATAACTGATAGAATACAGATACAGGCATAGCTGAACGATAACGTTCCTGCAATTTTGTCAGGCCTTGCTCAAAGCGCCGAGCAACCTGCTCAGCGTTTTCTTCCAGTGCGGTTAACTGACCCAGCCAGCGCAGCGCATCAGGGATCTGTTGTAAGTCTTTGGTTTCGCTGTACACCACCTTGATGCCAAGCTGTTCAAGCTTCTCCAGGTCGGCTTGTTGATTGCCCCCCTGCCAGGCAATCACCAGGTCGGGCGACAAAGCCAGCAACTTCTCCAGTGCAATACCATGAAAGCCGCCAATACGGGGGATCAGATTGGCCTCAGACGGATAATCCGCATACTCCACGGTGCCGACGATGCGCTCTCCTGCCCCAATGGCATATAAGTTCTCAACAATGTGGGGCGCAAGAGCCACAATCCGTTTGGCAGGCGGCACAGGACTATCATCTGCGCTCGCTGATTTTGCAGTCAAAAAGAACACAAGACTCAGCCAGATGATCAGGACCTTGTTCATCAAAAGTCGAATCCTTTTTGTGCTTTGATCCCCGCTTCAAACGCGTGTTTCACATTGCGCACCTCACTGACGGTATCGGCCAGTTCAGTCAGGCGACGATGTGCACCACGGCCGGTGATGATCACCGACTGCATCGCTGGACGATTTTCCAGCGCCTCAATCACTTCATCCAAATCAAGATAGTCGTAGCTGACCATATAGGTGAGTTCATCCAGCAGGACCAGATCGATACTGTCATCCTGCAACCACTGCTTTGCCTGTTGCCAGGTAGCCTGTGCCGCCTGGGTATCTGTTTCACGGTTTTGTGTCTCCCAGGTAAAGCCTGTCTTCATAACGGCAAACGGCACACCAGCACGCTCCAGCAAGTTACGCTCGCCGCATTCCCACATGCCTTTAATAAACTGCACAACCGCAGCATTCATGCCATGACCCACGCACCGGGCCACGGTACCAAAACCTGAAGTGGACTTACCTTTGCCATTGCCGGTGATCACCTGCAGGATGCCTTTTTCTTCCTGTGCCTGTTCGATTTTGGCATCGACCTGCTCTTTCACTTTTTGCTGTCTTGCCTTGTGTTTATCTTGATTGTGTTCGCTCATGTTGTCCTCTGTTCACTGATTGCCAGAATTTTATCTATCTCTAAATGGGTTTCGCACATATCTGCCAGCCGCTCAAGTTGCAGCTCCCGGTGCTCAGCCAGATTGAATCCGCCGCCACTGTAGCGACCTTCGCTTGCCCAGTGCAATACACAGGTTAACCCGTCGGGACTATCAAACAATCCATGCAGATAGGTACCTGCCAGCTGGTTGTCCTCGCTGATAAAACCGTCGGTTTGCCATCCCGATGGATGTGCAACAAACTGTAAAAATGGCTGCGCCAGTGCCGGGCCCTGACTAATCCCGCAGTGGATCTCATAGCCATTCAATGGCGTTTGCTGTGCGTTTAAAAGGCAGTTTGCCTGCACCTGAGTCAGGGTTTTACTGCTCGTCAGTTTGGTTTCGAAATCTGCCAGACCCAGACCTTTAATAGTGCCCAGCGTCGACTCAACCTGCTCTGGATCGCAAATGCTCTTGCCCAGCATTTGAAATCCGCCACAGATCCCAAGTACCTTACCGCCGTAACGCACATGACGTTGCAGCTCGACGTCCCAGCCTTCTGCGCGCAAAAAGGCAAGGTCATTGAGGACATTTTTACTGCCGGGAATGATCACCAAGTCGGCAGCGCCTATGGTTTCGGTGTGGCGCACATAACGCAGGTCCACTTTGGGGTCTAATCGCAGGGTATCAAAGTCGGTGTGGTTGCTAATATGTGGTAGTAGCAGAACCGCCACTTTGACCTCAGGACTGTCGATGCGATTGGCAATGGTCACGGCATCTTCGGCATCCAGCGCCAGGTCATGCAGGTAAGGCAGCACACCCAATACGGGTTTACCGGTATACTGCTCGAGCCAGTCCAGGCCGCTTTGCAGTAAGGCAATATCACCGCGAAAGCGGTTGATCACAAACCCTTTCACCAGGGATTGTTCATATTCACTCAGCAGCGCCAGGGTGCCAACCAGGTGAGCAAACACCCCACCCTTGTCGATATCCGCAATGATGATCACCGGGCAATCTACTTCACAGGCAAACCCCATATTGGCGATGTCATTTTCCCGCAGGTTAATTTCCGCCGGGCTCCCGGCTCCTTCTACCACACACAGTGCATACTGTTCGCTGAGCCTTTGATGTGAGGTCAGTACGGCCTGCATGGCGACTTTTTTGTAGTCGTGATAGCCCGCCGCTTCCATATTACTCAGCGCTCGGCCATGTACGATTACCTGCGCACCGGTATCTGAATTCGGTTTGAGTAAGATAGGGTTGAGGTCGGTGCTGAGCGGTACCTTGGCGGCCATGGCCTGTAGCGCCTGAGCCCGGCCAATTTCGCCACCATCCGGCGTGACCGCACTGTTAAGTGCCATATTTTGTGGTTTAAACGGAACGACCTCAATGCCGCGGCGCTGTAATGCCCGGCACAAGCCCGCTACCAGCGTGCTTTTACCCGCATCAGAGGTGGTGCCCTGCACCATTAACGTATTCATAGCTCCCCTCCTTTAAGTGTCAACGGCAAACCCGCCATCACAAAATCGACTTTATCCGCCAGTGCGGCAATGTCCTGATGTAACCAGCCTGCTTCATCAACAAAACGGCGACTTAACTCACCAAGTGGCACGATACCGTGGCCCACTTCATTGCTGATCAGAATAATCTGTGCATGGCTGGATTTCAGGACACGCAGCAACTCAGCGCGCCTGTGTTGAAATACCGAGCTGCTGAAGTCACAAAGCGCAGTGGTCAACCATAACGTAAGACAGTCAATCAATACGCCATCATCAGGCCCAAGCGTGCTCAGCACCTGATCCAATGCCCAGGGCTCCTCAACTAGCTGCCAGTGCTTGGAGCGCGTTGCCTGATGATGGGCGATCCGCGCGACCATTTCCTCATCCCCTGACCGTGCCGTGGCCACATAAATTAGCCGGGTAACTTTGCCGTCACTAAGCCAGCGCTCTGCTCTTTGCTCACCTAATCTGCTTTTTCCTGAGCGAGCCCCGCCGAGGATCAATTCCACCCGCCCTGTCATAACCAGACACCCAGACAAAATAGATACACAGCGACCTCACCCACTTGCTGCGCCGCGCCCAGACAGTCTCCGGTATACCCTCCGAGTTGACGCTTAAACCAGTAAATACAAATCGTGCGGCATAGCCAAAGTACACCAAGCAGCGCAATGCTTTGCCATAACGTAAACAGCCCGGCTATCCAGTTCACTATCAGCAAACTCATACCACACACATAGAGTAACTGCTTACTTTCATGGGCAAGAGACTGGGCAACCGGCTTCACTTTACTTTGCGCATCCGCCTGCACATAGTCCAGTTTACCGATCAGGCTGGTCGCCATAGCCCGGCTCAGACCATGGGCAAGAATGAATGCACTGCAGACATAAAGGACGCGCTCACTCAGTGCCAGCAAAGCCTGATATTTGGTAAGCAACAAGATGATCAATGCCGCAGCACCATAAGTGCCAAGGCGGCTGTCTTTCATAATGGTCAGCTTGTCGGCCACGCTCCAGCCGCCCCCAAAGCCATCCCAGACATCGGCAAAGCCATCTTCATGGAATGCGCCGGTGATCAGCAGTCCGCCGCCAAGCGTGAGCAATACCGCAATGCCTTCGGGCAAGAAGCTGCTCAGCACTAAGTAGATAAGGGCCAGCAGAGCACCCAATAACACGCCCACCCAGGCAAAGTAGCCACTGGCCTGGTTAATATCCTGACTGCTGATCTCGCCCGTCACTTTAACGGGAATGCGGGTCAGAAAAATCACCGCCAGTTTAAATTGTCTCAGCGCATTCATGAGGTTTCGACCACCTGAGTGACGGCCGCGGCTTCGAAGCTGGCCATCTGATAATAAAACGCCAGCGCACTTTGACACAGGGGTAAAGCCAGTGCGGCACCGGTGCCCTCGCCGAGCCGCATTTTCAGGTTCAATAGTGGCTCAACATTTAGCCAGCTCAGCATCGCCTGATGCCCCTGCTCACCCGAGCAATGGGCAAAAACCATATAATCTTTACACGCAGGGTCAATCCGATAGGCCAGCATGGCCGCTGCTGTTGCAATAAAGCCATCCACCAGAATGACCTTCTGAGCTCGGGCAATCTCCAGCATGGCACCGACCATCTGACAGATCTCAAACCCGCCTAAACGGCGCAATACTTGACGTGGGTCATGCAATGCCTCACGATGTAATCGCAAAGCCTGCTCGATAAGTTGTTGCTTTTTCTCTACCACCTCGTTGCTGACGCCGGTGCCTCGCCCGACCGTTTCGGCACTTGTTAGCCCGCTCAGGGCAGAAAAAATGGCTGCCGCGGCGGTGGTATTGCCGATCCCCATTTCGCCCAATGCAAATAAGTTAGTGCCTGATGCCAGTGCTGGCTTTACCGCTTCTTGACCCAATGCCAGGCCTTGCTCCAGCTGCGCTTCACTCAGTGCTGGTTCAAGGTGCAAAGGTCGGGTGATATTACCAAGACGCTGCGACACCACATTCAGCTCAGGCGCCGGTGGCGTCAAAATACCACAATCAATCACACTCAGTTGCCAGCCAAGCTGAGCGCATAAAACATTAATGGCCGCGCCACCAGTGGCAAAGTTAGCCACCATCTGGGCGGTCACTTCACTGGGTGCAATGGAAACGCCTTCGCCTGCAATGCCATGATCGCCGGCAAAGATCAGCATCTGAGGCCTTACGATATCTGGCCTTTCGCTTTCAAGCTGACTGCGCTCCATGCCCTGACTTAAAATCGTGACCAGCTGATGTGCCAGCGTTTCAAGCTTGCCCAAAGCGCCCTGAGGCTTAGTCTTCATATCTATGGTGTGCTGAATATGCGTGTCATGCTGGCGGTTGAGTTGTGGGATCATAAAGTCTCCGGTTAGATCAGATGCTGGCGGCGCGCTTTTTGGCGATTAACAGCGATAAGAAAAACACGCTGCCAATCGCTGAGGTGATCACCCCAATCGGCAGCTCCTGATTGTCTATCAGGGTACGAGCGAGTACATCGACCCACAACATCATGAGTCCACCTGATAAGGCCGTCGCTAACATACCCGCAGTGCGAACTTGAGAGATAAAAAAGCGCACGATATGGGGGATCATCAGGCCCACAAAGCCGACACCACCACAGGCCGCGACAATCACGGCCGTTAACATCGACGCCAAGATCAGCATGCCCAGCCTGAGCCGGTGGACGTTGATCCCCAGCGTCCCCGCGCTCTCATCTCCAACCAGCAAGGCATTCAGGCTGCGGCGCATTAACAGCATGAGGGTACACCCCAGCGAAACAACCAATGCAGGCAGCCACAACCATTGCCAGTCTGCGCGGCTGAAACTGCCCAGGCTCCAGAATATAATCGCGCTAATGGCCTGCGGATCGCTCCAGTACAACAGCAAACTGGTAAAGGCCGAGAATAAAAAGGTCAACGCGACACCCGACAGCAACATGTTTTCAACCAGGGCGGTGCCTTTGTGAAAGGCAATCAGCAGCAACAGACCCATTGCCACAGCACTGCCCGCAAACGCGGCACCGGACAACGCCAGCGCACTTTGCACACCAAACAGCGCGACCAGCAACACCACACCAAATGAGGCGCCAGAGGAGATGCCAAATAAGTAAGGATCGGCCAATGGGTTTCGGGTGACCGTTTGCAGAATGAGCCCGGCAATGGCCAGCCCAGCACCGGCGAAGAATGCCAGTAAAGTGCGGGGTAATCGCAGCTCTACAACAATTTTCTGGCTCAGTATGCTGCTATCATAGCTACTCAGTGCCTGCCAGACTTCACCCCAACTCAAAGAAACGGCGCCGACAGACAGCGCACAGAGCAGGCTGAACATGCAGGCAAAAATGAGACCCGGTATCAGCAAAGCCTTCATAACTGATACCCATAATGATAACGAATGTGGGGCACACCCGGTGCGCTGCTGTGGAGTCCGGGTACCGTTTCTACTTCGGCACACACCCCAAAAATGTCGCTGAGTAAGTCGGGGGTTATAATATCCAGAGGTGTGCCCTGAGCCATCAGCTTACCTTGTGCCAGCACCAGCAACTCATCGCTGAGCGCAGCCGCCAGGTTTAGGTCGTGAAAAGAAGCAATCACAGTCACCCCCATGGCCTTAGCCAGCTCCATGATCTGGATCTGGTATTTCACATCTAGATGACTGGTGGGCTCGTCCATAATTAACAGCTCAGGTTGCTGAACCATGGCCCGGGCGATCATCGCCCGTTGCTTTTCGCCCCCGGACAGGGAATCAAAAGCCTGCTGCGCCTTGTGGCTCAGGCCCACACGCTCAATGGCTTCTAAAATACGCTGTTTATCGTCGGCATTGACTGTACTAAAGAGAGTTTTATGTGGTGTGACGCCCATCGCCACCACCTCAAACAGCGCCAGGTTAAACTGACTGGGGATCTCCTGTAAAACAACCGCAACCTGACGCGCATAAGCCCGGCGGGGGTAGTCAGACACAGGTCTACCCACATAACGAATTTCGCCCTCAGTCTGCTCCCAGTAACGATACAGGCAGCGTAATAAGCTGGATTTTCCCGCCCCATTTGGCCCAATCAGGCCAATAAACTGACCGCGCGCAATGGCAAAATTTAATCCGCTCAGTACAGGCTTATTGCCGAGGTTCAGACTCAGGTTGTGCACGGAGATTTGTGGTGAACTCATACCGCCTCAAATACGGACGGCAGCAGAGCAGGCCACTCGCATTGCTACGACTGGCCTTCTGTACTGACTTAAGTGCGCCCGCTTAAGTGTAGGTATTGGCCTTGGTATCTGGCTTCAGACTAATACCAATTTCACTTAATACCTGTTCAATTTGACGGAGCAAATATGACGCTAACGGCGTTAAAAATTTTTCATTTAGAACAACTAAATAGCAAAATTTTTGCCTCGCCTATATGGACATAGGTGCCTCAGCGATAGCAGGACGCGTGAGCGGTGTTATCGACCCTATTTTCTCGCCTCAAAATAGAACACTTAATTAAGCAAATTGGTATAAAAGTCCATTACAGTTGCGGGGACAGCTGAGGATTTGCACCTCATTCCCAATGACTACCAATACATTACGATTCTAGATTTAGCACCTATTATGAAGTCCAGACGTCTAAAACACAACTTTCGGCCAGGCACGACCGGTGTCATCATAGAAGACATTTACTTTAATCACTTTGGCATAGCCTATCTCCAGCCGAGATAAATGCGTATCAAAGCCCTCAGGCAAGCCTAACCAGGTTGCCAGCAACTGTTTAATCACCCCCGCATGGGTGACAATGGCGGTGTTCTGGGGTGAGGGCGTTGTCGTAAACTGCTGCCACCAGTCATTTAAGCGTAAGTGAAATGCTGACATCGGTTCACCGTTTGGTGGCGTATGCTGCCACGGGCTCTGCCAGAAATCCCCAATGCCGGGCGACTGCGTTGACTGCCAGAGCACCTCATAGCTTTGTCCGTCCCAGTCGCCAAAGTCCATTTCACTGAGCCTGGGGTCAACCTGTAGTGGCAAACCGGCTGATTCACAAAACGCGCGCGCCACAGTCTGACACCGCTGTAACGGAGAGCTAATTACCTGTGAAATGACATCACAAGCCTGTAGTTGGGCATACACCTGCTCATTACCCGATATGCTTACCGGCAAATCTGTGCGCCCGAGCAATCGACCGGTTTCAAGCGGCTCACCATGGCGAATAAAATACAAGGTTTGTTGCATTGGGTTAGAGCTCTGTTATTCGGGGCCTGAAACGCAAAAACGCAAGCCTGAGCTTGCGTTTTTGGTGAAAGCAACGGATTAAAGAATCTGATTCTCTTTCCACATTTGCTCTTTCTTAAGACGCTTCTTGCGTTTGTCGCACGGGTCGTCACAATCGCAGATCTTGTCGATGCCCATGGAGCCCAGTCCACCACAACTACTGGCCATTGATTTCTTCTGTACTATAACGCCTACCGCCATTGCAACGGCGATCAACAACAGCAATCCGAAGGTAAGTAAAAATAGTGACATCTCAGGCCCCTTTTGCTTATTCATCCACAAGTTTGGATGTGTGACGGTGAATTGTGCTCATTATATAACTAAACGCGCTTAAGTTGAAACGTTCGCGACACAGATCCGCTTATAAATAAGGCTTGAATGCGCTGCTGGCATACACCTTCAGACCGTCATCACTTTTGCTGATCAAGTAGACCGCTAAGTCGTGTAGCTCAGCGTACGCTCTGGCGCGTTCAGTCCCCATCACAGTTAGCGCTGTAGCGAGTCCATCGGCTGTCATCGCAGAAGGGTGCAATACCGTCACAGACACCAGATCGTGTTTGACAGGCTTACCCGTACCCGGATCGATCAGGTGGGTAAAGGTCTCACCATCCATTTCATAAAAAATACGATAATCGCCTGACGTCGCCACACTGTTCTTACCCGGCTCAATCACTTTGTGAATTTGTCTTTGTCCAACCGGTGCATCCGGCTTCTCAATGGCAATGCGCCAAGGCTCATCACCCGGCTTAGTACCCGATAGTCTCAGCTCACCCCCAATTTCCACCATATAGTTAGTGATACCGTGAGACTCGATGAGTTCGGCCACTTTGTCTATACCGTAGCCCTTCGCTGTTGCTGAAAAAGACAGCTCCAGATGGTCCAGAGTTTTTGCCAGGCCCGCATCGGTTAAAATGAGCTTATCCAGGCCAATTTCTTCGCGCATCTGCGCCAGCTGTTGATCGGAAGGTCGCTTGGTCGGGCGTTTGTCCGGGCCAAATCCCCATAAATCAATAAGCGGCCCCATGGTTACATCCAGAGTTTCTGTAGACTGACCCAGGCGAATGGACTCAGCCACCACCTTTCTGAAGTCCTCACTGACAGGCATGACCTGGTTAGCAGCCAGACGATTGAACTGGTTGATCTCTGAATCTGGAATATAGGTCGACATAGATTGATTCACCGCTTTTAGCGCAGCCTCAACCTCAGTATGTAACTGCGCTTCTGTCAGTGTGCTTTGCTGGGGAAAAGCCTTAATGTTATAGGTTGTGCCCATTGTACTGCCCTGTAGCACAATAGGTTCAGCTGATTTGTTTGCCTGGCCGCATGCCACAAGCAACATGCTCAATAAAAAAACTAAACAAAACTGGCTCTGTCTTAGCATCAGTGTCATCCCTTGTAATTCAATTGCCAGTAACCCCCGCTCTGTACGGAGCATTACCCATAAAAAAAAGCCCCTCAGCAAAACTGCTAAGGGGCTTCTATTTTATCTTAAAAACCACTTTAAGATCATATGTATTTCAGCTTAACCACCGAAGTCATCAAGCAGGATGTTTTCATCTTCAACACCCAGGTCTTTCAGCATGTTGATAACCGCCGCGTTCATCATCGGTGGTCCACACATGTAGAATTCACAGTCTTCTGGTGCTTCATGATCTTTCAGGTAGTTTTCATAAAGTACGTTGTGAATGAAGCCTGTGTAGCCTTCCCAGTTATCCTCAGGCTGAGGATCAGAAAGTGCAACATGCCACTCAAAGTTGTCATTTTCAGCCTGCAGGCCGTCAAAGTCTTCCACGTAGAACATTTCACGCTTAGAACGTGCACCGTACCAGAAAGACATCTTACGATCAGAGTTAAGACGCTTAAGCTGGTCGAAAATGTGTGAACGCATTGGCGCCATACCTGCACCACCACCAACGAAGACCATTTCTGCATCAGTGTCTTTCGCGAAGAATTCACCGAATGGGCCAGAAATCGTGACTTTGTCGCCTTCTTTCAGTGACCAGATATACGATGACATCTTACCACAAGGCAGGCTTAGGTTATTAGGCGGCGGAGTTGCGATACGTACGTTCAGCATGATAATGCCGTACTCTTCTGGGTAGTTCGCCATTGAGTATGCACGGATCGTTTCTTCGTCTACTTTAGACTCCAGCTTGAAGAAGCCAAAACGCTCCCAGTCCGGACGATACTCATCAGGAATATCAAAGTCTGCGTATTTAACATGGTGTGCAGGCGCTTCAATCTGGATATAACCACCCGCGCGGAAAGGTACAACCTCACCGTCAGGAATAGCCAGCTTAAGCTCTTTGATGAAGGTTGCTTTGTTATCGTTAGAGATAACAGTACATTCCCACTTCTTCACACCGAAGATTGAATCTTCAACTTCAATCTCCATGTCTGTTTTAACAGCAACCT
The DNA here is from genome assembly GCF_056161105.1 of Pseudoalteromonas sp. AWH4_217. Taxonomy (NCBI): domain Bacteria; kingdom Pseudomonadati; phylum Pseudomonadota; class Gammaproteobacteria; order Alteromonadales; family Pseudoalteromonadaceae; genus Pseudoalteromonas; species Pseudoalteromonas sp. AWH4_217. The sequence goes on along the minus strand of NZ_JBSWYM010000015.1, from coordinate 64,668 downwards.
GACACGCCAGACGACAGCCTTCACGGGCTTCACCTTTAGTGATGTGATCAAGTTCAGTTGGCAAAATGTCACCACCACCAGAGTGAACGTGGACGCGACACTGACCGCATGAACCACCGCCACCACAGGCTGATGAAATGAAGATACCAGCATCAGCCAGTGAGCCTAACAGCTTACCACCTGGTGCAGATTTAATTGCTTTTTCAGGATCGCCATTAATGCCGATCATGATGTCACCGCTAGGTACCAGCTTAGATTTCGCTGCAATGATGATAAGTACCAACACCACAACGATAGCGATGAACATACTTACACCTAATACAATAGTTTCCATCGTATAGTTTCCTCGCTACCTTAAAGTGAAATACCAGAGAATGACAGGAAGCCAAAGCCCATCAGACCTACAGTGATAAAGGTAATACCCAGACCACGTAAACCATCAGGAATATCAGCATACTTCATTTTCTCGCGAAGACCTGCTAGCAATACGATAGCAAGCGCCCAGCCCACACCAGAACCTAAGCCAAAGACCACTGACTCACCAAAGTTCAGGTTACGCTCAACCATGAAGGATACCGCACCGAAGATCGCACAGTTAACTGTGATCAAAGGCAGGAAGATACCCAGAGCGTTGTAAAGTGCCGGGAAGAACTTGTCCAGCGTCATTTCAAGGATCTGTACAAGTGCCGCGATTACACCGATAAATGTCAGGAACTTCAGGAAGCTTAAGTCAGCTTCTGGGAAACCTAACCACTCAAGTGCGCCTGGTGCCAGGATAGCGTGATAAACCACGTTGTTGACTGGTACAGCAACGCCCAGTACGAAGATTACCGCAACACCCAGACCGAATGAGGTAGTTACTTTCTTAGATACCGCCAGGAAAGTACACATCCCCAGGAAGAAAGATAGCGCTAAGTTTTCAACGAAAACCGCTTTTACAAATAAACTCAGATAATGTTCCATCTCTCTCCCCTTATGCCTTAGCTTCTACTTGGTCTTTCTTCCAGGTACGTAGTGCCCAGATGAATACACCTACCAGGAAGAACGAGCTAAATGGCATAACCAACAGACCCATAGGCTGGTACCAACCGCCGTTAGAGATCAGTGGCAGTATTTCAACACCGAACAGAGCACCAGCACCGAACAGCTCACGTACAAAGCCAATCGCGATCAGGACAACTGAGTAACCAAGACCGTTACCGATACCATCCAGGAATGACATCAGAGGTGGCGACTTCATTGCGTAGGCTTCTGCACGACCCATTACGATACAGTTAGTAATGATAAGACCAACGAATACCGTCAGTTCTTTTGCCGTGGCATACACAAATGCCTGAAGTACCTGGTCAACAACGATAACCAGAGAAGCGATGATGGTCATCTGAACGATGATCCGTACACTTGACGGAATGTGGTTACGGATCATAGAGATGAACAAGCTTGAGAACGCAGTTACCACTGTCAATGCAATTGACATGATCAGTGCGTTTTTCAGGCTTGATGTTACTGCCAGCGCAGAACAGATACCCAGTACTTGCAGTGCAATTGGGTTATTTGCGAAAACAGGTCCAAACAGGACTTGCTTCATTTCTTTTGAGTTTGCCATTAGTTCAATGCCCCTTCACGTACTTTCGCAAGGAATGGACCAAACGCATCGTCGCCTGTCCAGAACGTAAATGTATTTTCAACACCGTTAGACGTTAACGTTGCACCAGACAGACCATCTACTTTATGCACGTCGTTACCTGCTGTGCCTTTCACTACGTCGATTGGTAGCTTTTTGCCTTCCCAGGTTGCAGTCCATCTTGGGTTTTGGATTTCACCACCCAGACCCGCAGTTTCAGTGTGCTGGTAGAATTTGATTGCCTGAATGGTTTCACCATCCAAATCCAATGCTACGAAGCCGTACATGATACCCCAAAGACCGTAACCCTGAATTGGCAGGATCACAGACTCATATTTACCGTTGCTGTTCTTCGCAAGGTAAACCGGAGACTCAGTCGTCATACGCTGAACGCCTGCAACGTCTTTTGCTTTTGGTAAAGCAACACTGCGCGCCGCATCGAACTTAGTCATAGTGAAATCGAATGAGTTAGGATCTGTGTCTACAAACTCACCGGTGTTCATGTCTACAACGCGTGCATCGATCACTTGGTTGTAGGTTTCTGACACGTTTTCAACGTTCTCAACGCCAGCAGCCGCCAAAATGTTGCGCTGCACGTCTTCGATTTTGTTTGCCTGTTGGAGTGGGCGAAGCTGTACTGCCGCAAAAGATACGACAACCGCACACACTAAACATAGGCCAACAACAACGCCTAGCGTTTTGCCGATAGATTCATTGTTACTAGACACGTGCTAATCTCCTCTTCACATTTGACTGCACAACCATGTGGTCGAAAAGTGGTGCGAACAGGTTTGCGAATAGAATTGCCAACATCATACCTTCTGGGTATGCCGGGTTAACAACACGGATAAGCACAACCATTACACCAATCAATGCACCATATGCCCACTTACCTTTGTCTGTGAATGACGCAGATACCGGGTCGGTTGCCATGAAGAACATACCGAATGCAAAACCACCCAGTACTAAGTGCCAGTGCCAAGGCATAGCGAATACTGTGTTAGTGTCTGAGCCGACCATGTTCAGAAGCATAGACATCACCACCATACCCAGGAAAGTACCCAGGACGATGCGCCACGATGCGATACGAACATAAATCAGGAACAAACCACCAATCATGATAGCCAGTGTAGAAGTTTCACCTACTGAGCCTTGAATAAAGCCGTAGAATGCATTCCACCACAGTACCATGTTGTCATAATCAAGCGCACCTGTTGCAGCCTGCCCCAGGTAAGTTGCACCTGAGAAAGAGTCTACCGCTGTCCACACGGTGTCACCTGAGATGTCACCTGGGTATGCGAAGAACAGGAATGCACGACCAGCCAGTGCCGGGTTCAGGAAGTTACGGCCTGTACCACCGAATACTTCTTTTGCCACTACCACACCGAAGGTGATACCCAGCGCAACTTGCCATAGCGGGATCGTTGCAGGCAGGATCAGGGCAAACAGTACTGATGTTACGAAGAAACCTTCGTTTACTTCGTGCTTACGCACTGAGGCGAATAATACTTCCCAGAAACCACCGACAATAAATACAGTGGCGTAAATCGGCAGGAAGAAACAGGCACCGTAGAACATTTTCGCGCCCCAGCCAGAATCAGCCGTAAGCTCACCACCAAACAGCTGGAATAGTGCCGCCTGCCAAGTGTTTGCAATTTCAAAACCATTGCCCAGCGCGATAGCTGCCTGGTGACCAATGTTGAACATACCGAAGAACATAGCTGGGAATGTCGCCATCCATACTAAGATCATGATACGTTTCAGGTCGATATTATCACGTACGTGAGTGCCGCCTTTGTTGACATAACCTGGCGTGTAAAAAACAGTTGCAACTGCTTCGTACAGGGCATACCACTTCTCGTGTTTACCACCAGGTTCAAAGTGAGGTTCAATGTCTTCTAAAAATTTCTTTAAGGCCATTTTAACCTTCCTTCTCGATTGTAGTCAGGCAATCACGCAAGATTGATCCATAGTCGTATTTGCCCGGACAAACGAAAGTACACAACGCCAGATCTTCTTCATCCAGCTCTAGCGCACCCAGTGAAATCGCGCTGTCCAGATCACCAGAGATCAGATCACGCAACAACAGAGTTGGCAGGATATCAAGCGGCATTACACGCTCATAGTTACCAATTGGCACCATCGCACGCTTTGAGCCACCAGTAGAAGTGGTCATCTTAAACAGACGACTTGGCGCAAAGTGAGAGATGAAAGTACGGGTTACAGAAAACTTCGTACTACCTGGTGCGATCCAGCCAAACAGCTCTTTTTCGCGACCTTCAGACAACACAGAAACCTGTACATGGTAACGACCCAGGTAAGCATGAGGACCAGTGGCTGTTTTACCAGCTAACACAGAGCCAGAAATGACCCGGTTTTCACCATCTTCAAGTTCACCTGCAACTAAATCGGTTAACGACGCACCAACTTGAGTCTTAACAAGACGCGGGTTCTTCACACTCGGACCAGCCAAAGCAACAACACGATCTGAGTAGACTTCACCGCTTAGGAATAGCTTACCGAAAGCAATCACATCCTGGTAACCCAGGTGCCATACTTGCTTGTTAGCGCCAACAGCATCAAGATTGTGAATGTGTGTACCAACCAGACCAGCAGGGTGAACACCCGCAAACTCATGTACTTCTACCTGAGAAAGCGAAGAGCTCGGCACCTTACTGCCAGCTTGCTTACAAACAAACACTTTGCCATCAGTCAGACGCGAAACCACAGCCAGACCAGCCTCAAACGCTTCCACGTTTTCAGCGATCACAACAGCAGGATCCGCAGCTAGAGGGTTAGTGTCAATTGCGGTAACAAAGATCGAGCTTGGCGACGCGCTAGGTACTGCTACACGACTGAAAGGACGTGCACGCAACGCTGGCCATTGACCCGATTCGATCAGCACTTCTTTCACCTTTTCACGATCCAGGTTGCCGAGTTCAGCAGCCGGGAACTTTTCAAAAGTGATTTGCTCATCGCCCTGTACTTCAATCACAACGGACTGAAGAACACGCTTGGCTCCACGGTTAATTTCTTTAACTACACCAGAGGCTGGCGCAGTAAACTTGACGCCAGGATTCTTTTTGTCTTCAAAAAGAACTTGGCCTTTCTTGACTTGGTCATCCACACGGACTCGCATGGTTGGACGCATACCAATAAACTCTTCACCCAACACAGCTACTCGTTTGACAGCAGAACCATCATGAATAACTTGCTGTGGTGCGCCCTCTATGGGTAAGTCCAGACCTTTTTTTATGTTGATCATACGCACTTGCATTACATTAACGGAAAGAAATTGATAAATCTTTACTTACCACGGCACTATTCTCTGAGTTGTATTGGAGTCAAAGAGCTGGCACAACATACACAAAGTCGGGCCAACCTGTCCGCAACGGGAAACGAGCACCGTGGTATATAGTCCTTACATATTTCCGCAATTTTAACATTAATCGTACTGACTATGCGAGTGGAAATATGAAAATAATACGACTTAACAATGGATTTAGTTCATTGGGCGTCACTGCAAGAATTTAAATATAGACCAAAGTGGTATTGATGAAAAATGAAAGGCAAATTGGGAAGGCGTTTTCTCTACTGTGGGCACAAGTTAAAACGGGCGAACTACACGAATTCGCCCGCTTGTCGGCTAGATTAGATGGTTAATCTCAACCACAGAATTGACATCTGCATCATAGTCAACTGACTCAATGCCGAAGCCAAACAGCTTCAGAAATTCATTGTGATAACCAGCGTAATCTGTCAGCTCATCAATACTGTCGGTGTCTACTTTATCCCAGATCACCTTGATGCGTGCCTGTACACCGTCTTCCAGTTCTTTATAGTTCTGGAACAGGTGACCGCCTTCGTCAAAACGTGGCGTCTCACCGTACAGGTTTTCGCTAAACAACCCCTGGATCTGCTCGATAGTCCCCTCGTAAGTACCATCTTCTTTGGTTACCCGGAACAGCGTAGAGATGTACAAAGGCATAATCGGAATAGCCGAGCTCGCCTGAGTTACTACAGCGTTTAATGACGCCACGTAAGCTTCACCATTTAACGCTTTTGTTGAGGCTTTGATAGCGTCAGCTGCACGGTCCAGGTCTTCTTTGGCTTTACCAATAGTCGCATGACCGTAAATAGGCCAGGTCAGTTCTTTGCCAATATAGGTGTATGCCGATGTTTTGAATCCCTCGGCCAGTACATCCGCCTCTTTCAGCGCTTCCAGCCACAGCTCCCAGTCTTCACCGCCCATCACTTTCACTGTGTTGGCGATCTCTTCCTCATTCGCAGCTTCCACAGTCACTTCGTCTATAACCCGCTTGGAAGTATTGAGGTTTTTGGTTGTGATCGTCTGACCAATTGGCTTAAGTACCGATGAAAAGGTCTCGCCCGACTTGGGATCGGTGCGGCGCGGAGATGCCAGACTGTAGATGATCAAGTCTACTTTGCCCATTTCGGCTTTGATGGTTTCAACTGCTTTGGCTTTTAGCTCATCTGAAAAAGCATCGCCGTTGATGTTCTTTGACCACAGGCCAGCTTCATCAGCAGCCTGTTGAAATGCTGCTGTGTTATACCAACCAGCAGAGGCCGTTTTTTTCTCTGTACCTTCTTTCTCGAAGAAGATACCCAGAGTTTTTGCGCCAGCACCGAATGCTGCGGTGATGCGAGAAGCCAGACCATAACCGGTTGATGCGCCGATCACCAACACATTTTTAGGGCCATTATTGATTGGGCCCTGAGCCTTAACATAAGCAATTTGTTCTTTTACGTGCTCGGCACAGCCCACTGGATGGGCATTAGTACAGATAAAACCACGGATCTTAGGTTTGATGACCATGTCTATTCCTACATATTCTGTATTGTGAAAACCGCGTTAGTTTAAATGCAGATCCTGAAAACACAGGTCTGATCACTCGCTGTCGAATTTTGAACCACCCAGGCAGCTCGGTGAATCTGGTACTGCGCCATGCTGCTCGGCATATTCTTCCGGGGTATAAGTGTGGATCGCCAGCGCATGAATGTGATTTGCCAACTCCTCCTTTAATACCTCGTTGATCAAACGATGGCGCTGTAACAGGCGCTGTCCGGCAAACTTGTCGCTGACCACAATCACTTTAAAGTGTGACTCGCTGCCTCGGCTGTGCATATGGCTTTCATTGAGAACATTAAGGTGTTTGCACGCAATGGCATCGGCGAGTTTGCTGTAGATTTGTTGTTGCATTGACATAACTCACTCCCAGTACGGAGAAAATTTAGCGCATACTATACGCATTTATGCGCCATTAACCAACTGTTCTGAACGTCAGGTTGATCCTGCCCTGAGTTACCCGCGCTTGTTTGGGCAGTGCATGCTGATAGTCATGCTGACTGCGGCCCGTCATTAATAGCCCAGAGCCGGTTGGCAGGGGCAGCGTCACCGTCTCATGTGTCTGTATGTGGCGAATTTTAAAAGCGCGTGTTGCGCCCAGTGATAAGGAAAAAATCGTCGGGTTGAGGCCCAGCTCAGCTTCATCATCGCTATGCCAGCCCATGCTGTCTTGACCGTCTCGGTACCAATTAACCAACAGAGCATTAAAGTCCTGCCCATACTCACGCTTCAGGCGGGAACGCATTGCTCTGAGTACATCTGGCCAGGGGGTGTTGTTGAGTTGAGTGCCCGAATATCCGTAAGATACCGACGGGTCGGCAATAAAACACTGGAGCCTGGGAATTGGCGAGGTTCGGCCAAAAAGTGTGATACTGGGCTGCTGCCAGCTCAGTGTTGTCGCCAAATGTTTATACAGCGACAAGCTTTTCTCAAACCCGATACAGGTGGGCAAAAACTCAAAGCCAGGCGGCAATTGCGGCGTTTGCCCGGGCAAACATTCTTTGTTCAGTCTCGACATGCTATATTACGTGTTCTGTTAGTTTTGCCAACACTTTGCAAAGTGTTGGCACCAACCATGAGTGAGATTAGCCCCGTCATGATCACCGACGCTGTACTGGCCGGCACGGCTCTGACCCTGCATCGTTTTCCCCTTGAGCAAAAAAACCGCAGCCTGCAAGCCTGGGATGCGGCCGACGAATACTTGCTGGACCATATTACCACAGCCTACCCGGATGCACGCGACATCCTGATCCTCAATGATGCCTTTGGGGCATTAAGCTGTACGCTGGCAGCACAACTGAAAGATCACTCGCAGTGGCAGATCACACAGGTGAGTGACTCATTCGTGGCCCGGCAGGCAACATGCCATAACCTGGCTGAAAATCAACTGGACTGGATACAGGACGACGCTAGATTCACCCAGCTGGATAGTCTGGCTGACTTGCCAAAGCAGTGCGATCTGATTCTAATAAAGGTGCCAAAAAATGCTGGACTACTGCAACATCAGCTATCCCAGCTTAGCCACCTCGCTCCGGGGATACCCGTTGTAGCAGCAGGTAAAGTCAAAGAAATTCATACTTCTACACTGAAAAGTTTTAGCCACTTTTTGCAAGAGCCGACCACCAGCCTGGCAGTTAAGAAATCTCGCCTGATCTTCTGTGCCACTACAGGCAAACCCGTGGCTGACAAGTTCCCGGTCAGCTGGCCTCTGGAAAACTCGTCCTTCACAATTCACAACCATGCCAATGTGTTTTCCCGGGATTCACTGGATATCGGCGCACGCTTTTTTATGAATTACCTGCCGGCGGGTAAGAAGCCATTGCGGGTAATCGATTTGGGCTGTGGTAACGGCGTGATCGGACTGCAAACTCTGGCACGTATGCCAAATGCCCAGGTAACTTTTGTAGATGAGTCTGCCATGGCGGTGGCCAGTGCCAAAGAGAACGTCAGTTTTAATTTGCCAGACAGGCTGGCAGATTGTCAGTTTACTCAAAATGACTGCCTCAGTGACTTTGCACCCAATACCGCAGATTTGGTGTTATGTAATCCCCCCTTTCATCAGGCACAAGCTATCACCGACCACATCGCCTGGCAGATGTTTTTGCAGGCCAAGCATACCCTGAGAAATGGCGGCGAGCTGAGGATCATTGGCAATCGTCACCTTGATTACCTTGATAAGTTGCAGCGCCTGTTCGGGAATTGTAAGGTGATAGGCAATAATAAAAAGTTTACGGTACTCAGTTCTATTAAAAGGAGCTAATCATGCGTTTAGCATTTTCTGCAACTCTCTTCGGTGCAGCAATCACACTACTGGCCGGATGTAGTAGTGCCCCAAAATCTGTGATCCTCAATCCCAGTTATCAGGGCGGTAATATAAGCCAGCTATCCAATACAATGGCAATTAAGGTTGTCGACAACCGTACCACTAAATTTACCATTAAAGTGCTGGAACAAGAGCCCGCTGTTTATCTGCCAAATGCGGATTTGCCAGTCACTTTAACCAAGCTGCTTTCTCAGGCTCTGGAAGCCAACGGCGTGACGCTGGCACAACACAGTGACACTCAGCTGACACTGCGTATTCGTACCTTTGTCGCCAAGGTTGATGAATCTCTCAGTCGTCACGAAAGCACGGCAAATGCTGATTTTGTTGTCGAAGTAATCAAAGGACAGCGAACCTTTTCAAAATCCTTCAATGGCGAAGCGCAATTCAGTAAACCGCTGAAACATGACCAGTCTCAAGTTGAGGGACAGTTAAACCGCCTCGCCGAGCAGGTGATCACCCGCATGTTGTCAGACAAAGAATTGATCAACTTTTTACAACAATAAAAAGGTCTAGCTATGCTTCGTACCCTTATTCTGTTCATGTTGGCATTGGTGAGCTGTTTCTCATTTGCAAACAATAAAGAAGGACGTTTCGTCCAAAAAGACAACCTTTTTCCTAAAGTTCAGATCAACACCTCTTTGGGTAAAGTGATCGTCGAACTCGACCGCTCCCGTGCCCCAATCACGGTTAATAACTTTCTGACCTATGTGATCAACGGAGATTACAAAGGTTCTGTTTTTCACCGCGTTGAGCGGGATGACGCGAACGAGCGGGATTTTGTTATCCAGGGTGGTGGCTATGATAAAGACTATGATGGCATGTTTGAGCGTCCGGCTATTTTTAACGAAAGTGGCAATGGCCTGAAGAACAATATGTACACCATAGCAATGGCCTATCAGGACAATAAACCACACTCAGGTACGCGCCAGTTTTTCTTTAACATGGATGACAACGACCACCTTAACCCAGGCCGCGGATGGGGTTTTGCGGTATTTGGCAGCGTATCAGATGGCTTTGACACACTGGACAAAATTATGCAGGTCGAAACTGACTACAATAAAAAGTTGGGTTACACCTTTATCCCCAAAGTGCCCGTGATCATCCACAGCATTGAAATGCTGCCGGAAGAGACCTTCGAATAACCACTTACCCTGTATCGCTCACCACAAGGCGGGCGATACAATGTTGGAAAACACTATGATCATTTCATCCAGCCTGCGTGACTATGCCAGTTACTATCGGGATAAGCGCTTGCTCACCGTATTTGCATTTGGGGTTAGCCAGGGCTTTCCCTGGGTGCTCATTGGTTCAGTGATGTCTGCCTGGCTCAAAGATGAAGGCCTGAGCCGCAGTATGATAGGCTTGTTTGGTATCGTTTTCAGTGCTTACACGATCAACTTTTTATGGTCCCCTCTGTTGGACCGGGTTCGCTTGCCCTTACTGACCCAGTGGCTGGGACAAAGACGCAGCTGGATAGCCGCCGGGCAATTGATTGTTGCGCTGTCAGCACTGGCGTTAAGTCAGGTCGACCTCAAAGCGGATCTTTATCAGGCTGCATTATTGTGTTTCATTATTGCTCTGAGTGCGGCTACCCATGATATTGCAATAGACGCTTATCGGATCGACATCCTTCCCCCAGAGGAAAGTGAAAAATCTACCGCCGCGGCAGCCATGGCGACGTCAGGGTGGTGGAGTGGGTACGCCCTGCTTGGTGCTATTCCGTTTTTTGCAGCGGATCTGCCTGGAATCAGTTGGGCCGACATCTACGCATTACTGGCCATGATCATGGTGGCTTTGTTTTTCATTACGCTGATGGCGCGAGAACCTCATTCCCACCGTGAGCACACCCAACAACAGCTACAAGCACAATACCAGTCGAAACTGGCCGGGCTGGCTCACAGCAGGCTGCAACGCATGCTCGCGTGGCTTGCCGTCACACTGGTAGAGCCGTTTCGCAGTTTCTTCAATCGCAATGGCGTAAAAGCGGCTTTGGCATTGCTGGCATTCATCTTTTTGTTCAAGATCGGCGAAGCCTTCTTGGCCCGTATGTCTATCGTTTTCTACAAAGAAATTGGTTTTACTAACAGTCAGATAGCTCAATATTCAAAGCTCGGTACCGGTCTTATCACAATTATTTTTGCGTTTTTGGGCAGTATCTTTAACCACAAATATGGCATCGTAAAAGGGCTGTTTATCAGTGGTGTTGCAATGGCCGCATCCAACCTGATGTTCTCCTGGATTGCCATTGCGGGACCAAAGGAGCATTTATATGCCCTTGCAATCGTGATCGATGGCTTTACTCAGGCCTGGTCACTGGTGGCCATGGTGGCATTCATTTCAATGCTCTGCGACCGCGCTTTCAGCGCAACCCATTACGCCCTGCTGGCATCACTGGGGAGCCTGGGAAGAACGGTGCTATCCAGTTACAGTGGTGTCGTTATTGATGATTGGTTAGGTGGCAATTGGGCAGTGTTTTTCGCGCTGACAGCTTTGATGGTTGTACCGTCTCTGATCTTCTTGTATGCCATTCGTCATAAGCTCTACGAGATTGAGCGAAACTATCATAGTCAGGGTAAGTAATGGCGGAATAAATGACTGGTGTGTCAGGTCCATTTTAAGAGGATAGAGGTGCAGCTCCTTGCACCTGCACACATACTGGCGATGCCAGTCGTTTACATCTGCTCTTCTTTGATAAGAGCCAGACCTTCATATGGGTCGACTTCCAGCGCTTCACAGTAACGCAGAAACTCAATCACGTCTAAACGACGTTCCTGATTTTCAATTTTGCCAATGAAAGAATGCGGTGTACCTAACACCTGAGCCAAACTGCGCATTGTATGACCTTTCTCGTGACGTTTTGATTTCAGCCACTTAGTCAACTTACTGTTTTCTTCAGAAGAAACCGTTTTCCCCATCATAATAAAACATCTCCTACTCGATGATTAATTAATACCGCCATACGAAATTTGCCCGTCTCGACTGGCGGCTTGTTATATAGCAAGTCAGGTAAACAAATCATGAAATACCGATTTACGCTGGCTTGTTCCTATGTACCAAATTAGGTATAGACGATCTTTTCTCTAACACCTAATTAAATTTTCAACTTTCTTACCTAAAATAGAGAGGTAAGATTACTGTGACACTTTAACAAAAATTTTATAACTTGTACCAGTATACGAAATAATTTATTTTTTCTTTAAAAAATAGTGGTTTAGAGCTAGTCTGTAACAAAATAACAAATTTTAGGAGAATTTTTGATGATCCGGCTCATATTTTTGCTACCCATTTTGCTGTGTGTGGGTTGGTATTACTTTTTGCGCGTCAACGGCGTTCCGCTCAAACAAGGTAAACGCGGATTCATCTATATTCTCGCTTTTTCCACTTTGGTGTTGGGATTCTTTGTACTTATGATGCATCTTACCAACCCAGGCTAGAAAGACTGCTCTGACTTCCCACAGACGATCAACACAGTACCTTATACTGTACCAGAACTCAGGGACAAAGAATGGTAGCTGTTTGTCTAATAGAGAAACAAAAAAGCCATGCGAGTGCATGGCCAGGGTGTTCAAAAACGCCAATTTAGCGTCGTTTTATACGCTGAAGCTCGCGCCGCAACCACAAGTCGTCGTTGCATTAGGATTACTGACAAAGAAACGCGCGCCTTCAAGGCCCTCGGTGTAATCTACTTCACCATCAACCAAGTATTGAATACTCATAGGGTCCACAACCATAGACACCCCATTTTTCTCGATTTCTAAATCACCTGGATTGGTTTTTTCATCAAAAGTAAAACCATACTGAAACCCAGAACATCCACCACCAGTCACATACACTCGCAGCTTGAGGTTAGGGTTTTCTTCCTCAGAGATAAGCTCTTTCACGCGATTTGCCGCCGCGTCGGAAAATTTAATCGGTATCTGATCAGACATGTGTATTCGACCCCTGTACATTTAATAGCGGAATTATCTAATACCTGACTATTTTAATCAAGTATAGAGTCACCTTCGCTATGTGCCGGTTTAAGCGCTAAACTCCTACTCAAGTACTCTGTTGCCTGATTTACTTAATTACAAGGACTTAGAATATTTGATACACTTATCAGATGCATTAAAGGTACTCAATGCAGCACTAAGGCACTAGGCTGCTCACAACTAAGACTCTCTACAGGCCAATATTGTATGTCGCTCGATAATTTACGCCGTCGCTTAGCGAAACCAAAAACGTCCATTCAGCTTTGCTTGCTGGGAATTGGCGCAGGCTTGATTGCTGCAGTCTTGATCATCTTATTTCGTCTGACCATCTTATTGGTGCAAAGCGTATTTTTAGATAGTCCGGATGATTTCACCACATTGCCAGAGCACCAGCGCATTTTACTGCCTGTTGGTGCCGCTTTGCTGATCGCTTTGTTTGCCAGCTTGACGGGCTTTAAGCATTACCGCCTTGGTATCCCGTTTGTTATCTATCGCATCAAACAGCACTACGGAAAAATGCCAATCTGGAATTCGGTCAACCAATTTTTTGGTGGTGCCGTCGCGCTCATCAGTGGTTTTTCCGTTGGCCGAGAAGGCCCGTCCGTGCACATGGGTGCCACCGGTGCCAGCATTCTGGCTGAGCGTCTGCACCTCCCCATGAATGCAGCCCGTACACTCGCCGGATGTGGTGTTGCAGCCGGCATCGCTGCATCATTTAATACACCTCTGGCTGCGGTGATTTTCGTTATGGAAGTGGTACTGAGGGAATATAAGATCCATATTTTTGTGCCTATTATGCTTGCCGCTGTCACTGGCGCACTGGCCACACAATATGTGTTTGGCCATGATCTGGAATTGTCATTGATCAGCGTTTCAACACTCTCGTTCTGGCACTATCCATTTCTCATTTTATGCGGTTTTGTGCTTGGAGCCATCGCCTTTGCATTTAACCAAAACCTGATGCTCATCATAAAAACGTTTAAGCCCATCAGTATGTTTCCCCGTCTGATGCTTGCAGGGTTACTGGCCGGCCTGATCGGCTTTCTGGTACCAGAAGCCATGGGTTCGGGAATGAGCGCCATTAAGATCGCAGTCGAAACCCCCGGCGAACTTCAATTACTCACCACAATTTTGATTGCTAAATTACTTGCCACTATTTTTGCCATTGGGCTTGGGATCCCAGGTGGTATCATCGGCCCGGTGATTGGTTTAGGCGTGTTAATTGGCACCCTGATGGCGTATTTCGCTCAGTATATTTCACCGGATGTCAGTATTGCTGGTACTTATGGCGTACTGGGTATGGCAGGCCTGCTGGCGGCCACTTTACATGCGCCTTTGGCTGCCTTAACTGCGGTCATGGAACTGACTTCCAGTCCACAGATTGTGGTGCCAGCCATGATAGTGATTTCCTGTGCCTATGTCACCGCACTGCAGGTATTTGGTAACCGCTCAATCTTCTTGCAACAGCTTGATTTCCAGGGGTTGCCCTATCAGGTTTCTCCCGCCAAAGAGGCCCTGCAAAAGGTGGGGATCATGGAAGAAATGGAAGAAGGCTTCAAGCTCCTCTATTCAGATGATAAGGATCAGATAAGAGAAACTCTGTCAGCCATCGACAGTCAGACGCCTCTGATAGTGCACGACGAGGAGCATGGTTATCGACTCGCGGAATATGACCTTAGTTTGATTTCAGAGCAGAGCATGACTATCACCTATATTGAGCTTCAAGGTCTGAGTACACAAGCCACACTCGCCGACGCATTCGACATTCTTAAAGACAAGCGATCCGGCGCAGTATACGTGTATAATCAAAAGAATAACGAACAAATTATGGGCTTGCTAAGGTGGGATCAGATCCGCCATATTCTCACTACGAGAAACAGCTTGCTGTAATTGCATCTAAAGACAACCAAGGGGTTTTATGACGACAATACTTGTGTACAAAGCGCTGCACATCTTTTTTATGGTTGCCTGGTTTGCCGGGATTTTCTACCTGCCCAGGCTATTTGTTTACCATGCTATGACTGACGAAAAGCCCTGCTCGGCAATGCTTAAAATCATGGAGCGTCGTCTGCTCTATTTTGTCACCCCGTTTGCCATTCTCACTGCAGTCTTTGGCATTTTGCTGATCGCCAGTTACGGGCGCGAATGGTTCCGCGCTAACCTTTGGCTACATTATAAATTGGTACCGGTGATCATGCTGTATCTCTATCATGCCTATTGTTTCAAACTCCTGGCAGACTTTAAGCACGATCGAAATCAGCGCAGCGATCGCTTCTATCGTATTTTTAACGAATTCCCGGTTGTTTTGCTGCTGATCATTGTGATGCTCGCTATCTTGAAACCGGTTTTCTGATATCACAGTATGGCGGCGAGTCAGCCGTCATTTTCCACGCCCAAAAAACCACAATTGTGCTATTATGTCGCTCCAGTTACCCAACGCAGCGTGTGCTTTATGCCCCTGCTTTGCGAGCTCGGTTAGGAGTGCTCCCCGCCTCCTGTTGTCAATCTGTGATTAGGAATCGCCGCATGTTAAGTTTCCAAGGTGAAAACATCCTCTCCGTCAACGAACTCGACAGAGATGCCATTGAGCTGATTTTCAGTGTTGCTAAGAAAATGGAACCCTACGCTAAGAAGCACAAACGTACCAACGTATTAGAAGGTGCTGTATTAGCCAACCTGTTTTTTGAACCCAGTACCCGAACGCGTGTCAGTTTCGGAACCGCCTTTAATTTGCTAGGTGGTACGGTCCGCGAAACCACAGGTATGCAAAGTTCCGCTTTAGCCAAAGGCGAATCCCTGTATGACACAGCCCGAGTCATCTCGGCCTATGCAGATGCAGTGGCGATGCGCCACCCGGATGCGGGATCAGTGGCAGAATTTGCCACGGGTTCTGACGTGCCAGTGATCAATGGTGGTGATGGTCCGAACGAGCACCCCACTCAGGCCTTGCTGGACCTGCTGACGATTGAACGTGAACTGGGGCGATTTGAGCGGGGCATTGACGGCATGCACATCGCTTTGGTTGGCGACCTTAAATATGGCCGAACAGTCCACTCCCTTTCTAAATTACTGTGTCACTACAAAAACGTGCGCTTTTCCATGGTTGCCCCGGACGGGTTGCAGATGCCAGATTATATTCTTGATGCGGTCAGCAATGCTGGCCATCAAGTTGAGCTGGTATCTCAGATGGAAGGTAATCTGGCTGCAGATATCGTCTATCAGACACGTATTCAGGAAGAGCGTTTCCCGTCACAGGAAGAAGCCAATAAATACCGTGGTGGCTTTCGCATCAGTCAGGCGATTTATGACGCGCATTGTAAGCCGGAGTCGGTACTGATGCACCCGCTGCCGCGCGACAGCCGCGGGGATGCCAACGAGCTGGATAATGATTTAAACAATAACGATAACCTGGCTATCTTCCGTCAGGTTCAAAACGGCGTGTTGATCCGCATGGCGCTGTTTGCATTGACACTGGGCGTTGCCGACAAGGTTGAGCAGTATGAAGTGGATGTGCCCTGGTTCAGCCGCAAGCGCGACAGCTAAGTTGTTACACTCGTTTTCATGATTTGAGGTATTTGGTAAAAACACCAGATACCTTATGCACATAACAAAGGACACATTATGACAATCAGTCAAGATCTCTTCTCTCGTGCCCAGGAATCTATCCCGGGTGGCGTTAATTCACCCGTTCGTGCGTTTAACGGCGTGGGTGGCACGCCGCTGTTTATCAATAAGGCTGAAGGCCCGCATACCTTTGATGCCGATGGCAAACGTTATATCGACTATGTTGGCTCCTGGGGACCTATGATCCTGGGCCACAACCACCCTCAAATTAAACAGGCGGTGCTGGATGCCGTTGAAAATGGCCTGAGCTATGGCGCTCCGACAGAAAGCGAAATTCTAATGGCTGAAAAAGTCAAAGCGCTTGTTCCGTCAATTGACAAGGTACGTATGGTCAGCTCAGGTACAGAAGCGACGATGAGTGCCATCCGTCTGGCTCGCGGTTATACCGGCAGAGATAAAATTTTGAAGTTCGAAGGTTGCTATCATGGTCATGCGGATTCTCTGCTGGTTAAAGCAGGGTCAGGCGCGCTGACAATGGGCGTCCCTAACTCTCCGGGGATCCCCGCTGATTTCGCCAAACATACACTCACGGTATCGTTCAACAATATCGACGAAGTGAAAGCCATCTTTGCACAATACCCGGATCAAATCGCCTGTATCATTGTTGAACCTGTGGCAGGCAATATGAACTGTATTCCTCCGGTCGAAGGCTTTCTGGAAGGTCTGCGTGAGATCTGTGATACCCATCAATCTGTCCTGATCTTCGATGAGGTCATGACAGGCTTTAGGGTTGCACTGGGCGGTGCTCAGGCCTATTACAATATCGAGCCGGATCTGACTTGTTTGGGTAAAGTGATCGGCGGAGGTATGCCAGTGGGTGCCTTTGGTGGTAAGCGTGAAATCATGGATTACATTGCCCCTGTAGGCCCAGTCTATCAGGCTGGTACGCTATCCGGTAATCCGATTGCCATGGCCGCTGGTCTGAAAGCCCTTGAGCTGCTGTCTGAGCCCGGGCTGCACGATACGCTTGAGACCAAAAGCAAGCAACTTTGTGACGGTTTCAAGCGTGCTGCAGATGCAGCGGGTATTGCACTAACCACCAACTATGCTGGCGGTATGTTTGGCTTCTTCTTCACAGAGGCTGCACGTGTTGATACCTATCAGCAGGCGACTGAATGCGACCTAGAGCGTTTCAAGCGCTTTTTCCACCTGATGTTGGAAGAAGGTGTCTATCTGGCACCCTCCGCGTTCGAAGCCGGGTTTGTCAGCACTATGCACAGCGACGAAGATATTACTGAAACTATCAGAGCTGCAGAACGCGCTTTTGCGAAGCTTGCCGGCTGATCAATCCGTATAGCTCACCTATCTAAAAAGCCCCTTTTGGGGCTTTTTTTATGGCTGACAGTAAAAACTTTCGATGCTTTGAACTATTCTTTGCTTATTCTCGGTCTCCTAACAGTGACTTATAAGCAAAGATAACATTATGACAGGACTCAGATCAGCCGCCAGCCCAGCCATCGCTTTTATGGCACAGCTAAAATACAAAACTAAAATCAGCCTGGTATTTGGTATTCTCTTGGTACCACTCAGTCTGAGCTTGTTTTTTCTGAACTCGACCCTGACCCAGTCTATTCAGGTCAGTCAACAACAGCGTGCCGGGCTCCAATTTTATCCTCCTATTTTGGAAAACCTACTCAACCAGCAAGCCCAGCGTAATGCTCAGGTGCTGGCACGCAGTCCTTTTGCCACCGGTCTAAAGCCAGGTAATGAACTGGAACACCTGTCAATCACATCTAAGCTCGCCATAGACAATGATCTCAGCCGCTCTTACCTCAATCGCTCTTTGGTCGAATCCCTGCCAAACGTGATAGCCCAGGTGAACAATATTGCCCAGCAGGCTACTGATATCATTGGTCGAGGCCGTTTTACGCCAGATTCTTTTATCGCACTGTCTAACCTAAACAAAGTCCTGCCACTGGTGAAAGCGCAGATGAACGACAAACTGGGTGTGGCAACGGCGCATAACAAACAAGTGAATAAACGTCTCAAAGACAAAATTTCAGCGCTGAATCGCTCACTTGATAACTACCATAGAGCCATCAAAGATAAACTGCTTGAGCCCGATGACATTGAGCTGACCAACAGTGTATTTAACAGCGCGCACCGTGATGTGCTGACCCATCTCAGTGGTCTGATCAACGAAGCAACGCCGACATTGAAAACACTACTCGATACCAAACTGACGAGCGAACGCAGGATCCGTAATCTGGTGGCGCTGGCCTCTGTGCTCAGCCTGCTATTAGCACTTTATCTTATGCTCGGTTTCTATTTTGCTGTGGTAGATACCATTGCGGAGTTTTCAGCGTCAGCACAACACGCTTCCGGGGGTAATTTAACAGTCAGAGCGGTCCCTCGGGGCAAAGATGAGCTTTGCGAAATCTTGCGCCAGTATAATGCCGTGCTGGATGCCTTTGTCCACTTGCTGGGGAATGTCAGAACCACATCAACCGACTTATACGGCGCGACAGATAAGCTCAGTCAGATCAGCCAGGACACCAGAGAAGACGTGGCACAGCAACAAGCTAAAATCCAGACAGTTCACCAGGCACTCAGTGAAATGGCCAATGCTGCGGATGCCGTTGAAAACTCAGCTCATCATGCCACAGAGCTGGCCGCCACTGCCGCGCAGCAGGTCAAGCAGGGCAGTGAAAATACCACCCGGCTGGCAGAGCACATGACGGTATTACAACAAGAATTCGAAGAAAGTCGTATTGCGCTGGATAAACTGGCCCAGGATAGTCAGGACATCAGTAAGGTTAGCCTGGGGATCAGTGAAATTGCGGAGCAAACCAATCTGCTCGCACTAAACGCTGCCATAGAAGCGGCACGGGCAGGAGAACAAGGGCGCGGATTCGCCGTTGTGGCAGACGAAGTACGTACTCTGGCGCAGAGAACTCAACAACAGACTGAAGAAATCCACTCAATCATTCATTCATTACAACAAGCCTCGAATGATACGCAAAAGAAAATGCTCAGCAGTGTCGAAAAAATGGAGCAAGGTGTCAGTGCAGCGAATGAGACAAACCAGGTACTCAGTGCCGCCGAACAAAGTATGGCCGATATTGATCAGCAGGGTCATGTGATCAGCGATCAGGTAAAACGCCAGGCTGTTGCAACCCAACAGGCACTTGCAGAGTCAAGTGAAATAAGCCACCTTGCTGACCACACCCTGAGTTCCGCAGAGGCCACAAAAAGCGATGCTCAGAAACTCAGTAATATGGCGGCCACGTTAAAACAGCTGATCGCTAAGTTCAAAACCGAGTAACAGATGAAAATCAGTCTTAGGGTTAACCACACCCGGGGCGTGGGTTAAATTCCTCAATACGTATGGGTAACTGGATAGTTGGACCACAATGTGGTGCCGCTTGCTCTCCGGTTTGCTCATTGATGAACGCCCAGCGTATTCCCTGAGGACGCTGATCCGCTATCGCCTGCGGGTTCAGGGGTTTTAAATAGCGAATGTAGAGTTCCAGCGCCCCTCGGCCCCCAGTCAGTTTTGCAGGTTTATTGTCGTCACGGCCGACCCAGGTCACCGTCACTGTGTTGTGATCGAACCCCGCAAACCAGCTGTCTCTCAACTCATTGCTTGTTCCCGTTTTACCGGCCAGCTGAACAGACGGAAAGTGCTGATTCAGGCGCTTTGCGGTGCCGCTTTTTGTTACTCTTTTAAGTCCATAACGCGTCATATACATGGCTTCCTGAGAAAAGCGAGGTTGCGGGGCAACGTGATGCTGATACAAACGCTTGCCCGTGGTGTTGGTAATGGCAGAGATACTCGTGAGTGAGGCATACTGACCATTGGCGGCCAGTGTCGTGTACATCTGTGCGACATCAAAGCTCGACAATTCAACAGCGCCCAGCAACATAGAAGGGTAAAGAGGAACATCACTGTCTATTCCCAACTGTTGCATAGTCTGGGCAACCGAATCAACGCCCACATCCAGACCCAGGTTCACGGCAGGGATGTTAATACTTTCACTAAATGCACGATACAGCTGCACGGCTCCCCGGAATTTGTGGTCAAAGTTTTCCGGTTGCCAGGTTTTGCCAGCTGCATTGGTGACTTGCAGCGGAGCATCTTCAAGCAAAGTGCCCAAATTATACTGGGGTTGTTCCAGCGCTGACAGGTAAATAGCTGGCTTTACCAGAGATCCCACATTACGGCGGGTATCCAGTACCCGGTTAAACCCGGAGTATCGTAGCTGACGCCCGGCGACCAGTGCAGAAACACCACTTTTTTCAATGTTCACCGAAACCATGCCCACTTCCAGTTGCGCCGTCGAAAAACGTCGCTCAAGATAGGGTAACCCCTCACTGATGGCATCTTCCATGGCCGTCTGTTTTTGTAGGTCGAAGTAAGTAAATACCCGGATCCCGGCGTTCACCACGTTTTCATCAGGTAAGAGGCGTTGTAATTCACGATTGACCAACTCCAGGTATCCCGGGTAGGTTTGCATCAGGCTTTCTTTTAATGGCTGTATACTAATGGGCCGCTCCAGCGCCTGGCGGTATTCATTCGTGGTGATCAGGCCATTCTCAGCCATCAACCTGAGGACCAGATCGCGTCGCTCCATCGTGCGCTCCGGATAACGGCGTGGGTTGTAATACGAAGGGCCTTTCACCATAGCAACCAGCATGGCAATCTGATCAAACTCAAGTTCATCGACCGGCTTTGCAAAATAGAACTCGGCAGCCAGACCCATTCCATGCACTCCCTGATTGTAAGCCTGACCCAGGTAGACTTCGTTGAGATAAGCTTCCAGGATCTCATCTTTGCTGTAACGGAAATCTAAAATAAGGGCGATAAAGGCCTCATTGACTTTGCGCAGCAAAGAGCGCTCTCGGGTCAGATAAAAGTTCTTTGCCAGTTGCTGGGTCAGGGTACTGCCTCCCTGCACAGTGCGTCCGGCACGAATATTATGGTAGAGGGCACGCATGATTGACCAAACGGATACCCCATGGTGGTCATAGAACGCCCTGTCTTCAACAACCAGCAAGGTATCTTTGAGAATATCCGGTATTTTCGCCAGTGGCACAAACTCTCTGTCCTGACGGCTTTCATTACCTATCCGGGCAATTTGCACAGGCTCCAGCCTTGCCGCCTGAATTCGTCTGCCCTGCTCATTAACTATGCTGGCAAGCTTTTTCCCGGCAAAGTTCAGCGTGAATATACGGGCCTGTTCAACCCCGTCATGGAACTCAAAAGTACGGCGATAAACGGTGATGGTGCGCCCCTGAACCACGAACTGCCCCGTGTGTCTAATACGATTAACACGTGAATAATTCAGCCGCTCCAGCTCCCAAATCACCTCCTGCTCAGCCAGGTACTGATCCGGATAAAACGACATCGCCCTGGCGTATACCTGTACTGGCAGTTGCCATTTATTGCCTTCAAATTGACGACTGACTTTGGCATCGAGATAAACCACATAACCGGCAACGGCAAACGCCATGGCCAGACTCAGCTTCCAGCACAACGACCACAGCGTACTCAGGACCCGACGACGAAATGCACTCAAACGGTGCTTTACTGTCATTGCAGACTTAGCTGTCTTTTTTTTGCCTGATTTGGCAGGTGTTTTACGCGGGGACTTGCGGGGTTTGCCTGGTGCTTTTTTATTGTCTGCCATTGCCCATAGAATGCTTTCTGAGAGTTAATGGATGCTAGATTATCTCAGATTAACTTCCGCTTAAACCAAAAAGCGCGATGAGCCGCACTTTTTGGTTATTTCTTCCCTACTTATTGCGAATGGTCACAAATTCCGGATAAGCATCAATCCCACAGTCATGCTGGTCCATGCCACTGAGCTCTTCTTCTTCCCCGACTCGGATCCCCATCAGCGTTTTGATCATACCCCAGACGATATATGACGCAATGAATACAAAACCCAGAATAGTCACCAGACCAATGGCTTGGGTCGCAAAGCTAGCGTCACTGTTGGAGAATGGCACCATCATAATACCCAGCGCACCACATACACCATGCACCGAGATAGCGCCAACAGGGTCATCAATGCGTAGCTTATCCAATGCAACGATGCTGAATACCACCAAAGATCCCCCCAACATACCAAGGATACAGGCCAATATGGGGGTCGGTGACGCAGGCTCTGCCGTAATGGTGACCAAGCCCGCCAGCGCACCATTTAGGATCATAGTCAGGTCCGCTTTTTTCCACATCAGTTTGCACACCACCAATGCGGCAATGGCACCGGCAGCCGCCGCCGCATTGGTATTGACCATGATCTGACTGACGGCGATAGCGTTACTTTTATCAGCCAAAAACAACTGAGAGCCGCCATTAAAACCAAACCAGCCCATCCATAAAATAAAGGTCCCCAGTGTCGCCAGTGGCAGGTTTGAACCTGGAATTGGGTAAATTTCTCCATTCTTACCATATTTACCTTTTCGAGCTCCCAGCAGCAATACCCCCGCCAATGCGGCAGCTGCACCGGCACCATGCACAATGGCAGACCCCGCAAAGTCTACAAAACCCAGCTCAGACAAAAACCCAGCGCCCCATGTCCAGTATCCCTCAATCGGATAGATGAGGCCTGTCAGGACGACTGTAAACAGCAAAAATGCCCAGAGCTTCATGCGCTCTGCAACCGCGCCGGAGACAATCGACATCGCCGTGGCTACAAACACGACCTGAAAGAAAAAGTCAGATTCCAGTGCGTGATCCGCATCCGCTGCAGCACTACCAATCAACGCCCCAAAGTTAGGCACCACTCCGCCCTCTACATTATCCACATACATAATGTTATAGCCGACCAGTAAAAACATGGTGCAGGCAATGGCATACAGGGCAATATTTTTGGTCAGAATTTCAGTGGTGTTTTTGGAGCGAACCAGCCCAGCTTCAAGCATGGCGAATCCCGCAGCCATCCACATCACCAGAATGCCGGAGACCAGAAAGTAAAATGTGTTCAGAGAGAATTGTAATTCGATTACCGTGTTTTCCATCGTCTTGCCCCTTAAATCGCTTCTTCGTCGAGTTCGCCGGTGCGGATCCGGACTATCTGTTCAAGGTCATAAACAAAGATTTTGCCGTCACCAATTTTGCCCGTGCTGGCGATCTCAGTGATAGCGTCAACAACACGTTGGGTATTTTCACTACGCGTGGCAATTTCCAGCTTAATTTTAGGAATAAAATCGACCTGATATTCGGCTCCACGATACAGCTCGGTGTGACCACGCTGGCGGCCAAAGCCTTTTACATCAACCACGGTCATGCCCTCAATGCCAAGTTCTGCCAGGGCTTCGCGGACTTCATCCAGCTTAAACGGTTTAATTATTGCGCTTATCATTTTCATTATTTGCCCCCCCAGGGCAGCTGATCCTGTCACAGGGGGTAATCCAACCTTTGTGCCAAAAATAAAAGTCTCTATTTTTTATTCGGTTAGGATATTTTTATCGCGTTTTAGAAAGGACAAACGCACCGTACTGGTGCGCTTGTTTGTTGTCTGACTTGAAATGGTGCAAAGTTGAATGTGGCGTCGCCCGATTTAGCTTTCACTGACCATGACGCAGTTACGCTGGGCCTCTTTCGCTCGGTATAGCGCATTATCTGCCGCACGCATAACATCGCTGAGTGTCGCTTTATCGCACCGGGCAATCCCAACGCTGAGCGTGCAGTGCAGCGACTCATCCTGGATCATAAACTGGGTATTGGCAAAACGTTCTCTAAAGTCCTGACAACTGTCTTTGGCCACATCCAGATCATTTCCCGGCATCAGCACCGCAAACTCCTCTCCACCCACACGAGCAACTAAGCAATGATTGAATGAACTATTCAACAATTCCGCAGCCTGAGACAAGACCTTGTCACCACCAAGGTGGCCATACCGATCATTGATGGCCTTAAAATGATCCAGGTCGAGCAAGGCCAGCGTGAACTGATCCGGCTTATTTTTGAGTACCTTATCCATGTGCTGGCAAAAATAGCGGCGATTATAGAGGCCCGTCAGAAAGTCCCGGTGGGCATATTCTTTAATGTCTGCAATCAGGTTTAGCTGATCCATAGTTTGCATTACACGACAGTGGAACTCTTCATTCATAAACGGCTTAGTCAAAAAGTCATTGGCGCCATATTTAATGAATTTTGCAGACAAACCGTGACTGCCCGCTCCTGACAAACCTATGATAGCCAGGTCATCTCGCCCACGACTGTTTCGCACGGCTTTGACCAGCTCAAAGCCATCCATAGTCGGCATCGCATAGTCGGTCAAAAGAAGTTTTATCTCTGGTTTAGCATTGAGCATATTGAGGGCTTGCTTACCATCTTGAGCCTCAAATACAGTGAACAGTTGCTTTTCCAACATTTGCCGCATCACAGCACGACTGATCATGGAGTCGTCTGCAATCAGCGCCTGGCACCCCTCGTTACGCAACAAACGCGATACCAATTTGATGGCGTACAAATAGGAATCCCGATTGTCTTTAATCACATAGTCCACAACGCCCATCTCAAGCATTTGCTGACGACTGTATTCATCTATTTTAGAGGTCAGTACCACCGTAGGGACATTGCGGCTCAGGGTTAGCTGAACCACTTCACCATCCGATGCATCAGGTAAGGTCAGATCAACCAGTGCCAGGGTGTAATGTTGGCTCTCGAGTAATGCCTGGGTTTCTTTCAGTGACCAGGCATAATCAATTTCCACATCCAGGTGTTGTGACGCAAGGTGGCGTAGGATCTGCTGCACGACCTTACTGTCTTCGACGATTAATACTCTTTGCATTACTATGCTCTACTAAAAACTACGAGAAAAGGGAAGAGATACAAGAATTTAACAGTGCTAAATACTTTCATACTACGGACATAAGGATTAAATATACGCGATTTCTGTGACAAAAAAAACTCACGACTCAATTAAATTGTAAACAGACAGCAACAGGCCCGCACCGAACCACCACTTGTTCTAGTGATTTAAAACACAAAAAAGAAACCAATCAAACTATAAAAATTAACACCTGGCACACATAGCCTATTTTTTGGCTATTAGTCTCAAGTTCTTTGAATTCTCCGTCATATCCGTCTTAAATAGCGCGATTCATTTCATCAAAAATTAAAAGAATATGTTGTTGAAGCCATTACTTTTCGCTCTTTCTGCGACCCTGCTTACCACGCTGCCGCAAACAGGACTGGCACAAGCCCAAACCCAAGGTCAGTTAACCCAACAAATTGATGCCCAGGTTGTCACTGAGCACAAAGGCACTTTTAACGGAGCGCGCTTTGCCTACACCGCCACCACGGGCACTCAACCGGTATGGGATAAAGAAGGCCACCCCATCGCGACGCTGCATTACACTTACTATAAAAAGAGCAAAGTCAAAGATCCCGCCACCCGCCCGTTACTAATCTCATTCAATGGCGGGCCGGGTTCAGCCTCGGTCTGGATGCACATCGCTTATACCGGTCCTCGGGTATTGAAAATAGACGATGAAGGCTACCCAATGCAGCCATATGGCTTGAAAGACAATCCGGATTCCGTGTTGGATGTGGCAGATATCCTGTTTGTGAATCCAGTTAATACAGGATATTCGCGTGTATTACCCGAACAAGATGGTTCGATGGCCGACAAGCAAACTCTGCAAAAACGCTTTTTTGGTATCAATGCCGATGTGGAATATCTCGCGGGCTGGCTGAATACTTTTATTAACCGTCATGACCGCGCACTGTCTCCGAAGTTTTTGATCGGAGAAAGCTATGGGACGACCCGTGTTTCTGGTTTAGCCCATCAGCTACAAAACAAGCAGTGGCTATTTCTCAATGGCGTCGTACTGGTTTCTCCGACGGATATTGGCATTAAACGCCAAGGGCCAGTGAAAAGTGCCAACCGGCTGCCATACTTTGCTGCGACGGCCTGGTATCACAATGCGCTCTCTGAAGAGCTGCAAAACCAGGACCTGCTGAGCGTACTTGAGCAGGTAGAAGCGTATACCTTAGATTATTACCTGCCCGCTTTGGCCAAAGGGGCGATGTTGAGTGAGCAGGCACGCCGGGAAGTAGCTAGAAAAGTTGCGCACTTCAGTGGGCTATCGGAGCAGTTCGTTCTGCAGAATAACCTCGACATTCCTAACCATGCTTTCTGGAAAGAATTGTTACGCGAACGGGGTTATACTGTCGGCCGTCTGGACTCGCGTTACCTGGGGATTGATAGACGAGAAGCTGGTGAAGGCCCTGATTACTGGCCAGAATTAGATGCCTGGTTGCACGCATTTACACCAGCCATTAATCATTATTTCCGCTCTGAGTTGAATTATAAAACCGACATAAAATACAACATGTTTGGTGACGTACGCCCTTGGGACCGCAGCAATAATGAGGTGGGTGAACAACTACGATTGTCAATGGCGAAGAATCCATACCTGAACGTGATGGTGCAGTCAGGTTACTATGATGGTGCCACCAACTACTTTGATGGCAAGTACAACCTCTGGCACCTGGATCCCAGCGGAAAAATGCAGGACAGATTACGTTTTAAGGGTTATCGTTCAGGCCACATGATGTATCTGCGTCGCCCAGACCTGACTCAGGCCAATCAGGACTTACGAGCGTTCATTACAGACTCGCTCAAATACAACCAGGCAGCGAAATATTGATCCCAGCTGAATGACGACAATACGGCGCCCAACTGAGGCGCCGTTTTTCTTTCCCTTGCGACCGCGCACAGATAACTTCACACACAGATTGGAAAAGTTAGGTATACTCAAAACAACAATTGACGATGCCCATGTTTTTATTCTGCTTACTCAGCAATAAGTTAACAACAATCCGCAGGGTTCAGAGTGAGCCGTGGGCCTGAAGTACAGATAGTGAGGAAACCTCATGAGCGAGCAATTTCGCGTTGTGTTTTCTGGTTTTAAGCCCGGTACCGACAACCAGGCAGCCATAGAGCAACTCGCAGCCAAATTAAAAGTACCGGAACAAAAGGTCACCGACTTTACCTCAGGTAAGCCCTTGTTTGGTCCCGCAGACAAACAAAAGTGTCTGAAGCAGGCAAAATTACTTACGATGTATGGGATCCAGAGCAAATTACAATCACAAACCTCATCAGGCACAGGGGTTGCTCAAAGCGCTGCGAATGAGCGCGTATTTGATGCTCTGGACTACATCACCAGCAGCCTGATCCGCATTGAAGAAAAACTGGATGAACTTGAACAACGTATCGACGGCAAGCAGGTACAGAACGAGCAAAGTGAAGAGGATGAATGGGAAGACGAATCCCTGTTCAGCGAACTTGAGCTGGACAGTGAGCCTCCTAAACGATCTAAAAAACTCTTATATATTCTGCTATCACTATTAGTGTTGTTGCTGGTCGTTCTTGGCATCAGCCTCGCTTTCCCTGAGTTGGTACCCATGTAATGAAAATAAATTCACGTTTAGATGAAGATACTGCAACTATCAGAAAGGAAATTAGAAAAAACATTAGAAAAATTCGTAATGGACTTTCAGAAATACAGCAGAAAGATGCAGAAGAAAACCTAACTATTAATTTTATTCAACATGTAAACTTACCCAAAGAGGCCCGAATTGGGATCTACTTAGAGAACGATGGAGAACTTAGAACTAACCTTTTAATTCAATCACTTTGGTCCAAAGGCGTGACGCTTTTCCTGCCTGTAATCCACCCCTTTAGCGGGGTCACTTTGCTGTTTCAGAAGTATGAAAAAAACTCACCCATGAGGCAGAATCGCTATGCTATCTTAGAGCCAGAATTAAATTGTAGCCAAATTTGCCCACTGGCGCAGTTAGACTATTTACTGCTTCCTTTGGTGGCGTTTGACGACGCTGGCAATCGCCTCGGTATGGGAGGCGGCTACTATGATCGCACGCTGGCGCGTTATTATCGTGAAAACTGGCAACAACCAAAGTTAATTGGCCTGGCACATGACTGTCAGAAAGTCCCTGCACTGCCCACGGAGGCCTGGGACGTGCCTTTACCAACCATAATCACGCCGCAAAAATGCTATCAGTGGTAAACGCGTTGATAATGTATTTTTCCCACCACTGATTCATCACATTAGTGCCAGATCATAAATTCTTCTATTAGAGGCATCTGGCATACTTTTCTGCGCTTTGGGCGTATAATTGCGAACCAATAATTAACTAAAACAGTGATCGCGTTATGACTCAAGATGAAATGAAAAAAGCAGCTGCCTGGGCGGCATTACAATATGTCGAAGCTGGTACAGTTGTTGGTGTGGGTACAGGTTCCACCGTAAACCACTTTATCGATGCATTAGGCAGTGTCAAAGATACTATTAAAGGGGCGGTTTCAAGCTCAGAAGCTTCCACAGAAAAGCTGAAGGCGCTGGGGATCGAGGTGTTTGAGCTCAATGATGTCTCTGAGCTGGACATCTATGTGGATGGTGCGGATGAAATCAATGCGCACAACCAGATGATCAAAGGTGGTGGTGCAGCACTGACTCGCGAGAAGATTGTTGCAGCGGTTGCCAGACAGTTTATCTGTATCGTCGACAACACTAAGCATGTTGACGTACTGGGTCAGTTCCCTTTACCGGTTGAAGTGATCCCAATGGCTCGCAGCTATGTGGCGCGTGAGTTACTCAAGCTGGGAGGCGACCCTGTCTATCGTCAGGGCGTCGTGACGGACAATGGCAACGTGATTTTAGACGTGCATGGTCTGTCCATCACCCAAGCAACTGAACTGGAAGAAAAAATTAATCAAATCGTCGGTGTTGTCACCAATGGCCTGTTCGCTCAGCGCGGCGCCAACATCGTCATTACAGGTACCCCAGAGGGGCCACAAATTAAGTAACAGGAATAAGTCATGAGTAAGGTATCGTTGTCAAAGGACAAAATTCGCATTTTATTGTTGGAAGGCGTACACCAAAGCGCGGTTGAAACACTCAAACGCAACGGTTATAGCAATATCGAGTACGTAAAGACATCGCTACCTGAAAGTGAACTGATTGAGCGGATCAAGAATGTCCACTTTGTTGGGATCCGCTCACGTACTCACCTGAGTGAAGCCGTACTGGGAGCTGCAGAAAAGCTGGTTGCGGTTGGCTGCTTCTGTATCGGCACCAATCAGGTTGACCTGGACGCGGCTAAAAAACGCGGTATTGCCGTATTTAATGCTCCATTTTCTAATACGCGCTCGGTGGCTGAGCTGGTACTCGGTGAGATCCTGCTACTATTGCGGGGCATTCCAAAACGCAACGCCATGGCACACCGTGGTGAATGGTTCAAATCAGCTATCGGCTCCTTTGAAGCGCGCGGTAAAACGCTGGGGATCATAGGGTATGGTCATATAGGGACGCAGCTGGGGATCATGGCCGAAAACATCGGTATGAAGGTCGAATTTTACGACATCGAAGATAAACTCACCTTAGGTAATGCACAGCAGGTTCAGAGCTTAACTCAGCTCTTGCAGCGGGCTGATGTGGTGAGTTTACACGTGCCTGAAACGTCGCAAACCAAAAACCTGATCGGTATGGCTGAGCTGGAAGTAATGAAGCAAGGTGCCATTTTGATCAATGCATCACGTGGTACCGTCGTGGATATCGATGCACTGGCAGAAGCACTCAGTGCAGGTAAGCTATCAGGTGCAGCCATTGACGTATTCCCTGTCGAGCCCAAGTCTAATGATGAGGAGTTTGTCTCGCCACTGCGCCAATTCGACAATGTGATCCTGACGCCACACGTCGGAGGCTCCACTCAGGAAGCTCAGGAAAACATTGGTATCGAGGTTGCCGGTAAACTGACCAAGTACTCTGACAATGGCTCAACAGTTACGGCGGTGAACTTCCCTGAAGTATCACTCCCAGAGCTATCTAATCGCAGTCGCCTGTTGCACGTGCATGAGAACCGTCCTGGTGTGCTGACGCAAATTAACCAAGCGTTTGCACAACATGGTATCAACATCGCAGCCCAATATCTGCAAACCGACGACAGCATAGGTTACGTGGTGATTGATGTAGACAGCGATCACTCTGAAGTTGCTTTAAAAGAGCTGAGTGCGGTTGAAGGCACCATTCGTGCCCGTATCCTGCACTAACCACTGTGTTAACGAACACAAAAAAGCCTGTCTAATGACAGGCTTTTTTCGTTTCACTTACCAGGCAAAAGTTTTGCTCAGTAAGCTGGCAATTATGCCATGAAATCAACACCTTCTTTGATGTCTTTTTCAAGAGTTGCCAGCATGTCGTCTTTTGCTTGTTGCTCAAACGCGCTCAGCTCGCCATATGGCAGTAGCTCTTCTACGCCGTTTTTACCAAGACGTACTGGTTGTGCGAAGAAAGTTGCATCGCCAGTGTTGCCTTCAACGTACGCATACTCAACGACGTTTTCGCCTTGCAGGCCTTTAACCAGTGAGAAGCAGAAACGTGCTGCAGCTGCGCCCATAGACAGAGTTGCAGAACCGCCACCCGCCTTAGCTTCAACCACTTCAGTACCGGCGTTCTGAATACGCTTGGTCAGTGCAGCGACTTCTTCATCAGAGAACTCAGCACCTTCAACCTGTGAAAGCAGAGGCAGAATAGTAGTACCTGAGTGACCACCAATCACTGGCACTTTCACATCGCTTACGTTCAGGCCTTTCAGCTCAGCGATGAAAGTCTCTGCACGGATAACATCCAGTGTAGTCACACCGAATACACGAGCCGGATCGTAAGTGCCTGCTTTTTTGAACACTTCAGCAACGATTGGCACTGTGCCGTTAACTGGGTTAGTGATCACACCAACCAGGGCTTTAGGACAGTTCTTAACAATGCCTTCAGACAAAGTTTTGATGATGCCTGCATTCACATTGAACAGATCAGCACGGTCCATGCCCGGCTTACGTGGCATACCCGCAGGGATCAGAACGATGTCTGCGTCAACCAGCGCTGCATCCAGGTCATCTTTACCAAAACCAGCGACTTTTACCGCTGTAGGGATGTGAGACAGATCAACCGCTACGCCAGGTACTACTGGCGCTACGTCGTATAGCGCAAGCTCAGAACCAGCAGGCAAACCGTTTTTAAGCAAAAGAGACAATGCTTGACCGATACCGCCAGCGGCACCTAATACAGCAACTTTCATTGGAATTCTCCATAATTTGAAGGTGGAATTAAATGTGCTGTAAAGATAATGAAAAGCGCCGCCAAAAACAAATTTATCCGCGCAATTTTCGTCTTTTTTTCGACTATAGTTGTAAAGTTCGCGACAAATACTGCTACTAATGGTTTACGCCCCAATGTCAGTTTCATATATAGGAAATCCTGCCCGCTTGAAGAATCTTCTTGTGCATAAATTTGGGTAACAGAGTGGTTTTGTGTAGAATCCTAGCAATTGAGTCACAAAGAAGTACTGAATATGCAGCCGCAGGAAAAACAAGAAGCCCTCGTCAAAGCCTTTAAGGCCCTGTTAAAAGAAGAAAATTTTGGTTCTCAAGGTGAAATAGTCGATGCCCTAAAAGAACAGGGGTTCGATAATATAAGCCAGAGCAAAGTCTCTCGTATGCTGAGCAAGTTCGGTGCTGTCCGGACCCGCAATGCTAAACAGGAAATGGTGTATTGTTTACCGGCAGAAATGGGTGTGCCCACAGCCAAAAGCCCGCTGCGTCAGCTGGTGATTGACATAGTACACAATGAAATGATGATTATTATTCGTACCAGCCCGGGAGCAGCACAGCTCATTGCCCGACTTCTGGACTCTTTAGGTTCTGCAGACGGGGTGCTTGGTACCATCGCAGGCGACGATACCATTTTTATTGCCCCCGCCAAGGTCTCTGAGATTGATGAGACTCTGGAGCGAGTGAAGACCCTGTTTGATAATGTCTGATAGCGGTGACTACTGCGCCATTTGCTTTAGAAAATTTAGCGATGGCGCAAAAAACGCAGCGCCCATGTCACCCTGAGAGTAGTCCAGCAGAGGGTCGTAATCACCGTCTCCACACAACCCAAACCGGCTATGCAGTAATTGCTCAAACGCATTGCCTTTCGCTGCGCAACTAAGCCACAGGCTGCCTTGTTCATAAACATCCCCATACGGCATACTTTGATTAAGTAACAAAGGCTTCCCTTCGCTGTCCTTTATCTCGTTGAGCCGGGCATGATTGTAGGGGGGAGCATCTTCAATCAACTCATTATCCAGTCGAGTACGGCCCATCAGTTGCTCCTGATCAGACAAGGGCAATGCCTGCCAGCGAGCCAAATCAAACTGAGTACGCTGTACGTGAATATAACTCCCCTGATCATCCAGGCCGTCCGGGTTGCTCACCAGCGCAACCTGGCGTTTGAAGCGCCCATGGGGGATATCAGCGCCATAGACAAAGCCATTGAAATCACGGCCATCGAGAAATCGAAATGCGCGTACCTGAGCAACCAGCTCAACACTGCCCGCCAGCATGTGCAGTACACTTTGCGCAAACAAGTGATTAACGTCTTCTCTGTCTGAGCGGATCACATAGAGCAGATCAAACGGCTGGCTGTGGCACAAGTGCTCACTGCTTTTAATCAGGGGAAAGCTCTTTAGCTGAGGAGGTATAAACTCGGGATAAATGTGGGGCCAGTATTGTGCGCCAATGGCCACAAAACTGCTCAGCATGGCCTCAGAAAAACGATCACTGAGTTCATCCTGCAACCTGCCAGCCTGACTGAGCGCCGAGCGCACAACTTCGTCCTGGCCATCCAGTACGTTAAAAAATAAGTGCAAACCATGCAGATTTGCCTCGGCACATACCCCTGATTGTGCTTGCGCCATCACCCCTTCCTATCATCAAATCAACGCGCCATACTAAACCTGGATGGTGCGGTTGTACCCGTCTCTTTTGGGCATCACCACGCACGCCCGGTCATCGCCCTACCCTAATTTGCTATTAGGTAATGTAACGAATTGTTATGCCTTAAGAA
Source organism: Pseudoalteromonas sp. AWH4_217 (assembly GCF_056161105.1). NCBI lineage: Bacteria > Pseudomonadati > Pseudomonadota > Gammaproteobacteria > Alteromonadales > Pseudoalteromonadaceae > Pseudoalteromonas > Pseudoalteromonas sp. AWH4_217. The sequence continues at coordinate 31,393 of NZ_JBSWYM010000015.1, read as the reverse complement.
AAGAAGTTTATCGCATGGGGCTTAATTTTCAAACTCACAGGCTGAGAGAGATCCAGTGGTTTATCTGATGGCATCGCTACTTCTAACTTCTGACCTTCCAGCTCAATGGCATACAAATACTCAGTCCCGACAAAGCGATGTTGCGTCACTTCAACCTGACCCTGCTCTGCATTAAACAGTTCTATATGACTGGGTCTGAGATATATTTGTCCTTCCTGTACCGAGCTCTGAATATCAATCAGGGACTCCACAGATCCAAATGCCGTTTCAACCTGAGCACCGTTGTGACGCTGTGCCGTCACGTAGGCACCCTGTCCCAAAAATTCAGCCACCTGGCGACTGCTTGGATGCTGGAAGAGCTCTTTGGGTGTGCCTAGTTGGGCAATTTGCCCCTGATGCATAATGGCGAGCCGATCGGCAAAAGCAAAGGCCTCATCTTTGGAGTGACTGACAAAAATCGCCGATACCTGCTGATCTTTAATAATATCGCGAATATCTTTGATCAGTTGAAAGCGCACCTGCGCATCGATGTTTGAAAACGGCTCGTCCAGCAACAACAAGTTGGGATGGTATGCAAGGGCTCTGGCAATGGCGACCCGCTGCTGCTGGCCACCAGATAACTCGTGGGGGAAGCGTTTCGCATAGCCTTCCAGATGCACCAGTTCCAACATTTGTGCCACACGACTGTGCTTTTCGGACTTGCTCAGTTTATTGAGACCAAAGGCGATATTCTGCTCAACGGTCAGGTGCGGAAACAGTGCATAATCCTGAAACATCATACCGATGTTGCGGTGCTGAGGCGCCACAAAATGTCGCTCGCCGCTGACACTTTTGCCATTGATACGGATCTCACCTTGCTGGGGATGCAATAACCCGGCAATTGCCTTTAAGGTTGTCGTTTTACCACAGCCACTGGCACCGAGCAGGCAAACTATTTCATTCTCAGCCACCGTTAAATCAAGCTGCTGGATCACTGGGTGACCATCATAATGGTAGTGTAACGATTGAATTTCTAAGCTTGGCATTAGTTGTGTTGTTCCATTGAGCGATTAACCCAGTATAACGGGATCAGTCCAACCAGGACGATAAACAAGGCAGAGATAGAGGCCAGTTCAAGTTGCTCATCGCTGACATACTGATAAACATGGGTGGCCAGGGTTTCAAAATTAAATGGTCTTAACAGCAGTGCCGCTGGCAGTTCTTTCATACATTCAATAAACACCAATAAGCCAGCGGTCAGCAGTCCGCGTTTAAGTAAAGGCATATGAACCCGGGTCAGGGTCTGAAAGCGCCCTTTCCCAAGAGATAAGCTGGCCATATCAATACTCGGACTAATACGGACGAAACTCGATTCCACGGCACCGTGGGCAATCGCATAAAACCGCACGACATAGGCAAAAACCATAGCGAACAAAGTACCACTCAGTAACAGGCCGGGTTCAAAGCCTGAGCCATCAAACCATTCATTTAGTTTGGTGTCCATTAAAGTGAGCGGTAATAGCACCGCAATTGCCAGAACTGTCCCTGGTAATGCATATCCGGTACTGGCAAACCGGCCTGGTAACGGGGAGAGTTTGCCCGGTTCAATACGCTGATAATACACCACCAATAAACTGATCATCATTGCGATAACACTCACGTATAAACTGATCTTCAGACTCTGCAGCGCGTAAGTAAAAAACTCCACATTCCAGGCCTGATCAAAATAATGCCACGCGTAATTGAGGAGTATGCCAACCGGCACAAAAAACGCGACACCGAGGATCAGCATACAAAACCCCCAGGCCAGCCACCCCTGATAACCCGTCAAATCGTAAAGATAGGTGTCGTTCACCCCGGACTGTCGTTCATGTACCACTTGTGCTTTACGACTCATACGCTCAAGTAACAGCGCGACAAACAAAAACAACAGCATGATACCCGAGATCTTGGCTGCGGCAGTCAGCGAATAATATCCCAGCCAGGTGTCGTACACAGCTGTTGTCAGGGTGCTTACCGCAAAGTAATGCACGGTGGCAAAGTCGGCCATAGTTTCCATGCTGATCAGCGCCAATGCCGCGACAATTGCACCACGGGATAAAGGTAAGCTCACTTTGAAGAAACTCTGCGCCGGACTCATGCCCATCAGTTGACTGGCCTGCACCAGCTTGAAAGACTGCTCTCTCAAAGCGGTTTTGAAAATCAAATACAGATAGGGATAAAGCACCAGGGCTATCATAACTATGGCGCCCGGCAAAGTACGCAGGTCAAAAAACCAGTAATCATCCGGCCCCTGCCAGCCAAATTGCTGTCGCAACCAGATCTGCACCGGCCCGGCGTAATCGAGTAAATCAGTATAAACGTATGCGATGATGTAAGCAGGAAGTGCCAGGGGTAACATCAATGCCCACTCAAATATCCGCTTACCGGGAAACTGACAGTAGGCTGTTAACCACCCCAGCGGCAGGGCAATGAGTGAGCTGAGCGTCACTACACCAGCGATCAGCACTATGGTGTTACGGGTATAATCCCATAACACGCTTTGCCATAAATGGCTGAATACTTCCGATTCACCTTGCAGTGCTTCGAAAATCAGAAATGCCAGCGGGATTGACAGGGCTATGCCTATCAACCACGCCACGCACTGCCACGAGGACAGACTTTGTTTTAATTGCATTTACAGGTCAAATTTTACCTCATCGATGAGCTTAAGCGCCATCGGACGGTATTTACTGATCTCGGACAAAGGTAAGCTGTCTTCCTTAAAGGTGCCCCAGGATGCCACTAGTTTCGACAATTCGACGCCCGGTTTAACCGGATATTCCATATTCATCGAGGCGTACATGTTCTGGGCTTTATTGTCGGTCATAAACTCGATCAGTTTCAAGGCATTTTCTTTGTTTTTCGAGTACTTGGTCATTACCACACCCGAAACATTCAGATGCGAGCCACGGTCGGTCTGATTTGGGAAATTAATATAAACCGCATCAGCCCAGGCTTTTTGCTTGCTGTCTTCCAGCATTTTACCAAAATAGTAGCTGTTACCCAGTGCCAGGTCACACAGGCCTTCTTTTACGGCTTTAACTTGCGCACGGTCATTACCCTGTGGCTTACGTGCCAGATTCGCTTTCACCCCCAGCAGCCAGGTTTTGGTTTCAGCCTCACCATGGTGTGCAATCATGGACGCTACCAGCCCCAGGTTATAGGGGTGCTTACCTGAACGCGTACAAATTTTGCCTTTGTATTTAGGGTCTGCAAGCTCCTCATAGCTCAGGCTGGTTAGCTTGCCTGATCTGTCTTTTGAGGAATAAACATTACGTACACGCTTGGTCAGTGCAACCCAGTGGCCATCCGGATCCCGAAAGCTAGCTGGAATATTTTTGTCAACCGTTTCGCTTTCTATCGGGTTAGTCAACCCAAGCTCCTCAAGCTGGATCATCGCACTGAAGTTCGACGTCAGTACAAGATCGGCACGACCATGTTTTCCTTCCCGTTTGACTCGCTCAATCAGGCCTTTTTTCGCAAACACCACATTAGTTTTAATACCAGTCTGCTTAGTAAAATCATCCAGAATCGGCTGGATCAGGAAAGGTTGACGATAGGAATAGATATTTACCTCATCCGCAGCGACAGCAGATAAACTAGTAACAGCAGCAAGCAGAGTTACGATTGCACTTTTCATAGGAGCTCCAAATAAAAACAATTACTATTCTCAGGGTATGGTAACCCGAAACCAGGCAAAATACAGCCGATAGTTCGGCATATTGCAATTTTATTAAATAGCGACATACGGACGTTTGTTTGTGAGACATCTCTCACTAAGCTTGTCGCTATCTATGAAGATAACGCTGACTTTATCAACAAAATACAAAAAGGTCTTTGTTAGATAACAAGTTTTTTTGTGGCCAAGTTAATTACCCGAATTTCAAAGCGTTTTTTTGTGGTGTTATCTCACCCAGAGTCTCATATACTTTAGTCATCTCAAGGGGAGAGCACAAAGCAACAGGGAAATGGATTGAGTTGCCGGTCAGGGAGTTTGTGCGGTAGGAGTGTCAGGAACTAGGATTAGGCTTCGGACAACAGGACATGCCGTTTAAGTAAGGATGTTGATGCACAGGTGGATGGTGCATTGGAATACAGGGAGACAGGAACAAGTCAGGATGACGACACAAAGGATGGTAAGCACGGACTAAGTCAGCATATGGGAGCGCTGATTGCTTTAAGGACAGTACAGGATGTACATCTCGCAGAATGACAACGCAAGGCGAGACATGGACGAGCATGTAAGGAGTTGATCTCATCAACATAGCAGGACGCTATTTAGAAGATTCCGTCAAGCGCGGCCCGCAAGGGTCGCGCTCTTCTTATTTTTGGCCCTTTTAAATTTATACCAATTTCACTTAATACCTGTTCAATTTGACGGAGCAAATATGACGCTAACTGTGTTAAAAATTTCTCATTTAGAACCTTTACCTAAGGTATGAGTTCGCAAATTTTTGCCTAGTTATCGAACATATTTTCTCGCCTCAAAATAGAACACTTAATTAAGCAAATTGGTATTACGCATTTAACTGCTCACGCCAATATGCTTTTCTTCCCTTTCAGATACGCATCACGGAAATCCACAAAATGCTGAGTCAGATATTCCGCAGCCTGTGTTTCGCCATTTTCTGCCAACACCACACAAGCAACCTCCGCTGTTCCCAGCTGGTGAGCATGCGGAGCTACCCTCAACTTATAATCAGACAAGCTTTCCGGTGTCACGGACAAGACAGGAAACTGATCCAGGTAAGGGCTTTTTCGAAACATCTTTTTCGCTTCACGCCAGGTCCCGTCGAGAAAAATGTAGAGCGGCGTTTTGCCTCTTTGCTGCGTCACCTGATGTATCACCCGCTCAGGTTCAACATTCTCAGCCGGAAAAACCACCACCGGCTGGTAGGCAGGATCATTCAGTAAAGCCAGTAAATCAGGGTCAGGATCGGTGCGGTCCCAGCGAAACGCATAATTGTCTGGCACAATATCCGCAATCAGACGGCCCGTGTTGGAAGGCTTGAAACTCTCATTGTGATACATCAACAGACACACTGCACTGCCACATTCAGCCTCCTGAATACCGGCACAAATACATAAAGGTTCGGCCAGTAAACACCGCTCGCAGCGGGGTAGTTTTGATCCCCGGGCCTTGAATTCCCGCCGCGCGGATGCTATTTGTTGGGCTCGTAATGCCAGTACCGAGTTTTCCACACTTCTCTCCTCAAACTTGGGCCGGCTATCTTAGACAATTCTGATGATAAAAGCAGTATAACAATGATGATAATTGCGCCTTCAACACGCTTAAAATACCGCCTTATGACACAACAGGACGGTGATCTGCTCGCTGAACTCGACAGTGATCCTGCTGTTATGCGCTACATTACCAATGGCCAGCCAACTTCTCGCGAGCAAATTGAGCAGTTTTATCTGCCACGCCTGGCAAAATTTACTCACCCGCAACAAGGCTGGGGCCTGTGGCACTGTAGTTTACTTGACGACGATACATTTCTGGGCTGGGTATTGATCCGCCCCATGAATTTCTTCGAGGGTGACATGGAAGAACGAGATCTGGAGATCGGTTGGCGCTTCAAACAAGCGGCCTGGGGGAAAGGCTATGCCACTGAAGCCGCTAAGCATATTGCAGAGCATCTTGCTGAGCAGAATAAGATGGATTATTTGAGCGCCATTGCCCTGAAAGACAACCTGGGCTCAATTAATATCATGCAGAAACTGTCGATGACATTTTTAAAAGAAGGAAAACACACCGGCCCGGATGGACCTGTGGATGTGGTGTACTACCGTAAAGCAATATAGGCTGGTTGGCGGGCTTTTGAGCCCGCCCTGAGACATTACACCATCAGGAAAATCACCAGGAACAGACCCAGCAATAATCGGTAGATAACAAACGGTAACATGCCCATGCGCTCAATCACCTTAAGGAAAAAGTGAATACATGCATAAGCGGAAATAAAAGATAATATGGTGCCAGTCACAATGGCCCCCCAATCAATCACTTCATCTCCGGTGGCCAGCTTAAGCGTGTAATAACCACCTGCGGCGGCAATAATCGGGATCGACATCAAAAACGAAAAACGAGCCGCACTTTGCTTATTTAGTCCGAGCATCATACCGGCCGTCATGGTGATACCAGAGCGTGATGTACCAGGCAGTAAAGCGGCAACCACCTGTGCAAAACCAATGATCAGGGCACTACGCCAGTTGAGCTGGTAAATCGTCTTAGTTTGTTTTGCTGTGGCATCGGCATACCAAAGTAAGAGACCAAAAATAATAGTAGTCGCCGCAATGACCCAGGCGCTGCGGGCAAAGTCCTCAACCAAATCTTTGGCCAAGAAGCCAATGACCAGACCCGGGATAGTCGCGACAATGATCCACCAGCCCAGGCGACTGTCTTCCGTTACACCTTGTTTGCCGAACGATTTAAACCAGGCACCCAGTATATCTGCCACTTCTTTACGAAAGTAAATCAGTACAGCAGCCAACGAGCCAACGTGAACGGCCACATCAAACGCTAACCCCTGGTCCTGCCAGCCTAATATCTGCGAAGGCAAAATCAGATGCGCCGAGCTGGAAATAGGTAAAAATTCGGTCAACCCCTGGATCAGAGCCAGTACAATGATTTCAATGATACTCATGATAAAGAAAACTCCACTTTCCATAGCTTTTGTGTTTGATTGTCATACGCTTGCCAGATTTCAGCCATGCTGCAGCCCCGCACAGGGTGAACAAATTCAGGCGCAATTTCCGCCAGCGGCCTTAAGACAAATGCATTCTTGGTGATCTCATCTCGTGGCAATTGTGCTGGGGTATCACAGATCATATCGTCGTAAAACAGGATATCCAGATCCAGAGTTCTGGGACTGAACTTCTTATCCTGTGGCGTCCTGCCATTGTCACGCTCTATCTGCTTAAGCAATGTGCATAAGTCTGGCAATGGCATGTCCGTGTGCGTCGCAAACACTGAGTTGTAGAAATTTTTACCGCTAAAGCCTACAGGCTCACTTTCATAGACATCTGAATGAATATAATCAGGGAAATATTCAATAAGGGCTCTAAGCCCCTGACGAAAATGACGATCACGCTCCACATTGGAGCCAATACTGATAAAAACGTGCGCCATGTTATCTTGTCCGCGTGATTTCCAGGCCAACAGTTTGTGCCTGAGGAACGGCTGCCGGCTTACTGACCCGAATGGTGATTGCCTGAATTGCAAATTCTTGCAAAATAATGGCAGCAAGTTGCTCGACCAGTGTCTCCAGCAGTTCAACCCGGCTTGCCTCAGTATGCGCAATTACACGCTCACTCACCCTGGCATAATCCACGGCCAGAGTGATGTCATCCTGTTGCGCAGCAGCCGAAATATCGGTCTTCATCTCTATATCAAAGAAAAGGCTTTGTTTACTTTCTTTTTCAAAGTCGTAAACTCCTATTATGGTCTCGACGTGTAATTGCGAGATATAGACCGTGTCCATGTAAACTCCTGACATGACTGATTCGGATCGGCTTTTTCACGTACCCAGCCGCCTTGAAATAAAGCGACGATGATAGCCCAAATAACGGCAAGAAAAAATAAGGAAGCTTGTGATAGTCAGTTTAATATGTGTTTGTGCTTATTTATTTGGTTCAATCTCTTCCGCGATTTTGATTTCGAGACTCTTTTCTTTGCCCGATCCCCGCTTTGCAGGTTCAAATAACCCAGGCGCAACCAATGTACTGCGTCTTGGCGGTAAACTCCCGGCAGTACTGGTATTGGTATTTGATATTCTCAAGGGCACCATTCCCGTTTGGGGTGCCTATTTTCTTGGTATTGAACCGATCTGGCTGGGCATAGTTGCAGTGTGTGCCTGCCTGGGTCACATTTATCCTGTGTTTTTTCATTTCAATGGTGGAAAAGCAGTTGCAACGGCCTTTGGTGCCCTACTGCCAATCGGACTGTCGCTCGGTGGGATGTTAATTGGTACATGGCTACTGGTTGTCGCCCTCACGCGCTACTCATCACTGGCGGCCATTGTCACAGTATTAGCTGCACCAGCCTATACCTGGATGATAAAGCCTTTGTACACGCTGCCGGTGTCCTTCCTGACGCTCTTGATTATATTCCGTCACAGAGCCAACATACGTCGACTCCTGAACGGCACCGAGCCAAAGCTCGGTAAGAAAAACGTCGACTAGTGCCAACGTATTACAATGGTGGCAGGCTATCTAGTGGCCAACGCGGCTGGGTTTTCATGCTCAACTCAGCGGTTTGGCCAGCTTTAAGGCGCTGCATACCCGCGTAGGCGATCATCGCACCGTTGTCGGTACAGAACTCCGTTCTTGGATAGTACACCTTACCTTGCATGCCCTGCATCATACGCTCAAGCTTGGTCCGTAGTTCCGTATTAGCACTGACTCCCCCTGCGATGATCAAGCGCTTTATGCCTGTCTCTTTTAACGCCCGTTTGCATTTAATGGCGAGCGTATCCACCACTGCCGTCTGAAATGCATGGGCAATATCTGCTTTGGTTTGTTCATCATCACCGGCCGACTTAATGGTATTGGCGGCCGCTGTTTTCAGGCCACTAAAGCTGAAATCCAGCCCGGGTCTATCCGTCATGGGCCGCGGAAATACAAACCGACCTGCCACGCCCTTGGTCGCGAGCTTAGCCAGCATGGGGCCACCGGGATAATCCAGTCCCAGTAACTTAGCCGTTTTATCAAAGGCTTCACCTGCGGCATCATCCACAGACTCTCCCAGCACCTCATATTCACCGATGCCAGCCACTTTGACCATCATAGTGTGACCGCCTGACACCAGCAGCGCAACAAACGGAAATTCAGGCATCTCTTCTTCTAACATCGGGGCGAGTAAATGACCTTCCATATGATGCACCGCCACAGCTGGGATGTTCCAGCCAAATGCCAGTGAACGACCAATAGAAGTCCCCACCAGCAAAGCGCCCACTAGCCCGGGGCCTGCTGTATAAGCAATGCCATCCAGAGACTCGGGGCCACAGCCTGCTTGTTTAAAAGCGGCTTCAATTAACGGAATGGTTTTGCGAACGTGATCTCTTGAAGCCAGTTCAGGAACGACCCCACCATAATCAGCATGAACTTTTACCTGGCTATATAATTGATGTGCCAAAAGCCCCTGTTCATCATCGTAGATAGCAATCCCCGTTTCATCGCAAGAAGACTCGATACCTAAAATTCGCAATTTTGATTCTCCACTAGTAAAAATTTGGACAAAAAATCAGACTTCAATTGCCAGACCGATATTGGTCTGCCCATCGCTCAATGCCAATGCTTTGAGTGTTTTAACCGATTGATTATCGATCCGAGGCATGTCAGCAACACAATCTATGAGTTCGCCAAGTACTTCAATTTCGTACTGCATCAGAGGGTGTTCTCTGACCTGTTGATTGTCGGGCTGAATGTCTTCTGCTATTAACAAAAACTCAATGTATCTTGCGACGGTTGCCTGAGAGATCTTCGCCACATTGACAAACTCGCTCTCGTCCTTACTCATCACACCCTGAATAAAACCAAGTAATGCGGTTGCCACATCGATCGCAGCATACGTGCCAAACATATCAAAATCTTTCAGCTCCGGGACATTGGGCTCAATCTTCTCGATTTGCTTTTCCAGACTGATTTTGCTTTTTGGCAAAAGCACTTTTTCCCAGCATACATTTAGCGCACTGCGCAATATCGCCTCATCGCCAAATCCGGTTGCTTCACTGAACAGGCCATAGTTGGGCAGCATACGTTCCAGTATTGCCGCGGCCAGAACAGCCTTTTGTAAATAATTTAGCTCTCTGATGCGCTGAAAATTATTTGCTTTCGTCATAGCTTTTTCCACAGTGCCAGCAATATTGAAACCCTGAACCATTGTGTTCAGAACAGCCGCGGCACTGCCAATCTTCCGATAAGTTATTTTGCTGGTAGTTTACCAAGATTTCCTCCGCCTCGGGTACTTTTATCGCGCAGACAAATATTTTTATTGTCTCCTGACAAAATGGTATCTCTCCCAATGCGGTGGCAAGCACTGCACCCTCGACATGTGTTTTGAGTCTCGCCTGTGTCAGCAAGCCCAGAATAATATGGGCTTCTAACGGGTTATCCGTGCGATACACACACGTCCAGTCAAACATTGCATTACTCATCGCCGGACTCCAAAATTTTGCTATGATAATCACTATTGTAGCGTGCTTATACGGAGTACAAAAATGACGCTCACCACACCCGGGTTGTTGTTCCCCGCAATTTCACTGCTGCTGCTGGCATATACCAACCGTTTTTTAGTGCTGGCACAGCTGATCAGAGAATTAAACGCCAGAGAGGGGGAACATCTCAGACCACTGGTTATTGCCCAAATTGACAACCTCAAAAAACGTATCAAATTGATTCGCCTGATGCAGGTATGGGGGGTAATCGCCTTCTTACTGTGCACCTTGTCGATGTTTGCATTGTTTATCGACGTGGCTATCTTCGGCGTAATCTTGTTTGGCGCCAGTCTGTGCTGCCTGACACTCTCTTTGCTGCTTTCCTTGTACGAGATCCACATTTCCTGTGATGCCATTGCGATAGAACTTAACAATATTGAAAAAAAGCCAATACAAGATTAAGCAACTCAGTTTTTTGCTGGCTATACTAACAGAGAATGCATACTGAGCAGAGGTTCTATGTGAGCAGTTTTCTCTTTTCAAATGAGCCACTTAAGGATGACGAGCAAATTACCATAGATAATGCATATTGGGATATCCTGGTGGTTGATGACGAAGAAGACATTCATCAGGTCACCAAACTGGTGCTGTCAGACTTCCGGTTTGAGCAAAAGCCACTGCGCTTTCATCATGCGTATTCAGCCAAACAGGCAATGGACATACTGAATTCGGAAGAGTCTATTTCAGTTGGCTTAATTGACGTTGTGATGGAAAGTAACCATGCCGGTCTGGATCTTATCAAGTTCATACGTAATGATATGGCCAACCATGATATTCGTCTGATTCTGCGCACCGGACAACCCGGTGAGGCACCAGAAGAATCGGTTATCCGCGACTACGACATTAACGATTATAAAAACAAGACTGAGCTGACTGCGGTCAAATTAAAAACCTTACTCTACTCGGCGTTGCGCTCCCACCGAGATATACAGACAATTGAACGACACAAACAGGGACTTGAGCGCATTATTGATGCATCCTCCAGCTTTTTGAAGTGCAATAATGTTCAGGACTTCGCATCAACCATTTTGTCTCACGTTGCTGATGTAATGGGTCTAAGCGATTCGGACATTTATTGCGCAGCCGCAGTCAACAAACAAAATGGGGCCGGGGCTGAATTTCAGTTACTCGCTGCCTCTGGCGCAGGTATTGAGCCAGAACAAACCGCACTGCCCGATAAAGTGAAAAGCCGTTTTATAGAAACACATAATCGCAAAACATCCAGTAAATCAGATCATGAATATGTGGGCTATTTTACCAGCCAGGCTGGATTAGAGACTATGCTGTATGTCAGTAAAAAAGGTCTGTTACAGCCTACCGATTGTCAGTTACTCGCATTTTTTGCTAACAACATTGCCCTTGCATACGACAACCTGAATCTCAGAGAAACAGTCAAAGAATCACAAAAAGAGCTCTCCTATATACTCGGAGAAGCGGTTGAGAAGCGCTCCAAAGAAACAGGCTCACACGTAAAGCGGGTGGCACATTACAGTTTATTACTAGCCAAACTGGTCGGATTGAACGATTATAAGGCCGAAATTATAAAGCTTGCTTCACCCTTGCACGATATTGGAAAAATAAGTATCCCGGACGTCATTCTTAATAAGCCTGGAAAGCTGAATGACGAAGAATGGGCAATAATGAAGACACATGCCCAACAAGGCTATGAAATACTAAAAAACTCAACAAATGATATTTTGCAATGTGGCGCGATCATCGCTCACCAACACCATGAAAAGTGGGACGGCAGTGGCTACCCTCAAGGCCTGAAAGGTGAGCAAATAGACATCGCTGGGAGAATTACAGCGCTTGCAGATGTGTTCGATGCACTGGGTAGTGTTCGATGTTACAAGCCTGTTTGGACACTTGAGGAAATTCTAACCGAGATAAAAAGCCAACGAGGTCAACAATTTGATCCCAAACTGGTTGATCTGTTTGTAGAAAATCTGGAACAATTCGTCGCAATACGTGATCAGTATCCAGATTAGTTTTTGTAAGCGAAATGTAAAAAATTCACTTGGATGTTTCTCTAAACTGTATTAGTATTAGGGAATCAACGTTGTCATTGCATTTTTGTTGAAATAAAAGGAATTTCACATGAGATTTGAACAACTCGAGCAATTCGTTGCTTTAGGCAATTTACGCCACTTTAGGCAAGCCGCAGAACAAACCAATATCAGTACTTCCGCACTCACCAGAAGCATTCAGACACTGGAAGATGAAATTGGCTGTGAACTTGTCAAACGTTCTACCCGCTCCGTCAAACTGACCGAGCAAGGCGAGCTTTTTTTAAATTATTGTAAGTCGACCTTGTCGGAATTAGACATAACCAGAAACACTATCAAACAAAGCTTGTTTGGTCGTGATCAGCAGCGCGTTGTTGTTGGTTACACTGCACAAGCAAGTAGCATAGTGCCAACGTCATGTGGACAGTTTTTGGCGGATTTCCCTAATGTCAAAGTTGAAATGCAACTTCTAAGTGAACACGATCTACTTCGCAAGCTTCAGCTTGGCGAAATCGATATCAGTGTTTATCTGGAATCTGCAACCAGCTTAGTGAGTGATATCCACCTGCCCGACCAACTTGTTTTGTTTGTTGCTAAACAACATCCACTGGCAACACAAGATAGTATTCGTCGCAGCGAGCTTGCTCAGTACCCTATGTATGGCTGCTTTTCTCAGTCAAAACAGGTGCAGAATATGCTCAATGAGGCGGTTGAAGGGCTTAACAAGTCAACCAACGTCAAAATCGGTAACATCAGCCAGGTGATTGATGGACTGAAGAATAGCCAAAGCTTTGCAATTGCAAGCATTGAACATTCTAAAGTCATCGCACAGGATCCTGAGCTAATTTTACTTAAGACTAACAAGGATGCGAGTCATGAACAAATTGTCGTGCAAACCAGTCACCAACTTGGTAGTGGTTCACACGTCAGCAACTTGTTGTCATTAATTGAACAAACAGCACAGAAAAATGCGGTTGCAACAGCCGTAAACAGTTAACCAATATGGCTAACCGTTTTTCTTGTCCTGTTTAGTTAAATGGGAGTTTTGAGCGAGTTTTAAGCAATACACTCAGTTCGAATGGCGAAGTTTTGGGCCTGGAGAACGGAGTCAGAAAGTAAAAAATTCGCTCACCCTCACCTTCCTTAATGTCATTTCAGCCCTGCCGTTTTATTCGCTGATTAAACGCCAGCAACCACACCTGCAAACATCGCCAGACCAACATAATTATTGCTCAAAAATGCCGTAAAGCACTTATCCCTGCTTCTGTCATTGATCTGCCATTGTAGTTTTGCAAGCCAGATCCCGGCAACTGCAAACCCAACCCAGAACCACATTGACATACTTACCTGAGTCGCCACCCAGGCCATGCAAGCCAGAAAGGCCACATTCAACCCTGCGATCACGTGTCTGTCCCAGCGCCCAAATAAAATGGCAGTCGACTTGATCCCGACGACCACATCGTCATCTTTATCAACCATGGCATACTTAGTATCGTAGGCAACCGTCCAAAGCAGGTTTGCAATAAACAGCACCCAGGCAATCATAGGGACTGTCTCCTGAGCCGCCATAAAGGCCATTGGGATCCCCCAACTGAACGCAGCCCCTAACACAACCTGAGGCAGGTGGGTGTAACGCTTCATAAAGGGGTAAATACTCGCCAACACCAAGGCTCCAAACGACAGTAAAATAGTCTGCCAATTGAGCATCAGGACCAGGATAAAAGAAGCACCAATGAGTGAGGCAAATAAGGTCAGTGCCTCACCTTCACTCACAGCGCCCCTGGCCAGGGGCCTTTGTGCTGTTCTTTTAACTGCACCATCCACTTTACGATCAGCAAAGTCATTGATTACACAGCCTGCGCTGCGCATCATGAAAGTGCCCAAAACAAATATGAGCAACAAATGCCAATGTGGCACACCGCCGGACGCTATCCACAAGCTCCAAAGTGTTGGCCACATCAGCAACAAAGTGCCGATCGGCTTCTCAACCCGCATTAACTGTTTATATTCTTCGATGTGATCAGCTCGAAGCCGGGATAGCTTCATACCTTAAACTCCATTGAGGAAGATTTCGCACACCAGTACTTTGCAATCCTGGCGCGTAAATACACTACGCCTTGCAAAACAGATATCGCTGCCTAATGCGTCTTTACTTGGTAAAAATGAAGGTAATGTCTTTTTCTGAAGTTTTGTTACCTCAATCTCACCCCGTTGCCATGCCTGCTGATCGAACAAACGCTCGCCCAGCGGCGTGTTACCTATATTGTTCAGCCCGAGTGAATTCGCGCTTTCCGGGATCCAGCTTTGCCCATACACCACAGGGATATCATCACAATATAACACGACCTCACGACATAGCGCGCTGTCACACTTAAGAATAGCCTGCACCTCATGTTCCAGCACACACACTTGTTCGCTGAGTACTTCTACATGCAAAGCATCACACTGAGAACGTAGCAGAGCTGTCAGAGAGCCAGTCTCACACAACAACGGGTGCAACCTGTCTGGAATGATGTCCTTATACCGGGACAGTGGTTCCCAGCTTGATCGCAATAATTTTGGCAGATTAAACAAGTCGATAATTCAATTAAGATAATAACCGCGTCATAATAGCAAAGCTTACTCCGGCAAAAAAGTTTACCTTTCCCCTACTCACTGCTGTTCATAAACTGGTTTTACGTATAAACTAATCCTATTGTTGGTATTTAGTTAAGTATTTTCAGGCTATTATGAATCGTATCTGTGTCGCGTTGATGGCAATTGTGCTGATTTGTGTGAGTACAAACTTACGCGCTGAATCAACCGTTGGTTACTTCGGATTTGAGCCTGACATCATTACGAACTATATCGGACAATCTAATAAGAAGCTGGGGTATGTGCGCGTTACAGTCGATTTAATGCTCGATGACGTGAGTAATATCGCGGTTGTCGAACACCACACCCCACTACTGCGTGACGCCATTGTCCAGATTTTAAGTAAAGAGCCAGAAGAAACAATAAAGTCACTAACCGGACGTGAAGAAATTCGCCAGCGCTGTGCTGAAAAGCTTAAAACCTTATTAAAAGAAGAGACCGGACAAGAAATCATCCGGGAAGTGCTGTTTACCAAATATTTATATCATTAGACACATCGAATGGGCCTGCTACTCAGCTCAATCTCGGGCTCGGACCAAGATCGCCACACCAATACCGGCAAGTAAACCAAACAAGTGCGCCCAGTTTGCCATGTTGATAAACAAAACATCTGTAAAACCTAACACCATCCAAACCAACATAAGTCCCACAACGGGCGCGCATATCAACGGCGGTGATTTAGGGTGTAATACCGAGTGGATCCAGCAAAACCCTAACAGGGCATAAACCACACCACTGAGCCCCCCAAAGTTAGCACCTGCCAACAGATACTGAACCCAGTTGCTCAGCAAGGCGCCGACAATGAACAGCGCGCTTAGCACCCAGTTTCCTAAACGACGCTCTATCAGATTGCCCAGATATACCCAACAGAAAAGATTGACTACCAGGTGCAATAAACCAAAGTGCAAAAAAGCAGGTGTGATCCAGCGCCAGGGCGTGTGAGGCTCAAACTGGAAGATATTAAAGACAGACTCGACACCATACACATAGAAACTCAGAAAAATACCCAACGAGGTAATAAAGACAGCTTTGAGGATCCAACTCAGTTGGCAAAAACGGCGCCACATATTCAGCCAAGTTCCCTGATATACCAGTGGTGAGCCCGTCGGGGCAGCTGCCAGAAGGTATCGAGAAACTGGTCGTGATATAGACTGGTAACACATTCCTGCCAGGTATTATTTGCCTGTGGCCATTGTCCATTTTTTCTGACAACACGGCATTGAATATGCTCAGTCCTCAGACAGGCTGTGGCTCCCTGAACCGCGCGAGGGTTATTGTGGGAGCCTGACAGTTTCATTTTGCTACGCTATCAGGCAGTTCCTGTGCCCACTGTGTGAAGCCGCCGTCCATGCTGTAGACGTCTTCAAAGCCTTGCTCAGCGAGATAATTTGCAGCACCTTGTGAGCTGATACCGTGATAGCACACGACAATGATAGGCTGCTCAAACTCTTTTTCCTGTAAGAAGTGTCCCAGATTGTCATTAGACAGGTGCTCGGCACCGGGAATATGTCCCTGTGCAAACGAGTTAGCATCGCGAATATCCGCAATAACCAGATCCGATTGCGCCAGCATGTCTTTCGTTTGGGCCACTGAAATATGTTTAAAACTCATAATACTCTCAATTCATTAAGCAGACACAAAAAACACCTCGTTGATGGCCACAGGCCCGAGGTGTTTTAACAAGGTAAGTGTGGACCTTAATCCCAGTTTAAGATCACTTTACCCGATTGACCAGAGATCATCGTATCAAAGCCCTGCTGGAACTCATCGACGTGGAACTGGTGGGTAATGATCGGCTCCAGGTTCAAGCCCGACTGGATCAGACTGGCCATTTTATACCAGGTTTCGAACATTTCACGGCCATAGATGCCTTTGATCACTAAGCCCTTAAAAATAACCTGATTCCAGTCTACCGCCATATCACTTGGTGGAATACCTAACATGGCGATTTTGCCACCATGGTTCATGTTATTTAGCATGCTATTAAACGCTACTGGCACACCCGACATTTCTAGACCAATATCAAAGCCTTCTGTCATGCCCAGCTCTGTCATGACATCTTCAAGCTTTTCTTCGGCAACATTCACAGCACGGGTTGCCCCCATTTTGCGCGCCAGCTCAAGACGATATTCATTCACGTCGGTGATCACAACGTGACGGGCACCCACATGCTTAGCAACAGCGGCAGCCATGATCCCAATCGGGCCAGCCCCCGTGATCAAAACATCTTCACCAACCAGGTCAAAAGACAGCGCCGTGTGCACCGCATTACCAAATGGGTCAAAAATAGAGGCTAGTTCGTCTGAGATATTATCCGGGATCTTAAACGCATTATACGCCGGGATAACCAGATACTCTGCAAAAGAGCCTTCACGGTTTACCCCAACACCGATTGTGTTGCGGCACAAATGGACGCGACCACCGCGACAGTTACGACAGTGACCACAAGTAATATGGCCTTCGCCCGATACGCGGTCGCCAATCTCAAAGCCACGCACTTCCTGACCCATATCGACCACTTCACCCACGTATTCGTGCCCGACCACCATGGGGGTTGGAATGGTGTTCTGCGCCCATTCATCCCACTTATAAATATGGACATCTGTGCCACAAATGGCGGTTTTACGGATTTTGATCAGCAGATCGTTATGCCCGACTTCCGGTTTGGGCGCATCCGTCATCCAAATCCCTTCTTCTGCTTTTAACTTGGATAATGCTTTCATGTGTTTTCACTCGTTAGAAACACGCAAGCCTGTGGCTTGCGTTAAAATTCGCTTATAGCTGAACGCCACCAGGAGTAATTAAATAACACCTAGCTCTTTACCAATGCGGATAAAGGCATCAATCGCTTTGTCCAGCTGCTCTGTGGTATGCGCCGCAGAGATTTGAGTACGGATCCGTGCCTGGCCTTTTGGTACCACCGGGTAAGAGAAACCAATCACATAAATACCTTCCGCAAGCAAACGGTCAGCCATATCTGATGCCACTTTTGCATCACCCAGCATCACAGGAATAATGGCATGGTCTTTACCTGCACAGGTAAAGCCCGCAGCTTCCATCTTAGTACGGAAATGCGCGGCATTTTCCCACAACTTGTTACGCAGTGCCTGACCTTCTTTCATCATATCCAGCACTTTAATTGAAGCTGTGACAATAGACGGAGCCAGCGAGTTTGAGAACAAGTAAGGACGAGAACGTTGACGTAACCACTCTACAATCTCTTTTTTACCAGATGTATAACCACCTGACGCGCCACCCAGTGCTTTACCCAAAGTACCGGTAATGATGTCAACACGATCCATAACACCACAATACTCCGGCGTACCACGGCCATTTTCACCAACAAAGCCCACGGCATGAGAGTCGTCGACCATGACCAGTGCGTCATATTTATCCGCCAGATCGCATAGCTCAGACAGGTTACAGATAACCCCATCCATAGAGAACACACCATCAGTTGCAATCAGCTTAGTTTTTACGCCCGCCTCATCTGCTGCGATCAGCTGCTTTTCAAGGTCAGCCATATCGTTGTTGGCATAACGGAAACGTTTTGCTTTACACAGACGCACACCATCAATGATAGATGCATGGTTCAGAGAATCCGAAATAATCGCATCATCCGGACCTAAAATAGTTTCGAACAGACCCGCGTTGGCATCAAAACACGAAGAATACAGGATGGTGTCTTCAGTTTGCAGAAAATCGCTGATTTTGGCTTCCAGTGTTTTATGGATATCCTGAGTACCACAGATAAAGCGCACAGACGCCACACCAAAACCATGATCATCCAGACCACGCTGAGCAGCTGCAATCAAGTCTGGGTGATTGGCCAGGCCAAGGTAGTTGTTTGCACAGAAGTTGATAACACTTTCGCCGGTTGATACTGCGATTTCTGCTTGTTGCTGAGAAGTGATCACACGTTCTTTTTTGTATAAACCCTCAGCTTTTACTTCTTCAATCTGTTGCTGAAGCTGGCTGAAAAATGCCGCTGCTCTCATCGGGAGTCTCCATTAGTTGCACGGAGTGTGTACACCTGGCACACACTAAAACGCCGATATCGTTTATGGTCAATACCGACTGTGTCATTTAGATCATTGTTGATATTTTAAAAGGTTCGCACCTTAATTGCACGGTTTGTGATTATCTTGTTCACCAGCGTATTGTAAACGTTTATGAGATAAACGGAGGTACATCAATAACCTGACGAAGTGAGCTACACACATAATCAGCCGTTGCCCGCACTTCTTCACTGAAAGTCTGGCCAGATTCCACCAATATCTTGGTTGCCACGCCTGCAGCGTGCGCTGCCTGCATGTCTGATCCTTTATCTCCAACCATCACACTGCGCTTGGGATCGATATCAAACTCTTCAATAGCCTGAAGCAACATTCCTGGATTAGGTTTACGACAGTCACACTCTCGCTGGTAGGGAGGCTGGGCTTTATGTGGATGGTGAGGACAAAAATACACACGCTCAATCTCTATGCCATGGGCCAGAAACTGCTGGCACATCCAGTCTGTCAGGTGTGCAAACTGAGCTTCGTTATAATAACCTCGGCCGATGCCTGACTGGTTAGTAACTACAATTAGCTTGTAGCCCTGAGCCTGAAAGTGTTGACATGCCTCAAACACGCCATCAATAAATTGAAAATCTTCAATCTTGTGGACATAGGCATGGTCTTGATTGATCACCCCATCTCTGTCTAAAAACACGGCTTTGTGTGTCATAACTGTTCCTGCTGTACTACATGATCAAACATCTGAGTCACCCGCTCTACAGAGATTTGACTCATCAAATCGCTGCCCTTCACACGAGTGCCCCACTTAAGCTGCTGTGCCGTTTTGCCCTTTTGTGCCAAGACGCTGTCATGGTATACCTCGACCACATAATCCTGATAGAGGTATGGACCGGTGCGTTTAGGGTTAGAGTGTGCGTATAAACCAATCACGGGCGTGCCAACCGTCACCGCCATATGGGCAGGTCCGGTGTCTGGCGCCAACACCAGCTGTGCCTGCTCTAACACGCATAACAAGGTTTTTAGTTTTGTTTTACCAACCAGATTTAAAATATCGCACTGAGCATGACGAATTATTTCGTCACTGAGAGTGCGCTCGAGCTCAGTCGGTCCACCAGTGAGCACCACGCTAAAACCCTGCGCCGCAGCATGTTCTGCCAGTGCTGCATACCGTTCAGGCAACCAGTTTCGTTCGGCTTTACTGGCCGCGGGAGAAATGACAAAGATGCGTGTCAGCCCGTTTAAAAGTACGCTTGCCTCTTGCTTATCTGCCTCACTCACTGGCATTTCCCAGCGTGGGGCATCACACTCTGCACCTATCGCACGGGCAAAATTTTGAAACCCCTCCAGCACATGGGGCTCACTTTGCGGTTCAATGCGCTGGTTGATCACCAGTGAATGCAGCTCTTTAGAGCGGCCCTTATCAAAGCCAATTTTAACTTTTGCAGGAATACACCGGGCGGCCAGGTTGGCGCGAAACGCCACCTGCATATGCAGAAGCACATCGAACTTGTGTCCTTTAAACCGGGCTTTTAGCTGCTTAAACGCCGCTTTGCCCTGCTTTTTGTCAAAAATAACAAATTCCACCCCAGGCAGATCCGCCAATAGCATGGCTTCAACCTTGCCAATCACCCAAGTGATCTTTGCCTGAGGGTGCGCCCGCTGAATCGCCTGAACCGCTGCAACGGCATGGCATACATCACCAATAGCCGAAAGCCGAAGAATACAAATAGAAGAAATTGCCTGAGACACACATTTCGCCTGTAACTGAAAATAAGCATCCGATCTTAAATAAAACCCATCATTTTGCAACCAGTGAGATTTTCCCCGAGGGGAAAAGTCGTTACACTGGCGCCTGTCGTTGCAGCGCGCACTACAGAGAAGTCATGCTAAAAATAGAAAAACACCATACTCATTATTTGCTTCGTACCAGCCATACACCTGAGGCCCTGTCTCTGGACTGGTTTAACCTGACCTACTGGCAACAACACAACGCCGTTGTGACTTCTAAGCAGGGGCGCGCAGCGGCTTGGTTCGTGCGCTATACACCGCATAATATCGCGGTGCTCAAACATTATTGGCGTGGTGGCTTGATTGGCAAGTTACTCAAAGATCAATACTTGTATACCGGCCTAAAACATACCCGAGTGTACCAGGAGCTGGATTTGCTCAATCAGCTTGCCAATCTGAGCTTGTCGGTTCCAACGCCTTTAGGAGCTCGCGTGAGCGTATCAGCCGGAATTTATCGCGCCGATATATTAACGGATGCAATCGCTGGTGCACAAAGCTTATGTGAACGGCTGCAATCGGCCCCTTTGCCTGCGCACGACTGGCAGCAGGTTGCATCCACTCTCGCTCGATTTCATCAGGCCGGTGCGTATCATGACGATTTAAACTGCAACAATATTCTCTTTGATGAAAGCGGCGAGGTTTACCTGATAGATTTTGACAAAGGTGCACTCAGAACGCCCGAGACCGCCTGGCAACAAGCAAACATAGACAGGCTGGCACGCTCACTTAAAAAAGAGGCATCCCGTTCAGCACAGTTCTTCTGCTCTGAGCGCGACTGGCAAACATGTCTCGATGCTTACCAGGATGCAATGACAAAAAAGCCGGTATAAACCGGCTTATTCGTTCTATAACATCACGGGTTATTCAGTGTCTCGCGCCTTAGCGATGATGTTAGACGTCGAGCAGCCATCCAGAAATGGCAGGACATCAACCTGCCCGCCCATCGCTAAGACATGATCAGCACCAGCGATTTCAGACACCTGGTAATCACCACCTTTCACCAGGATATGTGGGCTGATCTGTTCAATCAGTTTAGCAGGGGTATCGTTTTCACTCTCTTTGCCGAAGGGGATCACCCAGTCAACAGAGGCCAACGCAGACAACACCATAGCCCGTTCATTGAGCGGGTTAATTGGCCGCTCCGGACCTTTAAGACGGGCAATTGACTCATCGTTATTGAGACCGACTACCAGTCTGTCACCTCTGGCTTTTGCTTGCGCCAGATAACGGACATGTCCGGCATGCAGAATATCGAAGCAGCCATTGGTGAACACTATGGTTTCACCATTTTGCTTGGCAAACTCAATGTGCTTGAGCACTTCTTCATATGGCGTCTGATAATGCTCGCCAGTCTGACGCAGGTACTGGCCTAACTTGCGGCTCAGCTCTTCTGGAGTCACAGTCGCAGCGCCCAGTTTAGCAACTGCGATACCTGCCGCCAGGTTAGCCAGCTCGACCGCTTCACTGGGCGAAAATCCGGCCCCCAGCATAGTCGTCAGTGTTGCAATCACAGTATCACCGGCACCGGTAACGTCGCTTACTTCCTGGACCTGGGCAGCAAAATCGTGTTTTTCATCTTGGGTGATCAGCGACATGCCCTGCTCTGAGCGAGTCAGTAGCATAGCACCAATACCGGCTTGTTTTATCAGTGCTCTGGCACTGGCTGTCAGCGCTGCTTCATCACGGTCATCCCCACCCGCAAGGCGGAATTCATTGAGGTTAGGCGTAATATAATCCGCCCCCCGGTAACGGCTGAGATCAGACGATTTCGGGTCAATCAAAACCGTTTTACCCGCTGCTTTGGCCACGGTAATCATCTCCTCAATGCAGGTCAGCGCCCCTTTGTTGTAATCCGAAAACAGGACAAAATCATAGTCGTTGACAACCTGTTCCAGGCGGGTTAACAGCAGCTGACTATGAGACTGTATAAATGGCTCTTCAAGATCCAACCGGACAACCTGCTGGTGACGGCTGATCACGCGCATTTTAGCTATTGTTGGCAGCTCAGCAACCGTCACCAATTGCGAGGCAATCTGCTCTTTAGCCAGAATCGATTCAAGCTGACGACCATTGTCGTCTTCACCAATAAGGCCCAACAAGCCAACCTGTCCATCCAGATGGGCAATGTTTTTCGCCACGTTTGCAGCACCACCGGCTTTGTCTTCTAGGCTGCTAACCTTAACTACCGGGACAGGCGCTTCCGGAGATATCCGCCCTGTGTCACCATGCCAATATCGATCCAGCATCACATCGCCGACGACCAGAACTTTGGCCTGATTTAAGTTTCTCAGTGCACTCAGGTTCATGCTGATTGCTCCGCAATGACCATGTCCACAGCTTCACATAACCAGTGGCCAATGAACATATGTGCTTCCTGGATCCGTGCTGTTTCGTCAAAGTCTATGATAATTGGCAACTTAGCAATGTCTTTTACTGTCCCACCACTGCGGCCAGTCAAAGCAACGGTAAAAGCGCCGATTTCGTTCGCAGCCTTAAGTGCAAGGTTAATGTTTTCACTGGTACCCGAAGTCGTCAGGCCAATCACCAAGTCTTCAGGTTTACACAGAGCCTGAACCTGGCGTTCAAAAACCGTATTAAAGTGGTAGTCGTTGCTGTGCGCGGTCAAAATGGAGGTGTCAGTCGTCAACGCAATGGACGCCAGTGGTCCGCGCTCCAACTTATAACGAACCACAAACTCAGCAGCTAAATGTTGCGCATCAGCCGCACTGCCACCATTACCAAACCAGATCACCTTGCCACCAGCTTCCAGCGTTGCTTTACAAGCAGCCAGTAATTCCAGTGACTGGGTGTGATAGTCCGCCATTTTTGCGAACAACGCCATGTGTCGCTCTAAGCTGGCCTGATAGCTTTGTTTGATGTGATCATTGATTGACATAGTGATCCTTAAAAAAATAATGCGACTTTGCATTCGTTGCAAAATCAAATATAACCCGTGTTTTAATAATTAGGAGGCACTTCGCACCCAATTACCAGTATACATCGACGGACAGCCAAGTGTAGCTTTCTCCGAACACGTCTTTACCATAGGTCAATGCTGTTTCCACTTGCTTGTCATACATCTGCCGTGTGTTGGAGACAGACAGCTCAACAGCTTGCTCATATGCATCGCCAGTTTGACCAAGTTCATTAAGGTAATTGCTGGTATTGTCTATAGTTGAGAGTTTAACTCGCCAAAGAGACTCCAGACTCTCTCGATAGCTCACTTCCAGCATGTGTACATCTGTAGGCGTCGCATCTCCAAATGTGCGCTGGTTCGCCGCAGCATGACCCACCACAAAACCATCTATTGTGTTACCCGATTTTTCATAAATTCCGTTTACATACCAGAGACTGTGCATATTGGTATATTCGTAGCGCAGTGTGATATCTTTGGTCAGTGATGGCAGGTACACACCAAAACTGGCTACCGTATTACCAAACTGGTAGTTTTTATGATTTTTGGTATCTTCACCACCATATTCCAGATACCACTGAACAGGTTGGATCCAATTAGTTGTGAATGTACTGGTGATAGTAGCCCATTGATCTCCCAGCTCATTATCCCTACCACCTGTTAGCCCGCTGTTATCGTTACCGGCAGGGTCAAAATAGGCTTTTACGACATCTTTCAGGTCGACTTTTCTTGGTCCTCCCCCAAACTGCATCATACGGTTTATGCCGATTTTCCAGTTATCCAACGGTTCAAAGCTGATATGCGTGCCCGCTAATTTTGGTGTACCGTCATGTAGCTTGTTTTGGTAATGAATGCCTTTCTCTACATGTTCCAGTTCGGAGTAAAATAGCTCGAAATCAAAATTCCACCAGTTGTCCAGCGGCAGGTTTAAACCTAATGAAGCTGACAATGGAGCTTTGGCATTGTTTGAGTATACCGGAGCACTGTGCTTGAACGGTGAGAACCAATGCTCTTTGTAGCCTAAAGTCAGTTGTAGATTCTCACCGCCTAAAGCATAAAAAGTGTTGTAGGGCACAATTTTTTCGGCATCTACGCGATATTGTGCACCGATTTGAACCAGACTGGTATCACTGCCGCGCCATACGCCACCGAGCGATAGCTCCGCATACTCACTGCTGTAATTTCCCCGATCGTTCGCAAGCTGCTGTGATTCGCCCGAATCTATCCGTAATTTGACGCCACGGCGCGTAATCGCGTCTCTTTGCAGATAAGGGGCTAATCGTGTTTTTATACTCTGAAACAAAGCTGGGTCTAGTGTTTTTAGCTCAAACAAGGTTTTATTGACTTCAGTAATACGATATGGCTTTGCCATAGGCGTTGTGCCCGTTAAGGCGAACATCTGATCAATTTGATACTCAAGAATGTTGTCTTTGCCGAGCGGTAAAAAAGCCGTTGGCATGGCAAAAGACTGCGCTGCACCTAGCAAGCACAAAGAAGACAGCGTGATTGTACGAAAGGACAACTTAAAACCTTTAAAATTGGAGATTTTGCCCGATCCTAGCAAATTCCCGTCCGCGGAGCACCTCAACAACTGTGATAATTTGTACGCCTGTTATCGCTTTTTCAGTCCGACAAGTTAAAATAAGCGTTTTTTACACTGATGGCTACCATGATTAGACGTTTATATTCCCTGCTACTGCTAGTGCTGAGCCCTGTCATTGTGGCGTATCTATACGTTATAAGAGGAAAAAAGAACGCTTTATATAAGGCCAATTTCTCTGAGCGTTTCGGTTTTGTCCCCTCAAGCAGGTCACGCCAGGCGATTATGGTGCACTGCGCCTCTGTTGGCGAAGTATTAGCCGCAGCACCACTTATCAAAGTACTACTGGCGGAACACCCCGATGCCCCTTTTGTACTAACATGCAACACGCCAACGGGACGGGAGCAACTCACTCAGTTGTTTGATAAAGAGACTCGGGATATCACGATTTGCTACCTGCCAATTGACTTTGCTTTCGCGGCACGACGATTTATCAACCAATTGCGCCCAAAGCTGCTGCTGGTGCTCGAAACCGAGCTTTGGCCTAATTTATTCTATTACGCAAAAAAGGCAGCCTGTCCTGTTGCTGTGGTGAACGCGCGCCTGTCTGAAAAATCTCAGGCCGGTTATCAAAAAGTAGCACCACTGAGCACCTTTCTGATGGGCCAGATAGATATGCTCGCAAGCCATAATAAAGAGGATGCAGAACGTTTTGTCGAACTGGGACTGGCAAGAGAAAAAGTGACGGTAACGGGATCCATCAAGTTCGATATCAGCCTGGATGATAATCAACAGGAAAAAATTGATACACTCAAAGCGCAACTGGGCACACGGCCTGTCTGGGTAGCTGGATCCACGCACCCTATGGAGCACGAACAGGTGCTGGCAGCGCATCAGCAAATATTGACTCAGCTGCCCGACGCGCTGTTGATCATAGCTCCCAGACACCCTGAACAATTTGAGAAAGTCGCGGCTTTGATTGAAGCACAGACACTTAGCTATAGCCGCCGCAGTCAGCAATACAACGCATCATCACAAGTCCTGCTGGCAGACACTCTGGGCGAATTAAAGCTGCTATACGGATGTGGTCAGGTTGCCTACATTGGCGGCAGCCTGATTGAGCGTGGCGGTCACAACCCGCTGGAAGCGGCAGCCTGTTCGGTGGGGGTTGTGACTGGACCACATACCTATAACTTTGCCCATATTTACCCCGAGCTAATCTCGATGCAAGGTGCCATAGAGGTGGCAGATCCTCAGATGCTTGCCGATACTTTGCTGGTCTATCTGCGTTCGAAGCAAGATGCCACAGAGCTTGGGGCACACGCCAAAGCCTGTCTGGCACGCAATCAAGGCGCCATTGCGCGCAGTATTACTATGATAAACGCTCTTTTGGGAAAATAAATGCACCATATTGCCGTCAAAGCGATGCAAAACTGGGTCAGCTCAGTGATCGTAAAATATAACTTTTGTCCGTTCGCCCGTAAGGAAGTTGAGCAAAATGCCATTCATTACCGTGTCTGCGAGTCACAAAAACACGAAGATGCCGTCATGGACATGCTGGATGAGTGTCAGGCACTGTCAGACACACCTGAGCGGGAAACCAGCTTGCTTATTTTTACTGCTGGCTTTAGCGATTTTGATGAGTTCTTAGATTTGGTCGATTTAGCCAATGCACTGCTGGTCGCACAGGGTTATGAGGGGGTTTTCCAGCTTGCTAACTTCCACCCCGATTATGTATTCGCTGACTCAGAGCAAGATGATCCGGCCAACTACACCAACCGGGCTCCATATCCTGCTTTACATGTAATCCGTGAAGCGAGTATGGCAGAAGCGCTGGAAACCTACGACGATCCGGAGTCAATTCCGGATAATAATATCCGCCTGGCACGCAGAAAAGGCGCCGCCTTTTGGCAGCAACTGCTACGCCAGTGTCACCCGCGCCAGGATTAGATATTGGGGCGGTTAGAGCCGCCCGGGTTGCTATTTTTTAACCCACTTACCATCGACTTTAACAAAGTGGCCAGGGGCCGTTTTTGCAAAAGTTTTCTTAGCTGCCATAGCTTCTACCTGGCTCAGGCTGATGCCATTTTTCTTGGCAAGTTGCTGATACTTGGCCTTGCGCTTACTGTTTACTTCATCAACCAGTTTTCGGACTTCACCGTTGCCTTTGATCACGCCAAGGTAACCCGCTGCGGTTTCTCCCACCAGACCTTGTGACTTAGCGTCATCCAGTGAAATAGCCAATACCGAAAAGCTCATGCAAGCCGCGGCAATCGTTGTCAGTAACTTAGATGCATTCATGATCTGGCTCCTTAGAATAGTTCACTGTCATCGCTGAACAGGTCATCCAGCTCTTTGTCGACCTTAACACGGATCTCGTGGTCAACCTTGACGTTTAAGTTGATGGTGATAGGCTCTTTGGTTTCGACCTGTACTTTGTGCGTACAAGCCGATACCAAACAAGCAAACACCAAAGTTAGCATCCATTTCATGCTGAGTTGCTCCTATTGGTTTAAAGCTTTTTCTACTTCCTGAGTGATTTCGTCACTCAGGCGCAATGCCCTGAACAGGGTATAAATATTTTCACTGTGCGTATAATTAAAATTCACAGGTTGTTTTTGCTGCTTGTTCTCGCCGGCAATTTTCACAGCCAGTTCCAGTTGTCCGTCCTGAGCCATATTCACATCACAGCTCAAGGTTTCAATACTTAATTCATCCAGCACGCCAAACACAGTTTCCAGCTCCGGACGCTGAGATTTTAACGCATTAAACGACGCATTATCTTCTACTTTCAGCATGCTATCTATCTCATTACTGAGGTAACCATCGCGGATCTCAGCCTGGCCGCCGCGCATAAACACAGGTAACCTGCCAGATACCCGGCCATGGAGCTCCACCCCGGATTCCCTACCCGCTTCTGAGATCAGCATCAAATCGAGACCACTGGCCGTCACTAAAATCTCCTGGTCCTGCTTACTCAGTAATACCTGCTCGGCCGCCAACTGACCACCAAAGACTCTGGCACTAAGCTCACGTAATACCGGCAGATTATTATCTGACGTTAGCTGACCTCGCACCTCCGTTAATACCGGCCCTGAGCGTACTTCAGTGATACTCAAGGGGGAAGACTCTATGATTAATTCGCCAGCATGCCATTTGCCCTTTACCGGTAAATCCAGCTCAGAGACATAATGGTGCTCATACAAAAATGCAGCATCATTCACGTTAAGCCGAAAATCAAATATCTGACGCGTTAATTCACCTGAAATCTCGGCATTTATCAGACCCTGCTCAATCTTGAGCTTAGGTACAAACTGGCTGGCCAGCGGTTGCAATGCGCCCAGGCCGTGCTCGGCAAGAGTCAGAGTGAATGGCATTAATCCCGCTTCCAGACGATGTGTCAGCTGCAACTCAATATTGTCCAGTGTGAGCAGGTGATCTAATGTCAATTGCTCGCTGCCGGCAACACTCCCTTCGCTTTGCAACGCAACATCTCTGAGGACTAATTGCGGATGCGCGAGCAGCTCTATCGTTGAACGCCCTAATAGCTCACCTTTTGGTCCTTCTGGTTGCCACTGGCCGGTAAACGCCAGGTGCTGGCTGAGATCTTTGCCACGGAACTCATCATGTTTAAATGAGCCAACCTGAATGTCTGCTTTGATGGTTGTTTCCAGCTGTCCGTTGACGTCACCCTGACCGCTGAGGACTAAACTACGCCCCTGAACTGAGCCTATCTGATAGCGCTCGGCTTGTGTTTCTAATTCCCACTTCACCTTTTCAAATAGCGCATGTTCCGCCAGTTTATTGCCTTCAGTCATGGCCAACACTGTACTAGTGGACAGGGTGCCAGACAGGTTATCTAATCGTATCTCTTGCAGCGAAACTGAATTAGCCTGTGGCTGCAGTGTGGTATTGAACGTCAGCAGCTCAGTCATATCTCCGGCCAGTGAAAACTGACCTTGCAACGCCAGTTCCTGCCAATCAAAGGGCAGCCCTGCCGGTGCCTGAGACACTTCAATCGTGGCAACACCAGTGCTCTCCAGCTGCATGTCAGCGAGCAAAAAATCAGCTTGCACATCAAGGAGATTAAGTACCTCGCTTTGATGTGAAACTCTCAACTTACCATGTATCTGCTGACCAGCAATCTGATACTCCAGTTCGCTTAGCGTGGCTGACGTGGCTTCATTTGCACCATACACATATAATTTTGGTAAGCTGGCCATTTGCGTATTAAATGTCACAGGCTCAGCCATTCGGATCTGCCACTGCTTTGACCAGAGGCTGTCCAGCCAGGGTTTTTTAGCCTGTGCAAACAGCAACTCGCATCCGGATGTATTCACTTCAACCGGTAGCTGACTCAGATCCAGCTTGCCAATACTGCTGGTGAGGTCCCACTGCCCCGTGATAACCCCGTTAACCTGGGCCACTGGCTGGCACTGAGCAGATGGATAAACCAATAAGCTACTCAGCAGGATATCCATACTGACAGCCTGACCATCAAATGTTGACTCTAAGGTTCCGGCCAGCTCAGAAACAGTAACGGGGAGTTCTGCTTGCTGTAAAAACGTCTGTATAACCGGACTGGACAACTTCAGTGCTGCACGCAATTGTGTATCACTCAGGGTAACATCTGCCTCCACATCACCACTGATGGCAAATGCGAAATCCCCCTTCTGCATTACACTGAGATTGAGTGGCTCTGCCAGCAACGGACTGGATACGGTGAGCGCTTCAACCTCAAAACTAGGCATGCCTTCTGGCAAGTCGAGCTCTAAAGGCGCCGGGGAATGGACCACCTCGGTCGTATTATCGGTTTGGGTATGCTGATGAGTCACCATCATACTGGCTACCTGAAAGTGATCCCCATCAAAGGTGGCGTTACTGATTTCAACCGACACCGCTTCACTGCGCCAGCACAGTCGCTCGACCGCCAGGCGATCCCAGCTGTCGACTGACCAGTCCAGACACTCAAGTAAGCCCTGTTCTTCAGTCAGTATCTGCTTGCCAATGGTGAGTGTCAGTGGCACGCGAAAATAATAGACAGTGATCCCTATCGTAAACAGGGCAAACAGCAGAATAAGAAAAAAGCGCCGCATAGGTACCAGGCAGTTAGTGAAAACTGGCTTAAGTGTAAGGGATCTTGATGGCGATGTAATGTTTGCCAAAGTAAGAAGATGTTAAGCCTGCAAAAGTCCCTTACAAGTTAGCCATCATATTGGCAATAGACACGATTATAATTTACCCTTGCGCTTAAGCTCTTCCAGTCGCTCACGCTCAGCGAGGATCATTTTTATCATATTAACGCGAATATCCGCTTCCTGTTGCTTATATTCGGACAACTGCTGTTCAAGCAATTCGATTTCATCCACCTTTGATGCGTCACGATATTGCTTCAAACCGATATGCTCAATTGTCACTGACTCCTCTGATGTATCAGCTTCTACGTGCTGTTGTACCTGCAAGTGGCGCTGCTGAACGGACTGCATTAACTTGTTGATCTGGGCCTGTAATTTACGCATCAAGGCCTGGATCAGCTCCATGGCTTTTTCAAGATCCTCATAATCCTCTTTGAATACCGGGTTGTCTTCTTTATATTGCCCCGCTTCTTCATCCAATTCTTTTGATAGCAACGGGGGGGCTGTGTCGACCTCATCGCCGCTTTGTGCTTCTTCGCCTGGGGTAGCATCAGAGACTTTATCGCTGTTGTTGCGAACTTGCGAATGCGATACGGGCTTACTTACAGGCGCGCTGCCTGGGTGTATTTGTATATCCATACTCACTCCTTGATTGCCATTATTGGCCTTCCGCACCGCTTTGGCGATTAAGAGGGCCACTAATTCAAACAACTTATCGGTATTTGCACAGAAAACTTAAGGAGAGATAGTATAAGGGACAAATAATACTAAACGATGAACAGGGTGATATTACAGGCAATAAAAAAGGCCACCGCAGTGACCTTTTTCTATTATAGAGTTCTCAATTAACTCGCATTCTTACGTGCGTTGCGGAACATGCGCATCCACGGGCTGTCATCGATCCACTCTTGTCGTGGGTATCGCTGCCAAGAGTTAGCTCTTTTCAAGCAATGAAAAAGGCCACCGAAGTGACCTTTTTCTATTATAGAGTTCTCAATTAACTCACATTCTTACGTGCGTTGCGGAACATACGCATCCACGGGCTGTCATCGATCCACTCTTGTCGTGGGTATCGCTGCCAAGAGTTAGCTCTTTTCAAGCAATAAAAAAGGCCACCGAAGC